>JACRGJ010000126.1 GCA_016212425.1 Micrococcales bacterium | reverse complement strand
GTACCTGTTCACCAGGGTCGTGAGCGCCGCCCGGAAGCCCTCCTCGTGCGTGCCGCCCTCGTGCGTGTTGATGACGTTCGCATAGGTGTGCACGCTCTCGACGTAGCTCGTGGTCCACTGCATGGCGACCTCGAGTGCGATCTTGCGCACGGTGTCCTCGGACTCGAACGAGATGACCTCCGGATGGATGACGTCGCTCTTCTTCGTCGAGTTGAGGTAGTCGACGTAGTCGACGAGCCCGCGCTCGTACAGGAAGTCGTCGTGGCGGGCGACACCCTCCTCGTCCAGTTCGCGCTGGTCGGTGATCGAGATCCGCAGGCCCTTGTTGAGGAACGCCGTCTGCTGGAAGCGCGTGCGCAGCGTCTCGTAGTCGAACTCGACCGTCTCGAAGGTCTCCGAGCTCGGCCAGAAGGTGATGGTGGTGCCGGTCTCCTCGGAGGCGCCGCCCCGTGCGAGCGGCGCGAGGGGCACGCCGTCGGCGTACTCCTGCGTCCAGACGTGGCCCTGGCGGCGCACCTCGACATCCAGTCGCGCCGAGAGCGCGTTCACGACGGAGCTGCCGACGCCGTGCAGCCCGCCGGAGACGGCGTATCCGCCGCCGCCGAACGTCCCGCCGGCGTGGAGGATGGTGAGCACGACCTCGACGGTGGACTTCTTCTCCACCGGATGCTCGTCGACCGGGATGCCGCGGCCGTTGTCGACGACGCGCAGGCCTCCGTCGGGGAGGATCGTGACCAGGATGGTGTCGCAGAAGCCGGCCAGCGACTCGTCGACGGCGTTGTCGACGATCTCGTAGACCAGGTGGTGCAGCCCCCGGGGGCCGGTGGAACCGATGTACATGCCGGGCCGTTTGCGCACCGCCTCCAGACCCTCCAGAACCTGGATGGCGCTCGCGCCGTACGAGTCGTCGTCGGCTGCGGCGGTACCGGATGCGGTCTCAGAGGTCATGTACTCTTTCGGCTCCTGGGGCTCGGCGCATCGGGACGAACAGGCGACCTCGACAACCGCCCCAGTCTACCCCGTCGCTCCGAACGGAACCGGCTGAACGGCCGTCTGCGGCTCGATCGGTGGACGATCGACCTTCTTTGTCGACCTAGCCGTAGGTATCGCGTGGGCCGCGCCCGGGAACGGCTCTCGGCCCGCGTTTCCACGACGGCGCGGCCGGGGCGAGGAACTGCACCTCGTCCACACCGGCGAGCGGATGCTGCTCCAGGATCCGAGCGAGCACCGCCGAGCGCATCATCCGCAGCTGGGTGGCCCAGGCGGTGGAGTCGCAGCGCACGATCAGCCGCCGCTCCTCGATGCCGATGGGCTCGGCGTGCTGCGCCGTCTCGACGCCCACGATGCCCGGCCACTCCGTTAGCAGCGTGGAGCGGGCCAGCGGGGACTCCCAGCCCATCTCGGAGGTGAGACGATCCAGCACCGCGTTCAGACCCCGCGGATCGCGGCCGCGGCCGAAGGGCACGCTCGACTCGTCTTCGGCGGCATGGGCACGGCGCCGCGCATCCCGGCCTGGCCGCCCGGTTCCGGGCCCGCCGAATACCCGGCGGAAGTGCTCGTAGACGCGAAGGGGTTCGCTCTCGCCTTCGCTCATCCCTCCACCACCGCGCCGGCCTCGATCCGGATGACGCGCCCCGCGAGCTCCGCGGGCACGTCGGCCTCGACCGCGGCGGTGATGATGACCTGCTCATAGCCTGCCACGGCATCCGCCAGTCGTGATCGTCGGGTCTCGTCGAGTTCGGCGAAGACGTCGTCGAGGATGACGACCGGGTCACCGGTCGGCGAGTGCTCGCGCAGCAGCACCGCGGCGGCGAGCTTCAGGGCGAGGGCGAACGACCATGACTCCCCGTGGCTCGCGTAACCGCGGGCGGGACGCCCGTTGAGCTCGAGGACCAGGTCGTCGCGGTGCGGACCCGCCAGGGTCACACCGCGTTCGAGCTCTGCGGGGCGCATCCGTTCGAGGGCGGACCGGAAGGCGGCGGACGCGGCCGACGCGGTGATCCCCTCCCGCTGCCCGCCCGACGGGGGCGGCTCTGCGTCCGGGGTCGCGCCGTCGACGTCGACGAGCAGGACGCTGAGGTCCAGCGCCAGGTCGGCGGAGTGCTCCTCGCCGGCGATCGCGCGGTAGGCCTCGGCGAGGGGCGGACGCAGCCGCATGACCAGATCCGCCCGCGCGGCGATGATCTCCGAGCCGAACGCGACGAGACGCTCGTCCCACACCTCGAGCGTCGACAGGTCGCCTGTCCGACGCGCGGCGCGCGCCGTCTTGAGGAGAGTGGTGCGTTGACGGAGCACCCGGTCGTAGTCGGCGAGGACTCCGGACATCCGGGGGCTCAGCTGCACGAGCAGCTGATCGAGCATCCGGCGACGCCCCGACGGGTCGCCACGCACCAGCAGGAGATCTTCGGGTGCGAAGAGCACCGTCGACACGTGCCGCGGAAGGTCGCGCGGCCGCGCGGGTGCGCGCGCGACCTGCGCCCGGTTGGCGCCGCTGCGGTTCAGCTGCAGCTCGACCAGCAGTTCCCGCTCGCCGTGCTCGAGGCGGGCGCGCACGATGGCGGCCTCCGCTCCCGCGCGCACGAGCGCCTGATCGGAGGAGACGCGGTGCGAGCCGAGCGTCGCGAGATAGCCGATCGATTCGACGAGGTTCGTCTTGCCCTGACCGTTGCGGCCCACGATCAGATTCGGTCCCCGCCGCAGGGCCACCTCCGCCGACCGATAGTTGCGGAAGTCGACCAGCTGGAGGTGCGTGACGATCACGCGCGGCGCACGGCGTGACCCCCGAACTGCTTGCGCAGGGCGGCGACGGCCTTCATCGACGGGGAGTCCTCCTGGCGCGACACGAAGCGGGCGAAGATCGACGCCGAGATGACCGGCATCGGCACCGCGTGGGCGAGCGCCTCCTCGACGGTCCAGCGGCCCTCGCCGGAATCCTCGACCCAGCCCTCGATGTCCGTGAGCTGCGGATCCTGCGCGAGCGCCCGCACGAGCAGGTCGAGCAGCCAGCTGCGCACGACCGTGCCCCGCTGCCACCCCTTCAGCACACCGGGGACATCACCGATCAGATCCGACCGCGCGGCCATCAGCTCGTACCCCTCGGCGTAGGCCTGCATGATTCCGTACTCGATGCCGTTGTGCACCATCTTCGCGTAGTGCCCGGCCGCGACATCCTCTCCGGCGTGGGAGAAGCCCTCCTCGCGCGGCCCCTCGGGGCGGAGCGCGTCGAACACCGGCATCGCGAGTTCGACGTCCGCGGTTGCTCCTCCCACCATGAGTCCGTAGCCCTCGCTCAGTCCCCAGACCCCGCCGGAGACGCCGCAACCCAGGAAGCGGACGCCGTTCGCCGCGGCTTGCGCCGCATGCGTGTGGTCGTCGGTGAATCGGCTGTTCCCGCCGTCGATGAGCAGGTCGCCCTCCTCCAGGACCCCGAGCAGGTCGGTGATCACGTCGTCGGTGATCTTCCCGGAGGGCACCATCACCCACACCACGCGCGGCGCCTCGAGCGCGGCGGCCAGAGCACCGAGATCGGCCACGTCCGAGACCGCGGGGTTCGGGTCGTAGCCGGTGACCTCGATGCCCTTGTCGCGCAGGCGGCTGCGCATGTTGCCGCCCATCTTCCCGAGTCCGACGAGTCCGATGTGCATGAGGTTCCTTCCGAGAGCGGTTCGGCACCCGGGCCCGGTGCGAGTGCTAGCGCAGCAGCAGGTTCGGCTGCAGCAGGTACTTGTAGTCGTCGGCGCCCGGCTGCTCCTTCGACGACTGACTGGTGATGAGGACCGGCCCCGGCTTGTTCGGGTTCTCGGTCTTCGTGAACGAGATTCGCACGTACTCGGAGTGCACGGCCCCGAGCCCGTCGAGGAGGAAGGAAGGTTTCAGGGAGACCACGGTGTCCTCCCCGTGCAGCAGGGAGTCGATGGTCTCGGAGGCCTGGGCCTGCTCGGAGCCCGCGGCCTCCAGCGTCACGCCCTCGGTGGTGAAGGTGAAGCGCAGCGCCGCCTCGCGCTCAAGGACGAGCGAGACCCGCCGCACCGCATCCACGAGGTCCGCGGTGTTGAGCACCGCGTAGTTCTCGACGGTGTCGGGGAACAGCCGACGCACCGGGGGGAAGTTGCCCTTGATGAGCAGAGAGGTCACCGTCCGCTTGTCGGCACGGAAGGCGATCAGCTCGCGATCCTCGCCACGGACGATCGAGACGGCGACGGTGCCGCTGTGCCCGAAGGTGCGGCCGATCTCGGCGAGGGTGCGGGCTGGCACGAGCGCGGTGGCCCCCTGCGCCGTCGCGGCGTTGCCCGAGTCCCAGTCGATGGTGCGGATGGCCACCCGGTAGCGGTCGGTGGCGACCAGGGAGAGCTGGTTGTCGCCCACCTCGAGCTGCACTCCGGTGATCACGGGGGTGACGTCGTCGCGGGAGGCCGCGACGGCGACCTGGGATACCGCGCCGGCGAACTCCTCGGCCGGGAGCACCCCGGTCGTCGACGAGACCTGCGGCAGGGTGGGGTACTCCTCGACGGGCATGCTGAGCAGGGTGAAGCGCGCCGCACCGCACCGCACGATGATGCGGCCCTCGACCGTGTCGAACTCGACGGGAGCCGAGGGTAGCCGGCTCGCGATGTCCGCGAGCAGACGTCCGGAGACGAGCGCCGTACCGGTCTCCTCCACCTCGGCGACGATCTCGGTCTGGGACGACACCTCGTAGTCGAACGAGGAGAGGGTGAGCGAGCCGGACTCCGCCGAGAGAAGCACACCGGAGAGGATCGGCTGCGTCGTGCGCTGCGGGAGGAGCTTGACGGCGAAGGAGACGGCCTCGCTGAACACGTCGCGGTTGACCTGGAACTTCACGGGGTGCACTCCTCATCCCAGCCGGTCTGCGTCGACTCCACAGCTCCGGCTTCATCGTTGCATAGCGATAGTGGCACAGACGTCGCGGGCGAGGACCCGGACTAGGACGGCGGCGACGCTGCGTCGTCAGGGTTGTGGACGAGGCGAATCCCCAAGAAGAGACCTGTCATCTTCTTAACGCTTGGGGAGGATGTGGAGAACTCCGGCGAGCCCAGTCCGGAGCGGTGAACTACAGCGGTGGAAGATGTCGACTCGGTGCGGACCGCGCCCGGATGCTCGGGGGAGAGGGGTCGGTCCGCGTCCTCGCTCTCCACAGCGCCGCAGCCGTGGCTCACAGCACGCGGTCGGTTCTGCACAGTTATCCACAGGCTCTCCACACGTGTGGACTCTGTACCCCGCAAAGACTCAGGTTGGGGGACGCGGGCTCAGCGGGTGCCGAACCGCTGATTCTGCTTGATGCGGGAGGTGAGTTCGGTGACCTGGTTGTAGATCGACCGGCGCTCCTTCATCAACTCCGAGATCTTCTTGTTCGCGTACATGACCGTCGTATGGTCGCGGTTGCCGAACAGTTGCCCGATCTTCGGCAGCGACAGGCTCGTCAGCTCGCGACACAGGTACATCGCGATCTGCCGCGCGGTGGCGATCGCCTGCGATCGGCTGGAGCCGTAGAGGTCGTCCACCGTGAGCTTGAAGTAGTCGGCGGTGTGATTGATGATGTCCACCGGCGCGATGACGTTGTCGTCATCGAGGGTGATGAGGTCCTTGAGCACCGTCTGCACCAGCTGCAAGTCGACCGGGGTGCGATTGAGGTTCGCGAACGCCATCACCCTGATCAGCGTCCCCTCGAGCTCGCGGATGTTCGAGGACACCTTCGTCGCCATGTACTCGAGGATCTCGTCGGGCACCTGGAGCCGCTCGGACTGGGCCTTCTTGCGCAGGATCGCGATGCGGGTCTCGAGGTCGGGAGCCTGCACGTCGGTGATGAGGCCCCATTGGAAGCGCGAGCGCATCCGGTCCTCGAAGCCGGTCAGGAGCTTCGGCGCCACATCGCTCGTGATGACGACCTGCTTGGAGTGGTCGTGCAGGGTGTTGAAGGTGTGGAAGAACGCCTCCTGCGTCTCCACGGCACGCTGAAGGAACTGGATGTCGTCGATGAGCAGGATGTCGATCTCGCGATAGCGGGACTGGAAGGCCGCCGACTGGTTGTTGGCGATCGAGTTGATGAAGTCGTTCGTGAACTCCTCGGAGCTGACGTAGCGCACGCGGATTCCGGAGTACAGGTTCTCGGCGTAGTGCCCGATCGCGTGCAGCAGGTGGGTCTTGCCCAACCCGGAGTCGCCGTAGACGAAGAGGGGGTTGTACGCCTTCGCCGGGCCCTCGGCCACCGCGACCGCCGCGGCGTGGGCGAGCCGGTTGGACCCGCCGATGACGAAGCTGTCGAAGTTGTACTTCGGATTCAGCCGGCTCTCGGCGCGGCGGGTCAGGTCGACGACCGGGCGCCCCTCGCTGCGGCTCGCGTCCCTGGAACCAGTCACCTCCTCCCGCTCCGGCGAGGTGACGATCGTCGGCCGCAGCGTCTCGCGGGAGAGGTCGGGGTTGACGACGATCGCGAAGTTCTGGACGCCGTGGTCCTCGCCCACCGACGAGATCGCCTCCAGCAGGGGCACGCGGATGCGCTGCTCGAGCATCCCGCGCGTCAGGTCGTTGGGCACCTCGAGGAACAGCGTCCCCGCGAGGACGCCGCGCGGCTTCACCAGGCCAAGGAAGCCGCCGAGCTGCGGGGTGATCCGATGGTCGTCCTGGAGCTGCCCCCGGATGGTGGTCCAGAGCTCCCAGGTGGAGTCGGATTCCGCTGTCATGAGCCCTTTCTCGCCGCGTCGTCGACGAGGTTATCCACAGTTCCATCCACCGGTGGCATGACCTGTGGAGATCCGCCGGAGTTGTCGCCCCCGCTCGACTGGGGATCACCCTAGTTCCGTTTCGCGTGTCGCGGGCAACCGATGACGGTGCTCGGTGCGATCATTCGCGGTTGCCGTTCTCGGCCGGTTTGACCGCACCGTCACGACCACGTATTTTTAACCAGTTGACCATCAGCCACGCCGCCGGCTGATCCCCATTCTTCCCGCGCACCTCCTGCGCTGTGCCGGGTGACGGAGATACCACTATGAGCAAGCGAACCTTCCAGCCGAACAATCGGCGCCGCGCCAAGGTGCACGGCTTCCGCCTCCGGATGCGCACCCGCGCCGGGCGCGCGATCCTGGCGGCCCGTCGTCGCAAGGGTCGCACCGAGCTCTCCGCCTGAGTCCGCTCGTGCTGTCCCGGGGTAACCGCGTGACGACCGCCGATGAGTTCCGGGCGGTTGTGCGACGGGGTCGCCGGGTGAGCACCTGCGCCGGCGTCTACTACTTCTTGCCCGCAGATGCTTTGGCTCCTGCGCGGTTCGGCTTCATCGTCTCGCGCGCCGTCGGCTCGGCGGTCACGCGGAACCTCCTGCGACGGCGCCTCCGCGCCGTGGCGCGCGAACTCGTGGACAGCGGAATGCTCGGGCGTGACATCGTGATCCGCCCGCTCCCGGCCGCTCCCCGGCTGAGTTTCGGCGAGTTGCGCGCGGACGTCGTGAGCGCCCTGGCGCCGCGGCGGGTGCCCGCATGACGTTCCTCCTGCTGCTGCCCCGCAACGTGTGCGTGCTGATCCTTCGCGGCTATCGCGCAGTGATCTCCCCGCTCTACGGCGAGGTGTGCCGGTACTATCCCTCGTGCTCGGCGTACGCGCTCGAAGCGATCCAGAGGCACGGAGTCCTCCGCGGCGTCTGGCTCGGATCTCGCCGCCTGCTCCGCTGCCATCCGTGGACCCGCGGAGGAGTCGACGACGTACCCGAGCATTCATCAGTACCGCGTTACCCCATCTCTCGCTTCGGCTTCGTGCTGACGCGGCCCCGGAAGGCCTGATCGCAGCATGGACATCTTCGCGTTCTTCCAGACGCTCCTCACCCCGATCAAGTGGATCATCGAGGCGATCCTGGTCGGTTTCCACTGGGCGCTGACCTCACTCGGCTTGTCGCCGTCGGCCGGGCTCACGTGGGTTCTCTCGATCGTCGGACTGGTCCTCATCGTGCGTGCGGCGCTCATCCCGCTCTTCGTACGGCAGATCAAGAGCCAGCGGAAGATGATGGAGGTCGCTCCGCAGCTCAAGAAGATCCAGGACAAGTACCGGGGCAAGAAGGATCAGTTCTCTCGCGAGGCGATGCAGCGGGAGACCATGGAGCTCTACCGCAGGGAGGGCACAAGTCCCTTCAGCTCCTGTCTGCCCCTGCTGATCCAGATGCCGGTCTTCTTCAGCCTGTTCTCCGTGCTCAACGAGGCCAAGAATGACAAGGCAGGCGTCGGGCTCCTGACCCAGACGCTGTCCCAGCAGTTCTACAACTCCGAGCTGTTCCCCGGGGCCGGGTTGAAGTACAGCATCCAGTCGGCGTGGACCGCGGGTGAGCCGGCGGTGGTCGTGATCGCCGCGATCATGATCGTGCTCATGACGGCGTCGCAGTTCATCACCCAACTGCAGATCATGTCGAAGAATCAGTCGCCCGAGATGCTGGCGAGCCCGATGTACAAGCAGCAGCGGATGCTGCTGTACATCCTCCCGCTGGTCTTCATCTTCTCCGGCATCGCGTTCCCGATCGGCGTGATGTTCTACTGGCTCACCTCCAACGTGTGGACGATGGTGCAGCAGTTCGTGGTCATCCGGAACATGCCCACCCCGGGCAGCGAGGCGGCGCTGGCCCGCGAGGCGCGTCTGGCGAAGAGGGCACGGGCCAGGATGTCGAGCGACGCGGCCGTGCTCGGCGCCGGAGCAGGCGGCCCGGACGTAGTGATCGAGCCGAAGAAGATCACCACGCAGCGGCAGCAGCCGGTGAGCAGGAATCGAGCCAAGAAGCAGAGCGGAAACAAGCGATGACCGACTCCCCCATCGATGCCGGAACCCTCGAGCACCCCCCCGCGAGCGGCGGCATCCTTGTCCCCGATCCGGCCGGTGCCACCCCCGACCGTGAGCTCGTGGAGGACGGCGACATCGCCGCGGACTACATCGAGGAACTCCTCGATATCGCCGACATCGACGGCGACATCGATATCGACGCGCGTGCGGGCCGCGCCTACGTGTCGGTGGCGGCGAGCGGTGACGATGCGGAGACGCTGCGCGTTCTCACCAAGCCGGATGCGGTGTCGGCCCTGCAGGAGCTGGCCCGCCTGGCGGTCCAGGCCAAGACCGGGAGGTTTTCCCGGTTGATCCTCGATATCGGCGGATCACGGGACGCGCGCGCCGAGGAGCTCGCCTCCCTGGTCGAGCACGCGATCGACCGCATCGAGCACGGCGCCTCATCGGCCTCCCTGCCGCCGATGTCGAGCTACGAGCGCAAGGTGGTCCACGACCTCGTTGCCGAGAAGGGCTATCGGTCGGAGTCCGAGGGCGAGGGTCGCGACCGTCACACGGTCATCACCGCCGCCTGAGCGATGTTCCACGTGAAACATCTCGTGCGCATCCGCGGCCCGCGGTGAGCGACCGAGACCTCCCGGACGACTCGGCACAGACGGTCGAGCTCGAACCGGCCGGCGCGGAGCTCGTGCTGGGCGGCGGCGGCGGCGCGATCCGCTCCTTCTCGAGGGACCTGGCCGCCCGCGGCGAGAAGCTCGGGCTCATCGGGCCCTCGGAACTGCCGCGGCTGTGGACCCGGCACATCCTGAACTCGGCGCTGCTCGCGCCCTTGCTTCGCGCGAATGGAACGCTGGCGGACGTCGGAAGCGGAGCGGGATTCCCGGGGCTCGTGCTCGCCGCGATCCGCCCGGACGTGGCGGTGACGCTGATCGAACCGATGGAGCGACGGGTCGAGTGGCTTGTCGAGCAAGCACGTCGGCTGGAGCTCGACAACGTCACCGTGGTCCGGGCTCGCGCCGAGGACGTCCGCCCGCGTCGCGCGTTCGACCAGGTGACGGCGCGGGCCGTCAGCGCGTTGCGTACGCTCATCCCGCTGACGGCGGCCCTCGCCCGTCCGGGCGGAGAACTGCTCCTGCTCAAGGGTGCTCGCGTCGACGAGGAGCTCCGAGCCGCGCAGAACCAGGTGCGCACGGCGCGGCTCCACGAGGTCCGGGTGGAGATGCTCGGCGCGGCCGGGGGGCCGGGACCGGCGCCCGAGGCGACGCGGGTGTTTCGGGCTACAGTTGCCTGACGTGCGGCCCCGGCGCGCGCCAGACTCCGCCTCCCCCTCGACGTCCGCGCGGACGTTTCACGTGAAACATGGGCTTCGGTGACATCTCCCACGAACGCGACGGCCTCGGACGGCTACGGCGCAACCACTCCCCTGGCCCGCGAGATCGCCGACCTCACCCGTCGGCGGATCGCTCTCGCCGACCTCGTGCTGCCGCATCCTCCGTCGACCCGGATCCTCACCGTCGCGAACCAGAAGGGGGGCGTCGGCAAGACCACGACGACCGTCAATCTCGCGGCGGCTCTCGCGAGAGCGGGACTGCGGGTGGTCGTCATCGACCTGGATCCTCAAGGGAATGCGTCGACCGCGCTCGGCATCCCGCACCAGGGCGATGTGCCCAGCGTCTACGACGTCCTCGTCGCCGAGACGCCCATCGACGACGTCATCCAGCAGAGCCCGGAGTCCGCCAACCTCTACTGCGTGCCATCGACCATCCACTTGGCGGGCGCGGAGATCGAGCTGGTGTCCCTGGTCGCGCGCGAGCAGCGGCTCGGACGCGCGCTCGCCCAGTACTTCGAGGAGGTGGCGGAGCCGGTCGACTACGTCTTCATCGACTGCCCGCCCTCCCTCGGGCTGCTCACCATCAACGCCTTCGTCGCCGCGCGCGAGGTGCTCATCCCCATCCAGTGCGAGTACTACGCGCTCGAGGGGCTCAGCCAGCTCCTGGAGAACATCGGTCTCGTCTCACGGCATCTCAATCCGGAGCTGGTCGTGTCGACCATCCTGCTGACGATGTTCGACCCGCGCACGAACCTCGCCAACCAGGTCGCAGCCGATGTGCGCGAGCACTTCCCGACGGAGGTGCTCGGTGCCGTGATCCCGCGATCGGTGCGCATCTCCGAAGCTCCGAGCTACGGCCAGACGGTGGTCGCCTACGACCTCAACTCGGCCGGGGCGATCTCGTACCGGGAAGCGGCGGCCGAAATCGCACAGCGAGGCGCACCACGACCCGAGGGAGATCGGCACTGATGGCGAAGCGGACGGGACTCGGTCGCGGCATCGGCGCGCTCATCCCCACGGCCCCCCCGAGCGAGCGCCCGGTCGACGTGTTCTTCCCCGATGGTGGATCGGGGCCGCGGGCGGCGGTCGCGCCGGCCGGGGACGATCTGCTCGCGGTCCCCGGTGCCCGGCTGGCCAGCCTGTCGCCGGACGACATCGTGCCGAACGCCCAGCAGCCGCGACAGGACTTCCGGCAGGACGAGCTGGACGAACTCGTCACGTCCGTGCGCGAGTTCGGCGTGCTTCAGCCCATCGTCGTACGGCCGCGCCCGGGAGCGGCTCCCGGTGAGCCTCCGTACGAGCTCATCATGGGCGAGCGCCGGCTGCGCGCCACGAAAATGGCCGGTCGCGAGACGATTCCGGCTGTCATTCGCGACGCCGCCGACGAAGACATGCTGCGCGATGCGCTGCTGGAGAATCTGCATCGGGCCGAACTCAACCCGCTCGAGGAGGCGTCCGCCTACCAACAGCTGCTCGCCGACTTCGGCATCACGCAGGAGCAGCTCGGGGAGCGGATCGGGCGGTCCCGGCCGCAGATCACCAATACACTCCGCCTGCTCCGCCTGCCGGAGCGGGTGCAGCGCCAGGTGGCGGCGGGCGTGCTGAGCGCGGGACACGCCCGCGCGATCCTGGGAGCGGGCGAGGCGGCCGCGATGGAGCGGATCGCGGAGAAGATCGTGCGCGAGGAGCTCTCGGTGCGGCAGGCGGAGGCGCTCGTGTCCGAGCAGCCCACCGCGAGGCCCCGCCGGCCGGCTCCGGGCAGGCGGCAGGGAGCGCTGGACGAGGTGGCCGAGAAGCTGTCGGACCGGCTCAGCACGCGTGTCCGCGTCACGCTCGGTCGCTCGCGCGGCCAGATCGTCATCGACTTCGCGACCGTCTCGGATCTCAACCGCATCCTGAGCGAACTCGGCCAGGACGGCTACCGCTGACGCACTCCCCGGCGGGTCGGCTGTCGCGAGGAGGGCGCGGTCACCTGAAGAAAGTCCTGATCAAAGCCCCTTTTCACGGAGCGCCGCCTCGGCCAGCGCTGCGTACACCCAGCCCAGATCGTGCCCGGCGGCGATGAGCGCCTGCGGCAGGAGCGAGGTCTCCGTGAGGCCCGGCAGGGCGTTCGCCTCGAGGAACCACGGAACACCGGCGCCATCGATCACGAGATCGATCCGCGAGAGGTGACGCAGCCCGAGGGCACGGTGCGCCCCGAGCGCCGCCTGCGCGGCGACGGCCGCGACCGCATCCGGAATCCGGGCCGGTGTGAAGAACCGCGTCTCGCCGGCGTTGTACCTGGCCTCGAAGCTGTACACCCCGCCTACCGGATCGATCTCGACCGCGGGCAGGGCGACCGGGCCGCCGCCGGTGTCGATCACGCCGATCGCCACCTCGGTGCCGGTGACGTAGCGCTCGACGAGAGCGTCGCCGGCGTAGGTGTACGCGTCGACCATGGCGCGGGGCAACCCCTCCGGGTCGGCGACGATGCTGACACCCTGGGCCGACCCGCCGCGTGCGGGCTTCACGACAACCGGCGGGGGGAACTCCGCCGCGAGCACCTCGAAGACCGCCTCGGCCCCGAGTTCGCGGAAGGCCTCCCGCGGCAGCGTGATCGAGGGCGGGGTCTGCACCCCGGCCGCCGACACCAGGGTCTTCGCGGTCGGCTTGTCCCACGCCAGCCGCGAGGCCTCCGCGCCGGAGCCCACGAAGGGCAGGCCGAGGAAGCCGAGCAGCCCGCGCAGCGCGCCATCCTCGCCCGATGCACCGTGCAGCGCCGGCCAGACGACATCAGGGGGATCGTCGCGGAGGGCGGCGAGCAGCCCCGCATCCGGGTCCATCAGTTCGACTCGGATGCCGTGCTCACGCAGGGTGTCGGCCACCCGACGGCCCGAGCGCAGCGACACATCCCGCTCGTGCGAGATGCCGCCGGCGAGCACCACGACGCGGCCGAGGGCGGGCGCGTCGCTCATCCGACGCTCGGGGGCAGGACGCTGCCGAGCGCTCCGCGGTTCGGGGCGATCGTGCGCCGCGCCGGTCGGAACTCCTCGACGAGCGCGCTCTCGCCGTGGATCACCGTGGCGAGGCGGCGGATGCCCTCGCGGATGAAATCCGGCGACGGATAGCAGAACGAGAGTCGCATCGCCTGCCGCCCCCCGCCATCCGCGAAGAACGCCGTGCCGGGCGTGTAGGCGACGAGCTCTGTGACCGCGCGGGGCAGCATGGCCTTGGAGTCGAGGCGCTCGGGCAGCGTCAGCCACACGTAGAACCCCCCGGCCGGCACCGTCCAGGTTAGGCCGGGCAGGTGCTCGCGCAAGCCGGCGAGCATCGCGTCGCGCCGCTCGCGGTAGACGCCTCGGAAGGTGTCGATCTGCGCGCGCCAGTCGGCGGCATCGAGATACTCCGAGATCACGGTCTGGGAGAACGAGCTGGGCGAGAGCACCGCGGCCTCGTTCGCGAGAACGAGCTTCTCCCGGATCGCGTGCGGAGCGACCGCCCAGCCCACGCGCAGACCGGGCGCGAGCGTCTTCGAGAAGGTGCCGAGGTAGATGATCCCGTCCTCCTCGGCCGAGCGCATCGCCTGGGGAGGCGGCTGATCGAAGTAGAGGAGCCCGTAGGGGTTGTCCTCCACGACCAGGATGCCGTTGTCACGGCAGATCTCGAGGATCTCCATGCGCCGCCGCCAGTCGAGGGTCACGCCCATCGGGTTGTGGAAGCTCGGCACGGTGTAGAGGAACTTGATGGTGCGGCCGGCCATGCGGAGACTCGCGATCGCCTCGCGCAGCGCCTGCGGCACCAGCCCCTCCTCGTCCACGGCGACGTGCTGCACGTCGCCCTGGAACGAGGTGAAGACGGTGATCGCGGTGACGTAGCTCGGCCCCTCCGCGAGGACCACATCCCCGGGGTCCAGGAACAGCTTCGCCACGAGCTCCAGGGCGTGCTGGGAGCCCGTCGTGACGACCACGTCGTCGGCGCTGGCCCGAATGCCCTCCAGCGCCATCACGTCGAGGATCTGCTCGCGCAACCGCGGCATCCCCTGACCCGAGCCGTACTGCAGGGCGTACCCGGCATGGTCGCGCACGGCCCGCAGCGCCGCGTCGGCGAGCAGTTCGGGAGGCAGCGCCGAGACGAAGGGCATCCCCCCGGCGAGCGAGACCACCTCGGGGCGGCTGGCGACGGCGAACAGCGCACGCACCTCGGACGCGGCAAGCCCCGCCGTGCGAGCGGCGTAGGAGCCGTACCACGGGTCGAGGTTCGTGCCCTGGGGGGCGCGCGGGCTGCGCTCGGTCATCCGATCAGGGTACGGGAACCGCCCGCCCCGGACGGCGAGGAGGTGGCTACGCGAGGAACTCGGCGAGGTCGGCCTCGAGGGCCGGCTTCGGCTTGGCGCCGATGACCCGCTTGACGATCTCGCCGTCCTTGAAGACGAACATCGCCGGGATGGAGGTGATGCCGTACTTCATGGCGGTCTCCGGGTTGTCGTCGACGTTGAGCTTCACGATGGAGAGCTTGTCGGCGTGCTCCTCGGCGATCTTGTCGAGGATGGGCGAGACCGCCCGGCACGGCCCGCACCACTCGGCCCAGAAGTCGACCATGATCGGCTTCTCGCTCTGCAGCACATCGGTGGCGAAGCTGTCGTCGGTGACCGTCTTGGTGGACATTGTGGTGCTCCTTCGTGTCGTCTTCTGGGGCCGGTGTGTCGTCGTCTATGCGGGGGAATAGCGGCTCAGGCGGTGGGCGCAGCGACGCGCGCCTCGGACTCCCGGGCCTCGCGGGCGCGGGCCTCGATCTCGTCGGTGACGGCGTCGGTACCGGTGGCCCGTGCGATCAGCTCGGCCGGCAGCGAGGCGAGGTAGTGCTCCGCGTCGAGGGCGGCCACCACCCCGGAGCCGGCAGCGGTGGCGGCCTGCTTGTAGGTCGGGTCGACGACGTCCCCGGCGGCGAACACGCCCGGCCGGCTGGTGCGGGAGCTGCGCCCGTCGACGGCGATGGTGCCCTCCGGGATGAGGTCGAGCTGTCCGTGCACGAGGTGCGTGCGCGGGTCGGCGCCGATCGCGACGAAGACGCCCTGCAGGTCGAGGGTGGTCTCGCTCCCGTCCACAGTGTCGGTCAGGCCGATCCCGGTGACCTTCTCGTCGCCGTAGATGCGGGCGACCTCCTTGTTCCAAATGAACTGGATCTTCGGGTCGGCGAAGGCGCGCTCCTGCAGCGCGGCGGAGGCCCGCAGCGCATCCCGCCTGTGCACGAGGTAGACCGTGTCGGCGAAGCGGGTGAGGAAGGTCGCCTCCTCCAGCGCGGAGTCGCCGCCGCCGATCACCGCGACGGTCTTCTTGCGGAAGAAGGCTCCGTCGCAGGTGGCGCACCACGAGACGCCGTAGCCCGAAAGAGCGCTCTCCTCGGGTAGCCCCAGCTTGCGGTACGCCGATCCGGTGGCGTAGATCACCGCGAGCGCCTCATGCACATCGCCGGAGCCGAGCGTCACGCGCTTGACCTCGCCGGTGAGATCGAGGGCCGCGACGTCGTCGTAGAGGATCTCGGCGCCGAAGCGCTCGGCCTGCTGCTGCATCCGGGTCATCAGATCGGGGCCCATGATGCCCTCGGGGAAGCCGGGGAAGTTCTCCACCTCGGTGGTCTTCATCAGCTCGCCGCCGAACTCGACCGAGCTGGCGATCACCAGCGGACGCAGATTGGCCCGGGCGGCGTAGATCGCGGCGGTGTAGCCGGCGGGGCCGGAGCCGATGATGATGAGCTCGCGCATCGCGCTGAGAGTCCCTTCGTCGATGCCGCACCGACGCGTTCCCGGCCCGGCGAGAGGTGCAACTCATCCTAGGCACCGGATGTTCCCGAGCCGCAGGTCGAGCGCTCGGCCCCGGCTCAGGGCGCGCGGCGGCGGACCGCCGCGAGGGCGGCAGTCAGCTCGGGGGCCCGGATCACGCGCAGCAGTCCGACGTAGACGAGCAGGCTGGCCGCTCCGATCGCGGCCGCGGAGACCAGGGCGGATCCGGCGTTCGTGGTCAGTGCGAATCCGTCGCCGACGCCCGGGATGCCGCCGAGGGCCGCCGCCACGAGCAGCCCCGCACCGCTGGCGGGGATCGTCAGCACCGCGAGGACCCCCACGCGCGACGCGATGCGCGCCCCGTCGAGGCCGCCGAGCGGACGCCGCAGCAGCACGAGCGAGACGACCAGCTGGACGGTGATCGACACCGCGGTCGAGAGAGCGACCCCGACCGCGATGAGCGCGCTCGGCTGCTGCACGGCGATCAGAGCGCCGACGAGGAACACCCCCGACTGCAGCAGCTGGATGAAGAACGGCGTGCGCGTGTCGCCCAGCGCGAAGAAGCTGCGCTGCACCAGGAACAGGATGCTGAAGGGCAGCAGCCCGACGAGGTAGGCCAGGAGCACCGAACCGATGCTGATCGCCTCCGGCACGGTCGGCGCCAGGGCCGCGGCGAGGGGGAACGCCGCCGCGGCGAGCGCCGCCGCGGCGCCGGCGACGAGCGCGACCACCGTGCGCAGCGATTCGGCGAGATCGGCGCGGACGGCGGCGCGATCGCCGGCGTGCGCGTGGGCGCTCATCCGAGTGAAGTACGGAGCGGCGATCGACATCGTGATCACGGAGTGCGGCAGCAGGAACAGGAGCCACGCCGTCTGGGCGGCACGCACCGAGGCGTCGCCCTGCGCCACCACGAGCAGCACCTGGTTCTGCACGATCGCGGCGAGCTGATTCACCACGATCATTCCGAAGGTCCAGCCCGCCGCGCGCCCCGCGCCGCCCAGCCCGACGCCGCGAAGCCGCAGATCGGGGCGGTAGCGCAGGCCGGTTCGGCGCCAGAACAGCAGCAACCCGACCGCCTGCGCGACGATGCCGAGTGTCATCCCGCCCGCGAGCAGGGCGATCTCCCCGCCGTCCCAGGTGCTCGGCTGCCGGTGCCCTGTGCGCCCGAAGACCCCGACGAAGGTCAGTGACACCGCGATCGCGACCACGTTGTTGACCGCCGGCACCCAGGTGAAGGGCCCGAACACCCCACGCGCATTGAGCACCTCCCCGAGGAGGCTGTAGAGGGCGTAGAAGAAGATCTGCGGCAGGCACCAGTACGCGAACCCGACCGCCAGGGCGAAACCCGCCGAGCCGAGCTGGCCGTCGACGCCGCTGGACGCGTTCAGCTGCACCAGCAGCGGAGCGCTGAGCGTCGCGATGACCGTGACGACGGCGAACACGAGCACCGCGAGGGTGAGCAGCCGGCTGACGAAACGGCTGCCGCCGTCGTCCTGAGCGGCCGCGCGGACGATCTGCGGCACCAGCACGGCGCTCAGCAGCCCGCCCGAGATGAGCAGGAAGATGGTGGTCGGCAGCGTGTTCGCGATGGCGAAGGCGCTCGCGCTGGGGTTGTCGACACCGATCGCCCAGTTGAGGACGGCCAGGTTCGCGAAGCCGAGCACGCGCGAGACCATCGTGCCGGAGGCGATCACGAGACCGGCGCGTCCCATCCGGGGTGCGCCGGGTGGGGTCGGCGCCGGGCGCTCGGCGCCGCTCACGCGCTCGCGCCGGCGTCGCCTCGGCGGATCGCTCGGCGCCGCAGGATGTTGCGGGTCACGCCGAACCCGAAGACCCCCAGCACGATCACGAGCGCGATCAGGGTGCCCGCGGTCTCCCAGCCGGCCTGCACGTTGATGCTGAGGGTGGAGGGCCGGCCGATGGAGACGCCGGATGCGCTCTGCAGCGACACCTCGACCCGCACCTTCCCGTTGGCGACGGACTGGGTCGGGATGCGTCCGGTCTGCGCCGAGTTCGCCTGCACGGTGACCTCGACCCGGCGGCGATCGGCGGGGATGACGAGATTGCCGCGCAGCGGTCGCGCGATGGCGTAGACGCGGATCGGCACGTCGAGCTGATTGCGGATCGCCACCGGCAGCTGCGGGTTGGTGCCCAGGGCGAGTCCGGAGCTCGAGGGTGTGATGGTGACCGAGGAGCGCAACGTCGCCGACTGGCGCAGGAAGGTCGACACCCGCGTCGCCCAGCCCTCGTCCCCCACCCAGCCGGCACCGAGGAGCGCGAGGAAGGTGAGTCGCCGTGGCGCGGTGACGTCGGCGGGCGTCACCGCGACGGTGGCGAAAGACGCCTCGGCGTCCAACGCGTTCAGCACCGAGACCACCGCGGAGATCCGCCCGGCCGGCTCGGGCCGGTCGAGGATCGTCGCGGGAACCGCGGGGGCGTTCAGGGCGGCGGAGAGGGGGACGAGGTCGGCGCCGGCGCCGCTCATCGTGATCGACATGGACTGCAGGAACGCCCGCGGGTCGGCCTCGCGATCCAGGGTCACGACCCGCACGGCGCTGCCGGCATCCGCCGCGGCCGCGGTGACCGCCGCCCGCAGCGGCTCGATCCCCCGCTCGGCCTCGGCGAAGTCGGCGGCGTCGGCGACCGCGGATGCGGCTGCGGAGAGGTCGGAGTCGGCAACGAGTGCGGTCGGGCCCGAGGAGGCGCTGGCGGAGGTGGCGAGGGCGACCCGACCGGTGGCGCCGTCCGCATTCGCCTGGTCCAGGAGGACGGTCCCGTATCCGGCGGCGGTCAGGCGGGGTAGATCCGCGGCGACGACGGTTCCCGACGCGGGCCACACGATGTCGTCGTACCGCCAGTTCCACGCCAGCAGCTCCTGCGGGGTCTGCGGAAGCGCGGGGCGATCACCCGGAGCCGGTGTGGCGGTCGGAGTCGGGCTGGGCGTCGCTACCGCCGGGCCGAAGTCGGCCGGGTCGAGGGCGAAGCCGAAATCCTGCGGGGCGAGGGAGTCGCTGCGGCCCGCCTGACCGAGGAGCACGGGGTCCGCATCCGCGTAGGCCAGGGGGAAAGCGTTCGGCAGACTCGCGAGGCGATCGAGCCAGCCGCGGGCGGTCGGGGGGGCTCCGGTGCCCAGGACACGGATCGAGGCGATGATGCGGGGGTCGACCGCGAGCGTCAGGGGCACGTTCTCGGCTTGGAGACCCTCGACCTGGTCGAGCTCCTGCGCGAGCTGGCCGCCGTCGGCGGTCGCCTTCGTCAGCTGATCCGCGGTGAGGAGCCCCCCTGTCGACCGGGGCACGGTGATGGGCACGATGACCGCGACGCCGATCCGTCCGTTCGCGCCCACCGAGGTCGGGCGGGTCCCGCCGCTGTCCGCCGCCGAGGCCGGAAGAGGGCCGAGGGAGAGGACGCCGAGGATCGCGGCGAGAGCAGCGGCGGCGACCCCGGGCAGCGCCCGGATCGGCCTCACGAGCGCGGCGGAGCGCCCGCGTCCGCCTCCTCCGCCATGCGCGGGAGTCTACGGCGGGAACCCTGGGCGCCCCGTCCCCGACCCGCCCCGATCCGTGCCGGACCGCTTCGGCACGGCCCGCTCTGCTCCGGACGCTTCGGCTTCGGCCTGCTCTGCTCCGGACCGGTTCTGGTCCGGCCTACGCTGAAGGACTGTGGTGGCGATCGACATGGCGGCGTCGCTCCGCCGGCTCGGCGCGCTCGCGGAGGTGCCTGCCGTCGCGGCCGTCGGCGCGCGCTTCGCCGAGGGCGGCCACGCGCTCGCTCTCGTCGGCGGGCCGGTGCGGGACGCGTTCCTCGGCCGACCGGCCACCGACTTCGACCTCACCACCGACGCCCGCCCGGACCGCATCCTCGAGCTGGTCCGCCCGCTCGCCGACGCGCACTGGGACATCGGGCGGGACTTCGGCACGATCGGCGCCCGCATCGGCGGGCAGACGGTGGAGATCACCACCTACCGCAGCGATCGCTACGACTCGTCGACGCGCAAGCCCGAGGTGGCCTTCGGGGACAGTCTCGATGCCGACCTGTCTCGCCGCGACTTCGCGATCAACGCGATGGCGCTGGCCCTCCGTCCCGGCGTGACCCCGCAGCTGGTGGACCCGTGGGGCGGGGTCGATGACCTGCTGGCGGGGCGCCTGCGCACTCCCGCCTCCCCGGAGATCTCCTTCGGCGAGGATCCGCTGCGGATGCTGCGCGCGGCGCGTTTCGCCGCGCAGCTCGGCTTCGAGGTCGACGAGGACGCACGGGAGGCGATGCGGGCGATGGCCGACCGGGTCGCCATCGTCTCGGCCGAACGGATCGGCGACGAGCTGGGCAGGCTCCTGCTCGCGTCGACCCCGGTGCCCGGCCTGCGGCTGCTCGTCGACACCGGGCTCGCCGCGCTCGTGCTCCCCGAGCTGCCCGCGCTGCGCCTGGAGATCGACGAGCACGCCCGGCACAAGGACGTCTACGAGCACACCCTCACGGTCCTGCTGCAGGCCATCGACCTGGAGGGCTCGCGCGGGCACGGCCCGGATCTGGTGCTCCGTCTCGCGGCACTCCTGCACGACATCGGCAAACCCGGGACGCGGCGCATCGAGCCGGGCGGCGCCGTGAGCTTCCACCACCACGACGTGGTCGGCGCGAAGCTGGCCGGCGCCCGGCTGCGCGCGCTGCGGTTCCCCTCGGACGTGGTGAAGCCGGTGGCCGAGCTGATCCGCCTCCACCTGCGCTTCTTCGGCTACACGGATGGCGCCTGGACCGATTCCGCGGTGCGCCGCTACGTGCGCGACGCGGGCGACCAGCTCGAGCGGCTGCACATCCTGACTCGCGCGGACGTCACCACCCGCAATCGCCGGCGCGCCGACCGTCTCGGCTTCGCCTACGACGATCTCGAGGAGCGCGTCGCGGCACTCGCAGAGGAGGAGGAGCTCGCCGCGATCCGCCCGGACCTCGACGGCGAGGCGATCATGCGCATCCTGGACATCCGTCCCGGCCGCGAGGTGGGCGAGGCGTACCGGATGCTCCTCGACGCACGCCTGGACGAGGGCCCCCTCGGCCCGGAGGAGGCCGAGCGCCGCCTCCGGGCCTGGTGGTCCGGCCGGGGGTAGCCGCCGCGCCGAGCGTGCCCGTCTGCCCTCGAGCGGCGGGTGTGGCGGCGCTCGCGCGGCGGGGAAGAGGCACGCTCGGAGCATCAGGGACGGGCGAAGCGCCGGATCGGGTACGCTTGCGAGGTTGCCCGGGCGGCCGATGCCGGTGCCGGGCCGATGCTGAACCCTCCTGCTGCAGATCGTCTGCAGCCGTTCCAGACCAGAGGAGGTGGGTGAATGACGCATCAGTACGAGTTGATGGTGATCCTGAGTCCCGAGATCGACGAGCGCACCGTCGCTCCGAGTCTCGACCGATTCCTCGGGGTCATCCGCAACGACGGCGGGACCATTGAGAACGTCGACATCTGGGGCCGACGTCGTCTGGCCTACGAGATCGACAAGAAGACCGAGGGCATCTACGCCGTCGTGAACTTCACGGCGACCTCGGCCGCGACCAACGAGCTCGACCGGCAGCTGAAGCTGTCCGAGGCCGTCATGCGCACCAAGGTGCTCCGGGCGGAGGAGGCCGTGGCCCGCGCCGCGTCGGTCAAGGCCGACGACGAGAAGCGGGCCGCGCGCAAGAGGGCCGCAGCGGCGAAGGCCGGCAGCGCCGAGCCGAAGGCGGATGCCGAACCGGCCAAAGCCGAGGCCGACGTCCCGAGCGCGACGGCAGCCGCGGTGTCGTCCGACGCCCCGAGGGCGTCCGACGCCCCGAAGGCGACCGCTCCGCGGGCGCCCAAGGTCGAGAAGGACGCGAAGTAGCCATGGCCGGCGAGACGATCATCACGGTGATCGGCAACCTCACCGCCGACCCCGAGCTGCGCTACACGCAGTCCGGGCAGGCCGTGGCGAACTTCACGATCGCCTCCACCCCCCGCACGCTCGACCGCCAGTCGAACGAGTGGAAGGACGGCGAGGCGCTGTTCCTGCGCGCATCGTGCTGGCGCGAATTCGCCGAGCACGTGGCCGGGTCGCTCACCAAGGGCAGCCGCGTCATCGCGCAGGGCCGCCTGAAGCAGCGCTCCTACCAGGACCGTGAGGGCAACAACCGCACCTCCATCGAGCTCGACATCGACGAGATCGGTCCGAGCCTGCGCTACGCCACCGCGCAGGTGACCCGCGCATCCGGCGGCGGCTCGTCGCAGGGTGGCGGACAGGGCGGCCGCCCGCAGGGCGCCGTCGCCGACGAGCCGTGGGGCCAGCCGAGCGGAGGCTCCGGCGGCGGCCAAGGCGGCGACGTGTGGAACACCCCCGGCTCCTACAACGACGAGACCCCGTTCTAGGCCCGGGCCTAGAACGCGAGAAGGAAAGACAGCAATGGCAGGGAAGTCCAGCGGCGATCGCCGCAAGCCCCGCGGCAAGGCCGGCAAGAACGCCGCCCCCGCGAAGTCCGTCCGCGTCGGCGTCATCGACTACAAGGATGTCGCGACGCTGCGCAAGTTCATCTCGGAGCGCGGCAAGATCCGCGCCCGCCGCATCACCGGGGTCTCCGTGCAGGAGCAGCGCCTCATCGCCCGCGCCGTGAAGAACGCGCGGGAAATGGCGCTCCTCCCGTACTCGGGCGCCGGACGCTAGGGGGAATCGGATGTCGAAGCTCATCCTCACCTCGGAGGTCTCCGGTCTCGGCTCGGCCGGGGACGTCGTCGAGGTCAAGAACGGGTTCGCCCGCAACTACCTGATCCCGCAGGGCTACGCGGTGGCGTGGACCCGCGGCGGCGAAAAGCAGGTCGCCTCGATCCAGGCCGCCCGCGCCGCCCGCGAGCTGGCCACGCTCGAGGAAGCGCAGGCGCTCAAAGCGCGCCTCGAGGGATCCCCGATCCGCCTCACCGTCAAGGCCGGCAAGGAGGGTCGCCTCTTCGGCTCGGTCACCACCGCGGATGTCGCGGAGGCGGTCAGCACTCAGGGCCTCGGATCGATCGACCGCCGCACGGTCGAGCTCTCCGCGCCGATCAAGGCGACGGGCGAGCACGAGGCCACGGTGCGCCTGCGCGAGGACGTCGTCGCGGCGCTGACCCTGCAGGTCGTCGCCGCCAAGTAGGCGGGACCGCGTTCCGCCCGAAGCACCCGGACCCCGGTCCGGGTGCTTCGTCGCGCGCCAGCCCGCGCGCTCCGGCGTGCCCTGGCGAGCGTGCCAGCAGGTGCGTGCCCCGTCCGGGGGGCACGGGTGAGGGATCGTCGCACCGGACCGGATACCCTCTCGCTCTGCCCGCTGTCAAGGTTTTATACACAGTTGTCCGACGCTCGACGTCAACCCTCAAGCGGTGATGCAGGCGTGTTCGCCCACGTCGGGTGTGGGAATGGAAATCCCTGATCAAACCCTGATTGCTGGCCGCAGGTGATCGGTATTCCCCAGATCGATCCACAGGCTTTGCACACGCTCATCGGCGTTTCGCCGGGATTTCCCACATCGTTATCCACAGGGCGGGTTGAGGCAGCGGAGCGCGGCCTCCTAGGTTGAAGCCGCAGCGCACGGCGGGGGAGCACGGCCGAGCAGTCCGCGCCGTCGCGGTCGCCGATGTCGGCGGTCGGCGTCAGCCTGTGCCCAGGAGGTATCGCGTGTCCATCGCCCAGCTCGGTCTGATCGACGACCCGCGCGATGCGCGCGGCGGAGCGCCGGCGTGGGGGTCGGAGCGCACACCCCCGCATGATCTGCTGGCTGAGCAGAGCGCCCTCGGCGGCATGCTGCTCTCGAAGGACGCCGCGGCCGACGTGATCGAGTCCGTGCGCGGGGTCGACTTCTACCTCCCGAAGCACGAGGTCGTGTTCGAAGCGATCATGGACCTCTACGCGCGCGGCGAGCCGACGGATGTGATCACCGTCACCGACCAGCTCACCAAGGCCGGGGAGCTCTCCCGTGCGGGCGGGATGGACTACCTGCACACGTTGACCGGTATCGTCCCGACGGCCGCGAACGCGGGCTTCTACGCCTCGATCGTGGCCGAGAAGGCGGTGCTGCGTCGCTTGGTGCAGGCCGGCACCCGCATCGTCCAGATGGGGTACGCGAGCGAGGGCGAGGTGCTCGACCTCGTCAACAACGCCCAGGCCGAGATCTACGGCGTCGCCGGCGGGGTGGAGGCGGAGGACTACGTGCCGCTCCACGAGGCCCTAGAGGCGGCATCCGAGGAGATCGAGGCGGCCTCGGGGCGAGACGGCTCGCTCACCGGCGTCCCCACCGGCTTCACCGGGCTCGACCAGCTGACCAACGGCCTGCATCCCGGGCAGCTCGTGCTCATCGCCGCCCGTCCGGCCCTCGGCAAGTCGACTCTGGCGCTGGATTTCGCCCGCTCCGCCGCCATCAAGCACGACCTTCCGACCATCTTCTTCTCGCTGGAGATGGGCAAGTCCGAGATCGCGATGCGCCTGCTCTCGGCCGAGTCGAACATCTTCCTGCAGCACATGCGCAAGGGCACGATCCGCGAAGGGGACTGGCAGACGCTCGCCAGCGTCCGCGGCCGCATCGCGGATGCGCCGCTCTACATCGACGACAGCCCCAATATGACGCTCGTCGAGATCCGGGCGAAGGCGCGGCGGCTCAAGCAGAAGGCGGGGCTGAAGCTCATCGTCATCGACTATCTGCAGCTGATGACGAGCGGCAAGCGCGTGGAGTCGCGTCAGCAGGAGGTGAGCGAGTTCTCCCGCGCGCTGAAGCTGCTCGCCAAGGAACTGCAGGTGCCGGTCGTCGCGCTCTCGCAGCTGAACCGAGGGCCCGAGCAGCGCTCGGACAAGAAGCCCGCGCTCTCCGATCTGCGCGAGTCGGGGTCGTTGGAGCAGGATGCGGACATGGTGATCCTGCTGCACCGCGAGTCGGCCTACGAGAAGGAGAGTCCGCGCCCGGGCGAGGCCGACCTCATCGTCGCCAAGCACCGCAACGGCCCCACCGACACCATCACAGTGGCGTTCCAGGGCCACGTCTCGCGCTTCGCCGACATGATGCCGGAATAGCGGAGGCGATGCGGGTCGCCGCTCGAAGCGGGGTCGCATCATCGGCGACTCGACGATCCGGCGGCTGAGCGGACCGGCCAGCCGCCCGGCCTACAATCTGGCGGGGTCGTCGAGAGAGGTATGCCGCCGTGTCGGAACAGTCGCACACTCCGCGCGGCATCGCCTCCGACGGCGCCATCGCGGCGCCTGGGTCGAAGGCCCACCTCCTGTCTCGCGGCGTCCCCGCCCTGCTGGTCGGGCTCGCGACGACCTTCACGGGGGGTCACTCCCCGCTCTTCGGACTCGTCGCCGTCGCGGCGTGGGGTATAGCGGGCGGGATCGCCGACGGCGTCGCGGTCGCGCGGATGCCGCTGCCGCAGCGCGTCCGGGGGCTGCAGCTCGCGCGTGCCGCGACGGTGCTCGCGGTGGGCGTGCTCGCCGCGGTGCTCAGCACCGCCGCCACCGCTGCGGCGCTCGTCTACCTCGTCGGGGTCGGCGCGATCCTGGCCGGCGGGCTCGACACCGCGGCGGGGATCCTCGCGCGACGGCGGCTGCCGCTCGCCCGGGACTGGATGCTGCTCGGCGGCGCCACCCTGCTCCTGGGAGTGCTGGCGCTGGTCGTGCCGCCGGGCTTCCGTCAGCCCTTCCCCGGCGCGGGCGGTGACCCCGGCGTGCTGACCGCATCCACGATCGTCGTCGGGTTCTTCGGCGCGTGGGGGATCGTCGTCGGGGTGCTCGCGCTCATCGCGGCCGCGGGTGAGCGCACCGGCGCGGAACCCGCGGGATGACCGACGCCCGGAGGCGGGACGCGCGCCGACCCCTGGAGCTGCTCGGGCTCTCGGCCGGCGTCGCGGTCGCGATCGGCCTTGTGGTGCTGGGCGTGACGAGGAGCGCCGAACTCGCGGGGCTCTGGGCGGGGGTCGCCTTCGTGGTGATCCTCGTCGTCGTGGCGATGCTCGCCCTCGCCTCCGGCCCGGAGCGCGACCGCGGCGAGGACGGCGAGGGGCCATCCGGGCACTGACCCCGCCCTGGCGGGTCGGCGCGGCTTCTGCGTCGGGACCTGGCGGTACTAGCCGTCGAGATGGTCGACGAGCGCGTCCGCCAGACCCGTGTAGGAGGCGGGGGTGAGAGCGGTGAGCCGCCGCTTCGCCGCATCCGGGATGTCGAGCCCTTCGACGAAGACCGCGAGCTCCTCGTGGCCGATGCGCTGCCCGCGGGTCAGGCCCTTGAGCAGCGCGTAGGGGTCGGTGATCGCCGAGCGCCCGGCCACCACCTCGGCGCGGATGACGGTCTGGATCGCCTCGGCCAGCACCTCCCAGTTGCGGTCGAGGTCGGCGGCGAGCACCTCGCGGGCCACCGCGATCTCGCCCAGCCCGCGGTGCAGGTTGTCGAGCGCGAGCAGCGAGTGCCCCAGGGCGACGCCGATGTTCCGCTGCGACGTCGAGTCGGTGAGGTCGCGCTGGAGCCGGCTCGTGACGAGCGTGGCGGCCAGCGCGTCCAGCAGCGCGGAGGCCAGTTCGAGATTCGCCTCGGCGTTCTCGAACCGGATGGGGTTGATCTTGTGCGGCATCGTCGAGGAGCCGGTCGCCCCCGCGGCGGGCACCTGGGAGAAGTACCCCATGGAGATGTAGGTCCACACGTCGGTGGCGAGGTTGTGCAGGATGCGGCCCGCGTGCGAGACCGCCTGGAACAGCTCCGCCTCGGCATCGTGCGACTCGATCTGGGTGGTGAGCGGGTTCCAGGAGAGCCCGAGCCCCTCGACGAACGCCCGGCTGACGCCCGCCCAGTCGGCATCCGGATCCGCGGCGAGGTGGGCCGAGAAGGTGCCGGTCGCCCCGCTGAACTTGCCGAGCCACTCGACCGAGCGGATGCGCCGCTCCTGCCGGCGCAGGCGGTGCGCCACCACCGCGAACTCCTTGCCCACGGTCGTCGGAGTGGCCGGCTGGCCGTGCGTATGCGCGAGCATCGGGGTGCCGCGCTCGAGCCGGGCCCACTCCTCGACCCGCTCGGTGACCCGTCGGTAGGCGGGCAGCCAGAGCTCCTCCACCGCGGCGCGGATGGTGAGCGCGTACGCGAGGTTGTTGACGTCCTCGCTGGTGAGCGCGAAGTGGGCGAGCTCGGCGACCGCGTCCAACCCGAGGCGCGCGAGGTGCTCGCGGAGCAGGTACTCGACGGCCTTCACGTCGTGCCGCGTCGTGGCCTCGAGTTCGGCGAGCCGGTCGATCTCGGGCTGCCCGAAGTCCGCCGCAACCGATCGGAGAGCGTCCCGCTGCCCGTCCGTCAGCGGAGCCGACCCGAACATCCGACGCTCGGTGAGCGTGATCAGCCACTCGATCTCGACCCGCAGGCGGGCGCGGTTCAGCGCCGCCTCGGAGAGGTGCTCGCCGATCCCGCCCACGACGGCGCGGTAGCGGCCGTCGAGCGGGCTCAGGGGCTGGGGAGGCAGCGGGCTCACGTGACCCCTCCGGTCATCCGATGCCGTCGGTCGACGGCTCTTCTTCTCAGCCGGCGCGGACGCCGGGCTCGATCTGGCGGAACAGCGCCAGGCAGGCGCGCTCGATCAGGGCGAGCACGTCGTCGAACACGGTCGAGTCCGAGTAGTACGGATCGGGCACCTCCCGGGAGGCGCCCGCCTCGGGGTCGAACGACAGCAGCAACCCTACCTTCGCGCGGTCGGCATCGGTCGGGGCCGCCTGGGTGAGGAAGCGCTCCTGCCCGCGATCGAAGGCGACGACGAGGTCGAGCCGATCGAAGGAGTCGGGGTCGAACTGCCGGGCGCGGTGCGCCGAGCCGTCGTAGCCGCGTCGGGCGAGTGCCCGGATCGCTCGAGGGTCGGCCATCTCCCCCACGTGCCAGTCCCCGGTGCCGGCCGAGGAGACCGTGAGGCGCTCACCGAGTCCCCGGTCGTGGATCAGGCTCCGGAACACGATCTCCGCGGTGGGCGAGCGGCAGATGTTGCCGGTGCAGACGAAGCACACCTGGAACGCCGGTGGCGTGGCGAGGTCGGCCATCGCCCCAGTGTGGCCCGCGGCGCGGGCGTCCGCGAGTTCGCCTCCGCCTCCTCCCCAGGGTCGCGGCGCCCCGGGTTGTCCACCGATGCGCGCTCGGCGGCGTGCTCCTGCCGCCGGCGTGCGACGGTTCCTCCGAGCGGGAGGGGACGAGATGGATCCGCGCACGGCGGCGATCGAGGAGGCGTTGCGGTTGGCCCATTCCGCGATCCAGGCGACGGAGGGGATGACGGTGCCCGAGGTCGAGCCGGACACGTGGAGCGGTCCCGCGGCGCGAGTGGCCGCGGACGCCCTGCGCGACCTCGCCGGGCGCCTCGCGGGCTGCCGTTCCCGCGCCGCGGACTCCCTCGCCGCCGCGCGACGGGCCGCCGCCGATGTCTGATCGGCCGCCCCCGATCCGGCTGCCGGCCCTCACCGGTCAGGCACCGCCGGGCCCCCTGCTCATCCGCGGCGGAGGAGCGGTCGGGGTGTCGACGGACGCCATGCTCGCGCTCGGCGCGCGCCTCGCTGCGCTCGCCCACGCGCTCGAGGAGCTCGCCACGAGGGTGGCGCAGGCGCCCCGTGCAACCGGGGCCGGTCTGCTGCTGGTTCCCGCGGACGCCTGGGCCGGCACCGCGGGCGCCCTCGATGATCGGGCGGAGGAGCTGGCAGGGGGCCTTCGGCGCACGGGAGCTGCGGCCGGTGAGCTTCGCGCGCGATTGCAGCGGGCGGCTGCCGACTACGCCCGCGCCGAGGACGCGGCGTCCTGGCTCGCCCAGGCGCAGGGCGCGCTCATCGCCGCGCAGGTCGGGGCGGCCTGGCCGCTGCTGCTGTCCGCCGCCGTGAATCTCGGCGTGTCCGGCTGGCTCGGCTGGCACCTGGCCCCCGGGACGGATGCCCAGAAGAAGCGGGCGATCGGTCGACTGCTGCTGGCGCATCCGGAGCTGGTGACCAGCCCCGCCTTCGTCGCCGTCGTGCGAGGATTCGCGTCCTCCATCGACGATGCGCTGCTGGGCGCTGCCGGAGTGCCCTGGCCCTTCGCGTGGGTTCTCGGCAGCAGCGGATCCGGCGCCGGCGTCGAGGTCGGCGGCACCGCCGTGCTGGCGGGCGGCGCCGTCCTCGGGCTCTTCCAGGAGAGCGACGTGCGGGTGCGTCGGGTGGGCGAGCGCGCCGTCGCGGCCCCTCCGGCGACCCTCGTCCAGCGTCTGGCGCGGGTGCCGAGCGACAGCCGGGGTCCCGATCCGCAGGTGTACATCGAGCGCTATTCCGCCCCGGGATCGACCACGCGGTGGGTGGTCTACATCGACCCGACAGAGACGTTCAGCCCCGCGGCGACCGGGGAGCCATGGGACCTGACCAGCAACGTCGACGGCGTCGCCGGCCGCACCGCCGGCTCGTACCGGGCGACGGAGCAGGCGATGCGCGACGCGGGAGTGGCCGCCGGGGACCCGGTTCAGTTCGTCGGCTTCTCCCAGGGCGGGCTGGTCGCGGGGATGCTCGCCGCCTCGGGCGGATGGAGCAGCGCCGGGCTTGACACCTTCGGGGCGCCGATCGGCAACCTCCCCCTGCCGGACGGGCTCCCCGGCATGAACGTCCGCCACACCGACGACCTGGTCCCCGCGCTCGCGGGGGCCGACCGGCCGAGCGAGCGGATGCTCATCGAGCAGCGGGCCTTCCCCGACGGGATCCCCGCCGGGGAGCCCGCGCCCGCCCACCAGCGCGACTCCTACGAGCGGACCGCCGCGCAGATCGACGCGGCCTCCTCCCCCGAGGTGCGGGCGCAGCTCGAGACGATGCGGCGCTTCACCGCCGACCAGGCCGCGCTGCCGGGTGCGACGATCACCGGCTTCACCTACCAGGCGACCCGGGTCGGCCCCGACCGGCCGGCGTGGCTGGAGCCGGGCGCGCCGAGGGTCGTCGGGGATCGGGTCCGGTGAGAGGCGGACCTACGGCCGCTGCTCGCGACGCGTCCACGGCCGCAGCAGGATGCCGAGCAGCCACGAGATGACGCCCAGGAGGAGAGCCCCCAGCACGCCCCACCCGAAGCCCTCGATGTACAGGCCGAACCCGAGGAGGTTGGTGAGCCAGGCTACGAGCAGCAGCAGCAGCCCGTTGACCACCAGGGCGAGGAGCCCGAGGGTCAGCAGGTATAGCGGGAAGGCGATGACGCGCACGGCGGTGCCGATCACCCCGTTCACCAGCCCGAAGATGAAGGCCACCAGCAGGAAGGTGAGCACGGATTCCGAGGCCCCGCCGGGCGGATACGGCTCGACCATCACATTCGGGGCGAGGAGGAGCGTGGTCAGCCAGAGGGCGACGGCGTTGATCAGCAGACGCACGACGAGGCGGACCATCCGCCCAGTGTGCCAGGCCGGGCACCCGCGGGGGCCCCGGTGGTGGATCCGGTTCTACGCTGGGCCGGATGACCGTCATCCTGCGCCCCGAGATCGCCACCCTGCCGCCCTACCGGCAGGGCAAGCAGGCGTCGCCCGGGTCGTTCAAGCTGTCCTCGAACGAGAATCCCGCCGCGCCGCATCCGGCGATCGTCGAGGCGATCGGGGCCAGCAGCTGGAACCGCTACCCCGACGCGTCCGCGACGCTGCTGCGGGAGGCTCTCGCGCAGCGCCACGGGGTCACGATCGACGAGGTGCACGTCGGAGCCGGCTCGGTGGCGTTGCTGCACCAGTTCATCCAGGCCGCCGCGGGGCCCGGCGACGAGGTCGTCTACGCCTGGCGCTCGTTCGAGGCCTACCCGGGGATCGTCACCATCGCCGGCGCGCAGAGCGCGCGCGTGCCCCTCCGGGTCGGAGGTCGCCACGACCCGGAGGCGATGCTCGCGGCGATCAGCGGGCGCACCCGGGTGGTGCTGGTCTGCACGCCGAACAACCCCACCGGCCCCATCGTCACCGAGGAGGAGTTCGCCGGGTTCATGGCGCGGGTGCCCGATACCGTGCTCGTGATCCTGGACGAGGCCTACCGAGAGTTCGTCGACCGGCCGGATGCCGTCGATGGGGTCCCGCTGCTGGAGCGTCACCCCAACCTCGTCGTGCTGCGCACCTTCTCCAAGGCCTACGGACTGGCCGGGCTGCGGGTGGGCTACGCCATCGGCGCGCCCTACCTACTCGACGCCGCGCGGGCGGCGCAGATTTCGCTCTCGATGACCGAGCCGGCGCAGCGGGCCGCGCTCGCCGCGCTCGAGCACGAGGCCGAGATCCTCGTCGGGGTGCAGGAGCTTCGAGAGCGGCGCGCCCGGGTGGTGGCCGCCCTCGCCGAGCAGGGCTGGCGGATTCCGGATGCGCAGGGCAACTTCGTCTGGCTGCCCACGGGCGAGCGCACGGCGCAGGCGGAGGCCGTGCTCGAGCGGCACGGCATCGTCGCGCGGGTGTTCGCGCCGGAGGGCATCCGCGTCTCGATCGGAGAAGAGGAGTCTGTCGCGCCTCTCCTGACGGCCGCCGCCGAGCTTGTCGAGACCCTCCACCTCGGCTCCGAAGCCCACGGCTAGGGTGGGCTCCATGCCACTCAGCACGGCGTTGCCCCCTGCCGAGACCGGCACCGCAGAGCCCGTCCGGCTCCTCAGCCCCGAGGGGCAGCTCGTCCACTCGGCGCTGAGCGAGGAGTACCTGCCGGTCATCGAGGCGCTGCCCGACGAGCGGCTCGAGGACTTCCACCGCCAGATGGTGCTCATGCGCCGGTGGGACATCGAGGCCGGCAACCTGCAGCGGCAGGGACAGCTCGCCCTGTGGATCCCGAGCCACGGTCAGGAGGCCGCGCAGGTGGGCTCGGCGTTCGCCGCGAAGCCCCAGGACCACGTGTTCCCGGCCTACCGTGAGCACGTCGTCGGGAAGATCCGCGGGCTCGATCCGGTGCGGATCATGGCGATCCTGCGCGGCATCGACCACGGCGGATGGGATCCCCGGGAGACGGGTAACTTCCACATCTACGTGCTCGTCATCGGCGCGCAGTCCCTGCACGCCACGGGCTACGCGATGGGCATCGGGCTCGACGGGGCGTCCGGCACCGGCGATCCGGACCGCGACGAGGCGGTGCTGGTGTACTTCGGCGACGGCGCCACCAGCCAGGGCGACGTCAACGAGGCGATGATCTTCGCCGCCAGCTATCAGACCCCGCAGGTGTTCTTCCTGCAGAACAACCACTGGGCGATCTCCGTGCCCGTGGAGCGCCAGTCGCGCACCCCGCTGTATCTGCGGGCTGCCGGGTTCGGCATCCCGACGACGCAGATCGACGGCAACGACGTGCTCGCCTCCTACGCCGTGACCCAGTCCGCCCTGGATGCCGCGCGCTCCGGCGCGGGGCCGCGCTTCATCGAGGCCCTCACCTACCGGATGGGAGCGCACACCTCGAGCGACGACCCCACGAAGTACCGGGAGAACGAGGAGCTGGCCTACTGGGGTGCCCGCGATCCGATCACCCGGATGGAGGCCTTCCTGCGCGGGCGGGGGGCATCCGAGTCGTACTTCCGCGCCCTCGCGGTGGAGGCCGAGGAGTTCGCGGCCGACATCCGCACCCGCACCCTCGCGCTCCAGCCGCCGCCCCGCGAGCGACTCTTCCGCCACGCCTACACCGACGCGCATCCGCTGGTCGACGAGCAGCGGGCCTGGCTCGAGCGCTACGAGGCGGGATACGGGGACGCGGCCGCACCCGACACCGGAGCGGCACCGGCGGAAGACGGAGCGGGCGCGTGACCGAGAACCTCACCATGGCGAAGGCGCTCAACGCGGGCCTGCGCGCCGCGCTCGAGCAGGACGACCGCGTGCTGCTGATGGGCGAGGACATCGGCCGGCTCGGCGGGGTGTTCCGCGTGACCGAGGGGCTGCAGCGCGACTTCGGGGAGCACCGCGTGCTCGACACCCCGCTCGCCGAGGCGGGCATCGTGGGCTCGGCGATCGGCCTGGCGATGCGCGGCTACCGGCCGGTGTGCGAGATCCAGTTCGACGGGTTCATCTACCCCGGCTTCGACCAGATCACCTCGTCGCTGGCGAAGATGACCTACCGGCACGACGGATCGCAGGCCTTCCCGGTCGTGATCCGGGTGCCCTACGGCGGCCACATCGGCGCCGTGGAGCACCATCAGGAGAGCCCGGAGGCGTACTTCGCGCACACCGCGGGCCTGCGGGTGATCAGCCCGGCCACCTCGCACGACGCGTACTGGATGATCCAGGAGGCGGTCCGCTCGAACGACCCGGTGATGTTCTTCGAGCCGAAGAGCCGCTACTGGCAGCGCGGCGACGTCGACCTGGATGCGGCATCCGCGGAGCCGATGCACCGCACCCTGCGGGTTCGCGCGGGCACCGACGTCACCGTCCTCGGGCACGGCGCCATGGTCGCGACTCTGCTGCAGGCCGCCGAGGTCGCCGCCTCGGAGGGCAGCTCGCTCGAGGTGCTCGACCTCCGCTCCCTCTCGCCCATCGACTACGGGCCCATCCTCGACTCCGTGCGCAAGACCGGGCGGCTCGTCGTGGCGCAGGAGGCCCCTGGCAACGTCAGCGTCGGATCCGAAGTCGCCGCGACGATCGCCGAGCGCGCGTTCTACTCGCTCGAGGCGCCCGTCCTGCGCGTCAGCGGATTCGACACCCCGTTCCCGCCCGCGCGGCTCGAGGATCTCTACCTGCCCGACGCCGACCGGGTGCTCGAGGCCGTCGACCGCTCCCTGGCGTACTGACCGCCGACATCCGCTGTCCCCGCCGAACACGAGGAGCCCCGTGGCCGCATCCGAGTTCCCCCTCCCCGACGTCGGCGAGGGTCTCACCGAGGCCGAGATCGTCGCCTGGAAAGTGCAGCCGGGCGACTCCGTGACCGTCAATCAGGTGCTGGTCGAGATCGAAACCGCGAAGTCGCTGGTGGAGCTGCCCTCCCCCTTCGCGGGCACCGTGCAGGAGCTGCTGGTCGACGAGGGCGCCACCGTCGAGGTGGGCACGCCGATCATCCGGGTCGCCTCCGCCGGCGGATCGGTCGAGCTGCAGGCGACCGCCACCGACGAGTCCGACTTCGTGGCACCGATGGACACCCGCGAGCACCCGGTGGCCGGTGCCCCCGGATTCCTCGGCGAGGGCGGTGCCGCCGAGCGCGCCCTGGACTCGGGCGAGCGCCCGGAGCCGACGCTGGTGGGGTACGGCACCAGGGCGCAGGTGGCGACCCGACGCCGACGCCCGGATGCGGTGCGCCCGGATGCGGTGCGCCCCGACGCCGCCGCGCCCGCCGCGCCCGCCGCGCGGAGTTCGACCATCCCGGTGGCGCTCGCGTCGCCGGTGATCGCGAAGCCGCCGATCCGCAAGCTCGCGAAGGACCTCGACGTCGACCTCGCCGCGATCACCGGCACCGGGCTGGCCGGGGAGATCACCCGCGACGACGTCATCCGCCAGGCGCAGCAGGCCAGCGTGTTCCGCAACCTCGAGACGCCGGAGTGGGGCGACGAACGCGAGGAGCGCATCCCCGTCAAGGGCGTGCGCAAGGCGATCGCGAAGGCGATGGTGCACAGCGCCTTCAGCGCGCCCCACGTCAGCGTCTTCAGCGACGTCAACGCCACCCGCACGATGGAGTTCGTGCAGCGCCTCAAGGCCTCGCCGACCTTCGCGGGCGTGCGGGTGAGCCCGCTGCTCGTGATGGCGAAGGCGATCATGTGGGCGGTGCGGCGCAACCCGACGGTCAACTCCACGTGGACCGACAAGGAGATCGTCGTCCACCACTACGTCAACCTCGGCATTGCCGCGGCGACCCCGCGGGGACTGATCGTGCCGAATATCAAGGATGCGCAGGAGCTGTCGCTGCTGCAGCTCGCCCAAGCGCTGGAGCAGCTCACGCTGACGGCCCGCGACGGCAAGGCGACCCCGGCGGACATGGCCGGCGGCACCATCACGATCACCAACCTCGGCTCGTTCGGCATGGACACCGGGACCCCGATCCTGAACCCCGGCGAGGTGGCGATCGTCGCCCTCGGCGCGATCAAGCAGAAACCGTGGGTGATCGACGGGGAGGTCCGTCCCGCCTACGTCACGACGGTGGGCGCCTCCTTCGACCACCGCGTCGTGGACGGCGACGTCGCCTCGCGCTTCACCGCGGACCTCGCATCGGTGCTGGAGGAGCCCGCGCTCCTCCTCGACTGAGGCGCGCCGGCATGAGCGAGGGCATCCGTCCCGCCCGGGGAGAGGACTGGGCGCGGATCCACCCCTTCTGGGCCGCGATCGTCGCCGACGGCGAGAGCTACACCTACCCCGAGGGGCTCACCTCGGATGCGGCGCGCGCCCTGTGGATGGAGCCGCCGCCGTGGCGGGTGGTCGTGCTCGAGGAGGAGGGGCGCATCCTGGGCTCCGCGAAGATGGGACCCAACCGGCCCGGACGCGGCGACCATGTCGCGACCGCCTCGTTCATGGTGGCTGCCGCGGCGCGCGGGCGGGGGGTGGGCCGCAGGCTCGGCGAGGACATGATCGCCTGGGCGCGCGCGTCCGGCTACCGCGCGATCCAGTTCAATGCCGTCGTCGCCACGAACGAGGGCGCGGTGCGGCTCTGGACAGGCCTCGGCTTCCGGATCGTCGGCACGGTGCCCGAGGCGTTCCGCTCACGTCGGCACGGCCTCGTCGGCCTCCACCTGATGCACCTGCCCCTCGCCTGACCCCCGGCCCCCGCTCCGGGCGCTCCGCGCCGTTCATTCACCCCAATTGGTTCACACGAGCGCTCCCTGACCGCGGTTTGCGCCATCTGACGGGGCGGAGGCCGGAGGGCCGGGTGTCGGCTCCCCGCCCGGCCGGAGAACGGAGCATCCGTCGCATGGCGCAAACGGGGGCGTCCGTGCGGTCATGTGAACCAATTGGGGAGGAGGAGGGCGGGGAGCCGCGCATCCTGTATCATCGGAGGGTTGCGCGGCGTGCCGCGCTTCTTCATGTGCCCCACCGGATGCGCGTCAGACGGGGATCGGGGCGCCGACAAGTGATCTTGGGCAGGACGATTCCCGTTCCTGCGGTAGCCGCTGAAGATAGGAAACCACCATGGGCGCTGTGTGCCAGGTGACCGGAGCCGTTCCCGGCTTCGGACACAACATCTCGCACTCGCACCGCCGGACGAAGCGCCGATTCGATCCGAACGTGCAGAAGAAGACCTACTACGTGCCGAGCCTGCGTCGCAACGTGACGCTGAACGTGTCCGCCAAGGGCATCAAGGTGATCGACGCACGGGGGATCGAGGCGGTCGTCGCCCGGATCCTCGCCCGAGGGGAGAAGATCTGATGGCCAAGAAGGCCCAGGACATCCGTCCGATCATCAAGCTCCGCTCCACTGCCGGCACCGGGTACACCTACGTGACCCGCAAGAACCGCCGCAACAACCCTGATCGCATCGTGCTGAAGAAGTACGACCCCGTCGTGCGCCAGCACGTCGAATTCCGCGAGGAGCGCTGACCCATGGCCAAGAAGAGCAAGATGGCGCGCAATGAGCAGCGCCGCGTCGTCGTCGAGCGGTATGCCGCGAAGCGCCTCGAGCTGAAGAAGCAGCTCGTCGACCCGAACGGCACCGACGAGAGCCGCGAGGAGGCTCGCCTCGGCCTGCAGAAGCTGCCCCGCAACGCCTCGCCGGTGCGCCTGCGCAACCGCGACGCGATCGACGGGCGCCCGCGCGGCAACCTCAGCGCGTACGGCATCTCGCGGGTGCGGTTCCGCGACATGGCGCACCGCGGCGAATTGCCCGGCGTCACCAAGTCTTCCTGGTAGGTTGTCTGCGGTTCCGGGCCGCTGAAGCCCGGAAACACGGGACTCCGCGGAGTAAGCCACGGATTCCTCGACAGTCACCCCCCGCATCCGACGATCTGTGTCGGCGGATGCATTGACCGGTCCAGGAGGACACATATGGCTGACACCTTGAACAAGTCCGAGCTCGTCTCGGCCATCGCTGCGGAGACCGGACAGAGCCAGTCCGCCGTCTCGAGCGTCATCGACGCGTTCTTCGGCGTCGTCGCCACGTCGGTCGGCAGCGGAACCAAGGTGTCGATCCCGGGCTGGATCGCATTCGAGCAGGTGCACCGTGCCGCGCGCGAGGGCCGCAACCCCGCGACCGGCGAGTCGATCAAGATCGCCGCGACCAACGGCGTGAAGGTCTCCGCGGGCTCGAAGCTCAAGGCCGCCGCGAAGTAGAGCCGGCTCGCTCGGAGACGTTGCGGAGGGGCGCTCGACCACCCGGTCGGGCGCCCCTTCCGCATCCGCCCGCATCGACGGACCCGGAGCGGGACACGACCCCGCGGGGTCGGCACCGCACCGCAGGTGCCGCTCACCGCGCCGCCGTAGGATTCGCGGGTGAGGCGCGCGGTGTGGATCTGGGGACCCGCGGCGATCGTCGCGGCCGCCGCGGCATCCCTCGCCGCCGCGCTGCTGTTCGGCGGCGCGGTGACCGCGCCCCTCGTCCTTGACCCGGGAGCGCTGGCCCGGTGGGGCGTGCCGGCCGCCAAGCTCGTCGTCGACCTCGCCGTCGGGGTGGTCCTCGGCGCCCTGCTCCTCGCCCTCACCGCCTTGAGTCCCGAGCGCCCCGAGTATCCGCGAGCCCTCGACGTCGCCGCGGCGGCGGGCGGCGTCTGGGCGATCGGATCGGCGGCATCCGCCTTCTTCACGTACTGGAGTCTTGCGAATCGCCTCCCGGACCCGGCCACGGGCGGGTCGGACCTCGGCGCCTACCTGACGACAGGGGGCCTGGGCCAGGCGTGGCTCGTCATGACCGTGGCGGGAGCTGCGATCACCGTGCTCTGCCTCGCGCTGCGCAACCGCGTGGCGCTGCTGCTGATCGCGGCCATCGCGCTCGCGGCCCTCGCGCGGCTGTCCAACGAGGGCCACTCCGGCGACAGTTCGACGCACGACATCGCCGCGACCGCGATCTGGCTGCACATCCTGTTCGCCGGCGTGTGGCTCGGCGGGCTGGTGACCGTGGTGATCCTGCGCCCGACGCTCGGCGACGGGCGGATCGCCGTCGTCCTGCGGCGCTACTCGTCGATCGCCGCGATCGCGTTCGTCGTCGTCGCGATCTCCGGATACGCATCCGCGGCGATCCGGCTGGGGCAGCTCCCTGCGCTGCTGACGCCCTACGGAGTGCTCGTGCTGGTGAAGATCGCCGCGCTGCTGGCTCTCGGGCTGTTCGGTGCTGCGCAGCGCCGGGCGATGATCCGGCGGATCGGATCCGGCGCCGGCTCGCGCGTGTTCTGGGTCATGGTCGGCGCCGAGCTCGGGTTCATGGGAATCGCCTCCGGGGTCGCCGCGGCCCTCGCCTCCACCGCCACCCCCGTGCTCGATGAGGGGACCTCCGACCTCGCGACCCCGACTCCGGCGCAGGTCCTGACCGATCGGCCGCTGCCGCCCGAGCTCACTCCCGCCGGATGGATCACCGCGTGGTATCCGGACCTGCTGTGGCTTGTGCTCGTGCTGTTCGGCACGTTCTTCTACCTCGCGGGGGTGTGGAGGCTGCGGCGTCGCGGCGACCGGTGGCCGGTCGGGCGCACGGTGAGCTGGCTGGCGGGGATGCTGCTGCTCCTGTGGTCAACGAACGGGATGCCCAACCTCTACCAGGAGTACCTGTTCAGCGTGCACATGACCGCGCACATGCTGCTGTCGATGGCGGTGCCCATCCTCCTGGTGCTCGGGGCGCCCGTCACCCTGAGCGCTCGCGCGATCCGCGCCCGCGACGACGGCAGCCGCGGACCGCGCGAGTGGATCCTCTGGGCGGTGCACACCCCGGTGGCGAACGTGCTCACGAATCCGCTCGTCGCGGCCGGGCTGTTCGCGATCTCGCTGTGGGGGTTCTACTACACGCCGCTGTTCCGCTGGGCGGTCACCGACCACCTGGGCCACGTCTGGATGACGTTCCACTTCCTCATCACCGGGTATCTCTTCGTGCAGGCGCTGATCGGCATCGACCCGGTGCGCTCGCGTCCGCCCTATCCGCTGCGACTGGTGCTGCTGCTGGCGGTGATGGCTCTGCACGCCTTCTTCGGGCTGACGATCATCTCCTCCGAGGGGCTGTTCCTCGCCGACTGGTACGGGGCGATGGGCCGCACCTGGGGGCCGACGCCCCTCGCGGATCAGCAGGCCGCGGGTGGCATCGCCTGGTCGATCGGCGAGATCCCGACACTCGCGCTCGCCATCGCGGTGGCGATCCTGTGGAGCCGCAGCGACGACCGCGAAGCCAAGCGCCGGGACCGAAAGGCCGACCGCGACGGCGACGCGGAGCTCGCGGAGTACAACAGGATGCTCGCGGGTCGCGCCCGCTAGCACCTCATCCGGCGGAGGGCGCCGGGGTCGTCAGGCGCTCGCGGAGGAACCGCACCACGCGGTCGCGGGCGTCGCGGGTGGGGCCGGGCTCCTCCCGCAGCTCGGCGGTGAGCACGGAGTGCGCGGAGGGGGCGAACCCTCCGGGATTGCCCGGCGAGGAGTCGATCTCGATCACCTCGAACGCGTCGCCGAGGCGGTCGGCGATGGTGGCGAAGCGCGAACGGGCGACCGCCCGGTCTTCACTGAAGCGCAGCCCGATCGCGCAGACGGCACCCGCTGCGGCCCGTTCGGCGACCCGGTCCAACTCCGCCGGCGAGAGCCCCGGATCCGCCTGCCGGGCCCGGCCCAGCGGGAACGGGAGGGCGGGCTGGCTGAGCACCGAGGCGAGCACCGCGTCGTCGACCGCGGCGGCGAGAGCGAAGCCGCCGGTGAAGCACATCCCGATCACCCCGACACCCGGCCCGGGCGTGCGCGCCGCGAGGTCGGCGGCGAGGGCGCGGAGCCAGCGCGAGAACGGTCGCTCGGCACCGAGGGCGAAGGCTCGGAACTCCGCCGACACGCACAGCCGGGTGACCACCCGTCCGACGTAGCCGCCGGAGATCGGGCGGCCCGGCTCGCCGAAGGGCGAGGGGATCAGCACCGTGAACCCGCCCTCGACCAGCAGCCGCCCGAGCCCCAGCACCTCGGGGGTCGCGCCGGGGATCTCGGGGATCAGCACGACGCCGGGGCCCTTCCCCGCCTGGTAGGTCGGATGCCCGATCCCGTCCGCCTCGAAGCGTCCCGGTGTCCATCCGCCGAGGTCGTCGGGTCGTCCGCTCATGCGGGTCAGGCTACGACGCGCGCTGCCCTCCGGCGTCGATCAGCGCGCCGAGGCGGGGGGTGTCGCCGGCGACCGAGACCGCCCAGGCGCCGGAGATGACGGCATCCTCGTTCCTCGGCGCCACCGTGCCGTCGAAGAGCGAGCGCACGTCGACCCGGAGGCGCGCCGTGCCGCTGGAGACCGACGCGCGCCAGGCATCCGGTCGATCCGTGGGGCTGAGCCGGATGCGGGGCCGGGCGAGGATCGTCCACTGCGGGGTCGAGGCGATCCGGTCGGTGATGGCGGCGCCGAAGGGGCAGCCGCGCGGGTAGAGCACCTGCTGTCGTGCGCAGGCATCGAGTGCCGAACGCACCTGCGCCTCGATCCGGGCCAGGAAGGCCGGGGTGGCCCGGCCGGTCAGTCGCACGCGCAGCACGGAGCCCGGTCGGTCGGCGACCGCCGGGCGGGCGTCGCTCTGGGCGACCGGGCTCCGCATCCGCACCGCGTACGCCCCGGGCACCAGCACGCGCAACGCAGCGCCGGGGCGGACCTCGAACGTCCGCGCGCCGACGGCCACCCGGTCGTCCCCCCGCAGGGCGGGGGCGAGGGAGGCGGTCGGCGGGGTCGCGAAGCGCCACGCGGGGAAGACCAGGGCCGTGGTCCCGGCGCGCTCGACGGTGACCGCGGACTCGCCCTGGATGCGGCCGCCCGAGCGCCACGCGACCGAGATCCGGTGGCGGCCCGGCGCGACCTCGGCGTCGGAGACGACGCGGATGCGGTCCAGCCCCGGCATCGCGTCGGCGGCCGTGACCAGGGTGCCGCCTGCGCCGGACGAGACGACCCCGGGCATCGCGGCCGCGGCGGCGCCGTCACCGCGGGCGAGCGCGTCGAGGTAGACCCGCACGAACGCGGTCGCGGTGAACAGCGTCCCGGAGGCGAGGCTGATGCCCGCGACCGAGGCGAGCACGAGGATCAGCGTCGCCGCGACCCAGGGGAGGACGGCCCGGCGCACGGCACGATCCTACGGAGGCGGACGCCGGGGAGAGCGCCGGCCGGGCCCGCGCGACCTGGGTACAGTGGGCGGGCCCCGCATCCGTTCCCCATCCTCGGAAGCCCCATGACCCTGCCCGAGCTCTCGCCCGAGCAGGCGGCGGTGTTCGCGCGCATCGAGACGACGATGGAGCACGTGTTCGTCACCGGACGGGCGGGCACCGGCAAGTCGACCCTCCTCGAGCACCTCTCCTGGTCGACCTCGAAGAGCATCGCGATCTGCGCGCCCACCGGGGTGGCGGCGCTGAACGTGGGCGGCCAGACCATCCACTCCCTGTTCCGCCTGCCGATCGGGGTGATCGCCGACCACGAGCTGCAGCAGGGACCGGAGCTGCGCAAGCTGCTGAATGCGATCGAGACGCTGGTGATCGACGAGGTCTCGATGGTGTCGGCGGACCTGAAGGATGCGATCGATCGCGCGCTGCGTCAGGCCCCGCAGCGTCCGCACGAGCCGTTCGGCGGGGTCCAGCTGGTGCTGTTCGGCGACCCGTGGCAGCTGGCCCCCGTGCCGGGCGAGGGGGACGAGCGCGCGTACTACGCCGATCACTACCGCTCGATGTGGTTCTTCGACGCGAGAGTGTGGCAGGAGGCCGGCCTCACCATCTACGAGCTCGGCACCATCCACCGTCAGCACGAGGCGGAGTTCCGCCAGCTGCTCACGGCGGTGCGGCACGGCGCCGTGACCGCCGAGATGGCCGAACGGCTCAATGCGGTCGGGGCCAGGCGCGCTCCGGACGACGGCACCATCACCCTCGCCACCACCAACGCGACCGTCGCCCGCATCAACGCCCAGGCTCTCGGCCGGCTCCCCGGCCGCGCCCTGACCGCCCGGGCCGAGGTCACCGGCGACTTCGGTGCCCGCGCCTACCCCGCGGACGAGCGGCTGGAGCTCAAGGTGGGGGCGCAGGTGATGTTCCTGCGCAACGACGCCGGCGCCGAGGGGCGCTGGGTGAACGGCAGCATCGGCCGGGTGGTGAAGATCGCCGACACCGTGTGGGTCGAGGTCGACGGCGAGACGCACGAGGTGCACCCGGCCACCTGGGAGCGCTACCGCTACCGCTACTCGGCGGCGACGCAGACCCTGCAGAAGGATGTCGTGGCCGAGTTCCTGCAGTTCCCGCTGCGCCTGGCGTGGGCGGTCACGGTGCACAAGTCGCAGGGCAAGACCTACGACCGGGCGATCGTCGACCTCGGCTCCGGGTCGTTCGCCCCGGGGCAGACGTACGTGGCGCTGTCGCGGCTGACCGCCCTCGACGGGCTGTACCTCACCCGGCCGATCCGCCCCTCCGACGTCATCGTCGACCCGGCCGTGCGCGCCTTCATGGGGCGCGTCAGCCCGATCCCGGCCGAGAGGGCGTAGCGCGCGCAGGGCCGACCTCATCGGAGGGGCGCCCCTCGACGCCCAGGCCCACCGCGAGCAGGACGACCGCGGCGCTGAAGTGCAGGAGGTTGCCGACGGCGCCGACGGCGAGCACGTTGGCGGGAGTCCCGGCGAGGAACAGCCCGGCGATCCCGAGGGCGAGGAAGAGGGTGCCGATCACCTGGTTCGTGGTGCGGGCGGATGCCCGGAACACGAGGGCGGCGGTGACCAGTGCGCCGCCGAGCAGCAGGTGCACGAGGTTCTGCAGGCCGTTCACCGGCAGCACGCCGAACAGCAACCCGCCGGTGGTCGAGACGAAGCCGCTCCCGCCCGACGCGGCGAATCCCAGTGCGCCGATCGCGAGGAACGCCGCGCCGGCGATCAGGGCGGCCAGCCGGTTGGGCGACCGCGCGAGCGCTGCCTCCCGTGCCACCGGCTCAGGCTACGCCACCGACCGGACGGGGTCGCCGCAGCCAGCCGCCCCAGCCGTCCGCCGCAGCGATCCGCCGCAGCCGTCCGCCGCTGCGGTACCCGCGTGCTCGCCGGGCCGCCTCGCGGGCTACCCTGGCGCTGACCGGACCTCACCCCCGCCGGCCCCGCCGATGACGATCCCCGCCCCGAGCCCGCACCGCGGGCGCCGACGCGCCGTGGCGACCGAGCTGGGCGGCATCGGGGCGGCTCTCTCGGTCGCGTTGCTCGTGCTCGCGCACCTGGCCGATTCGCCCCGCGCGTCCCTGCTGTTCACCGACGGCGACTCGATGCAGCTCGCGCTCGTCGCCTCGTCGCTGCGGATCGGGCAGCCGCAGGAGTGGGCGTTCTCGGCGGTGCTCTTCCTGCCCGAGCTCGCGGTCTACCTTCCGGTCGCGGCGGTGGTCGGCGATCCCCGTGCCGCGCTGGCGGTGGCAGGAACGCTCAACTGGCTCGCCTGCTATGCGGCCTACCGCGCGGTCGCCGGTGGCCTGCGGATGGGCCGGGAGCACGCGGTGCTCGCCGCGACCGTGGCGACCGCCGTGCTCGGGGCGATGGCGTTAGCCGAGTCGTCCGCCGACCGGAACGCGCTCGAACCGGCGTCCCTGCTGATGACCACCACCTACTATTCGGCGACGGTGGTCGCGACCCTGGGCGCGGTCGCGTGCGCGCTACGGATGCTCGACGTCGGCCGGCTGCACCGACGCCGTCAGGTGGTCGGGGCGTCGGCCGTCCTCTGCGCCCTCGTCGCGGTGGCGGTGCTCAGCAACCCGATCGCGCTCGCCTGGACGGTGATCCCGCTCGCGGCGACCACCGTCCTCGCGCTTCTCGCCCGGCTTCCGAGGCACCGGGCCGTGCTCATCGCCGCGGTGCTCGCCTCCGGCGCCGCGATGGGGCTCCTCGGGCGCATCCCGTTCGCGACCTGGATCACCGAGGACGGCGGAGGGAAGATCCGGCCGGACCGCGCCGCGGCATCCGCCATGTACTACCTCGGTCTCGCGCAGCAGCGGCTCGTCACCGCCCCGGGCGCGCTCGAGCTGGTGCTCGTGGTCCTCCTCCTGGTGACCGGCGGCGTGCTCCTGCCGCGGGCGATCCGGTCCCGACGCCCGGGCGAGGTGGTGCTCGCCGGGATGGCGGTGCTCGCCCCGCTGGCGGTGCTGGCCGGCGCCGTCCTCCTCGGAACCGCCGCGGCGCGGTACCTGCAGCCCGGCGCGTTCCTGCCCCCGCTCGCGGTGCTCGGCGCGCTCGCGGTGGCCGTGCGTCTGCCACGTCCGCCGCGCGTCCGAGTCCCGCCGCGGCGGGCGGTCGCCGCGGGAGTCGTCGTCCTCGCGCTCGGGCTCGGGACGGTGGGCACCGCATCCGGAGTCGTCGCCGGGCGGGCGGTGGCGCGACCCGATCCGGACCTCGCCTGCGTCACCCGATGGGTGGATGCGAGCGGGCAGTACGGCGCCGGCCAGTTCTGGACGGTCCGGGCCCCGAAGGCCCTCGTCGCGGATCCGCGTCGACTCATCCAGACCGATGCCGCCCTCAACGGGTACGCGTGGCTGGTGAATCGCGCGGATTTCAACCGGCGGCGGGTGAGCTTCCTGGTCTCCTCCCCGGACTCGCCGCCCTTCGCGCTGCCCCGCTCCGCATCGGATCCGGGCGGGGTCGTGCGTTGCGGGCGCTACACCATCACGGAGTACCCGGCGGGTCTGACGCTGGGCTCCGCGCACTCCTGAGCGGGCGCGCCGCGGCCAGCGCCGAGGGAGCGACAACCGGCACGGGTGCTGTCGTCCCCCGGCGGACGGCGCGATGTCACTGTCGGCCGCCGCCCCGGCTGGCCGGAGTGCCGGCTTCGAGCCGGGCGAGATTGTCGGCAGCGGCCCGAAGCCATTCACCAAGGGCTGCGTCACTGCGCAGAGCCTCGGCGGCCACCCGGATCCACCCCGCACCCATCCGGCGGCCGGCTCCCATCTCCGCTCGAGACGCGTGCGGGCGCAGCAGCAGGGCAGCGTCGTCGGCCGGGTCGACACGGACGAGCAGACTTCCGTCCTTGCCCGCGGCGCCCGCCAGGGTCTCGTCGACCATCAGGGCGGTCACACCGAACATGCGCACCTCCCGCATCGGGCGATCAGGCAGCCCCGCGCGGATGCGGTCGATCAGCTCGCGCGTCCGGTCATCGGACGGACCCGGGGTCATGTCGGCTGCTGTTGCCGCGGGGCGTAGCCGAGGCGGTCGAAGGCGAGACGGATCTCGACTATTCGTCCATCGCGCACCGTGAAGAGCTCACTGGCCAACGTCGATGTCGTCGCGGCGGTCTGCGGGAAGTACCACAGCGCGACCCGGTCCGACTCCACCATCCGGGTGTGCTCGGGCGCACCGGTCAGCCGCGGAGCGAACGCGCTCAGGTAGCCGCGCCAGTCGTCCTTGGTCGTGACCTTCTCGTCGGGGGCGAAGCAGCGCACATCGTCCGAGACGTAGGCGAGTGCGCCCTCGACGTCGCCACCCGTCCAGGCCCGGTGGTAGGCCTCCACGACGGATAGGGCGTCGTTCGCGTTCGTCACCGGGACTCCTTCGTGTGGTCGGTGCTCGGACGGGGCGTCCAGGTGTCCCGCGGGAGTCGCTCGCCCGCGGCGGCGCGCGCGAGACGGGGCAAGAAGTGGGTCCAGCCCGTCGCGTGCCCGGCGACGTCGGGCAGATCGCGGTGGATGACGTCGACCCGGGTGCCGACGACGATCGGCGTGAGCTCGAACGACACCGTCGACGCGCCCGGCGGCAGGCTCGCGCTGCCGGCGAAGCCCCAGGAGATCGTGACTCGCCGGGGGCGATCGATCTCCAGAAACGTCCCCCTGGCCGGGTAGCCGGCGATGTCGACCGCGAATCGACCGCCGGGCACCGGATCCAGCGATGCCCACTGCCCCATCCACGCGGTGATCCCGGTGTCGGTCACCAGGAAGTCGAACACCCGCTCGGGCGCCGCCTCGATGTCGATCGATGTGCGGTGCTCAGCCATCACCGCTCCTGCCCGAGGACTCGACCGCTCGCTTGAGCGCGCCGAGACGCTCGGTCCAGAAGTCATCGAAGAACCCCTTCCCCAGGGCGAGTCCTTCGACACGCACGGCGAACAGGTGACGGGTGCCCGACCGCGATCCGGTCACCAGTCCCGCCGTGCGCAGCACCTTCAGGTGGTGCGACACGATCTGCTGCGACAGCCCCAGTTCGCTGGCGATCTCGCCCACGGCGCAGCGCTGAATGCGCACGAGCGACAGGATGGCGCGACGGTTGGGGTCCGCCAAGGCGTGGAAGGTCCGATCCAGGTCGGCCGCGGGAACGCTCATCAGTCACCTCGGCAGCGACAGTAGCACCAACGAGTATTTGTACAAACGAGTGAGCCGGATTGCTGGCCGCCGAGACGTGCCGGCGCGATTACGGCGGACACGAGACCGTACCCTCTCGAGTCAGCGCGGGCCGCGGGACGGCGAGGGAGGAAGGGGTACCGCCGAGCAGTCACCTCGCTGATCGGCGAGCCGGGGGGCGGGGGGGGGCCAACCGTGGAGAGCGGATGACGGGAATCGAACCCGCGCTATCAGCTTGGGAAGCTGAAGTTCTGCCATTGAACTACATCCGCGTGGCCGGTGCTCTCGGTCCGGAGCGTCTCGACTGCGCACACAGACTACCTCAGCGCTGGTGGCCCGTCGGAGGATGCGCCTAGCGTGACGGGGTGAACGCTGCGACGACGCCCCCCGTAATCGACTGGCTGCTCGCCGCCGACCCGGCGATCCGCTGGCAGGTGCTGCGGGATCTCGTGGACGCGACGCCAGCGGAGGTCGCGGCGGAGCGCCGTCGCGTCGCGGACGAGGGGTGGGGCGCGCGGATCCTCGACCTGCAGTGGGCGGACGGCAGCTGGAGCGGCGGGGCGTGCTTCCCGAAGCTCGATGCCGTACCCGAGCATCAGCCGTGGACCGCGACGATGTGGGCGCTCCGGCAGCTGTGGGACTGCGGTGTCGACCCGGCCGATCCTCGGGTGCGAGATGCCGTCGACCGGGTCGCGGCGGGCGTGCGGTGGGAGTACGACGGCGAGCCGTACTTCGACGGCGAGGTGGAGCCCTGCATCAATGGGCAGACGGTCGGCGCCGGGTCGTACTTCGGGCGCGATGTCGACGGGATCGCTCGTCGGCTGGTCGGTGAGACGATGGCCGACGGCGGCTGGAACTGCGACCAGGAGCGCGGCTCCGTGCGCTCCTCGTTCGACACCACGATCTCGGTCCTCGAGGGGATGCTGGCCTACGAGCGGGCGCCGGGTTCGGACGCCGACCTCGTGCGCCGGTCGCGCGAGGTCCGGGCGTCGGGCGCGGAGTACCTGCTGCGACGCCACCTTCTTCGCCGGGCGAGCACGGGCGAGGTCGTCGACCCCGGCTACCTCGAGTTGCGCTACCCGCCGCGGTGGCACTACGACGTACTCCGCGCCCTCGACCACTTCCGCGACGCCGGCATCCGCGACGACCGCCTCGCCGAGGCGGTCCAGCTGGTCCGCGCGAAGGCGGATGAGGAGGGGCGCTGGGCGCTCGAGGGGTCGCTCCCGGGCGATGTGCTCTTCGAACTCGAGGAGGGCGACGGGCGCCCGAGCCGGTGGAACACCCTCCGCGCCCTGCGCGTTCTGCGCTGGTGGGACGAGCGCCTGCCCGGGTAGCATGACGAGGCCTCAGGATCGGCGTCGGATGCGTGCGTGACGCGGCGGACGGCGGAACGACGGGTGGGTGTGGCCAGGCAGAAGGACGACCTCGACCGGATCGAGGACCTGTTCCGGTCGTCCGCGCGCGCCCCGCGCGGCTCGGACCGCCCGGACCCCCGCGCGGCCGCGCGGGACCGGGAGGCGAGGCAGCGGCGCCGCCGAGGCGCCGTGCTCGCGGCTCTCCTCACCGCCCTGGTCCTGGCGCTCGGCGGCGGGTACGTGGCCGCCGCCCTCACCGCCCCGCTCGGCCCGCCGGTCGGCGCCATCCGACAACCCGCGGTCCCGACGCCGCCCGCGGCGACCCTCGCGATGCCGACCGCCGGGGAGTTCGCGGTGAGCGTCTCCGGTGCCGACGAGTACCTCGGGCCGGGCGCGAGCGGCATCCTCGCGGCGAGCGGCGGCGACGCGGCGGTGCCGATCGCGAGCATCTCCAAGATCATCATCGCGATGGTGATCCTCGAGGCCAAGCCGCTCGGGCCATCCGACGAGGGGCCGACGATCACCTTCAGCTCGAGCGACCACGCGCTGTACGACAGCTACTACACGCGGAACGCCACGATCGCCGAGATGCCGGCGGGAAGCTCGATGAGCGAGCGCGACGCCCTGACGACGATGCTCGTCATCTCGGCCTCCAACTACGCGGAGGCCGTGTCGACCTGGGCGTTCGGGTCGCAGCCCGCCTTCCTCAGCGCCACCCGACGGTGGCTCGCCGCCCGCGGCCTGACGAGCACCACCCTGGTCGAGCCGACCGGCCTCGACCCCCGCAACCGCAGCACCCCGGGCGACCTGATCGCGCTGGGCAGGCTCGCCGCGGCCGATCCCGTGGTGTCCGGGATCGTGGCGATGCCCGTGCTCGACGCGCCCGGCCAGCCGCCCCTGCCGAACACCAACGACCTGCTCGGGACCGAGGGGGTGAACGGCATCAAGACCGGCACCCTGGAGCCCTACGGCTCGAATCTGCTGTTCTCCGCCGCTCTCGACATCGGCCGCCCCACCACGCTCACGGTGATCGGTGTCCTGCTCGGCTCGGGCGGCCGTCTGCAGGCCGACACCGAGGTCGCGGACTTCCTCGCCAGCCTCCGCGCCGGGTTCCACAGCGTCCGCGTCGCCAAGGCGGGCACCGTCGTCGGCACCTACCGCACACCGTGGGGGTCGGCCGCGACCATGGTGCTCGCGTCACGGGCGAGCGTATTCACGTGGTCCGACACCCCCGTCGCGGTGAAGGTCACCACTCTCGGGCTCGGCAGCGGCAGGTCCGGGCAGAAGGTCGGCAGCATCAGCTACACCGCGGGGTCGGCCACGGCCACCGTGCCGGTGGTGCTGCGCGGCAGCATCCGTCCGCCCACCGCGTGGTGGCGCCTCACGCATCCGCGTGAGGTCCTCGGCTGGTGACCGGCCGGCGCGTCCGGCATCACTACGCTCGACCCCATGCTGCTGAGCGACCGCGACATCAAGGCCGAGCTCCGGGCCGGCCGCATCGGTCTGGAGCCGCTGGACGTGGGGATGGTGCAGCCCTCGTCGGTCGATGTCCGGCTCGATCGCTTCTTCCGTCTCTTCGACAACCACAAGTACCCCTTCATCGATCCGGCGGAGGAGCAGCCCGAGCTCACCCGGCTCATCGAGACCCGCGGCGACGAGGCGTTCATCCTGCACCCCGGCGAGTTCGTGCTCGGCTCGACGTTCGAGCTCGTGACGCTGCCGGATGACGTGGCCGCCCGCCTGGAGGGCAAGAGCTCGCTCGGTCGCCTCGGGCTCCTCACCAACTCCACCGCCGGATTCGTCGACCCCGGCTTCTCGGGCCACGTGACCCTGGAGCTCTCCAATGTCGCGACCCTGCCGATCAAGCTGTGGCCGGGAATGAAGATCGGTCAGCTCTGCTTCTTCCGCACCAGCTCGCCGGTCGAGAACCCCTACGGGTCGGGCGCCTACGGCAACCGCTACCAGGGGCAGCGCGGCCCGACGGCCTCGCGCTCGTTCCAGAGCTTCCACCGCGTCGACGTGCGCAGCACGGACGCGGGGTCGGCCGGGCAGTAGCGGCGCGGCATTGTTGCCGTTCCTGAGCGCGCGGTCAAGCCGCAGCGAGCCTGTCACCGGCAGAACGTAGAGTGCGATCAGCACGGGGGCCTCGGCCGCCCTGCTGCTGCACCGTCCCCACGTCCCCGGTCCGACCGGCTTCGAGGTGGCCCGCGCTCGATCGCGGCACAGCCTCCGCCCCACCCCCGTCAGCGAGGCACATGAGCACCATCGTCGACTCGACCGAGCGGTCCCCCAGCCCGGTGGTCGCGGGTCGGTACCAGCTGCTCGAGGCCATCGGCGCGGGCGGCGCCGGGTCGGTGTATCGCGCGGACGACCGGGTGCTCGGCCGTCCGGTGGCGATCAAGGTGTTCCGCGCCGAGTCGGTGACCCCGGATGATCTGGTGCGGCAGGAGCGCGAGATCCGGATGCTCAGCACGCTGAGCCACCCGGGCCTGATCGCCATCTACGACGCCGGACGGCAGAACTTCGACGGCAGCATGCGGCGCTTCCTGGTGATGGAGCTCGTCTCGCACCAGTCGCTCGAGCAGCTGCTCGGCCGGGGTGCGATGACCCCGCACGACGTGGCCGCCATCGGGGCGCAGATCGCCGACGCGCTCGACTACCTGCGCTCCACCGGGGTGGTGCACCGCGACGTCAAGCCCGCCAACATCCTGATCAGCGACACCGGCACCAGCGGATTCCGCCGCATCGCGAAGCTCGGCGACTTCGGCATCGCGCACTACCTCGACGGCAACCGCCTCACCTCGGACGGCACCATCCTCGGCACGGCGGCCTACTTGAGCCCCGAGCAGGTGTCCGGCCGGATGGTCGACTCCTCCAGCGACATCTACTCGCTGGGTCTCGTGCTGCTGGAGGCGCTGACCGGTCGTCCGGAGTTCCCCGGCACGGTGCTCGAGTCGGCCATCGCGCGGACGACGCGAGATCCGGATCTCCCGGACGAGCTGCCCGAGGAGTGGGCGCGGCTGCTCAGGGCGATGACGGCGCGGCAGCCCGGAGAGCGCCCCTCCGCGCGCGAGGTCGCCGCGGTGCTCCACGGCACCCCCTCGCCGCAGTTCACCGGCACGGGGCGACGTTCCGAGCGGGCGGGGTCGGTCCTGTCCATCGGGGAACGGCGCCGCCGCACCGGGCTGCTGGTCGGGGTCGGGATCGCCCTCGCGGTCGGGGCGAGCGTCCTGAGCTTCCTGCTCGGCTACTCGATCGGGCAGGGGTAGCCGGCCGGGCCGGGGTCGACGGCGCTCACCGGCCGAATCCGGTCCACGCGGCGAGCTGCAATCCCAGCCAGGGGCTGAACGCGAACGGCGCGGCATCCACGGCCGAGCGCAGCGCCGACGGGGTGGTCCAGGCCCAGTCGTCCACCTCGTCGCCGGCAGGCAGGGGGTCGGTGTCGACGACGGCCCGGTACACAGGGCAGAGCTCGTTCTCCACGACTCCGGATGCGTCGGCCGCCCGGTACCGGAAGTCCGGCAGCACGAGCTCGAGCGCGGTGAGTCGCAGGCCGAGTTCGCGCTCCGCCCGGCGCACCACGGCCCGCTCGAGGGATTCGCCGGGAGCGGGATGCCCGCAGAACGCGTTCGACCAGACCCCGGGGAAGGTGCGCTTGGTCACCGCGCGCCGCGTCACGAGCACCTGCTCGCCCCCGTCCTGCCCGCTCGGGCGGAACACGTGGCATGAGAACGCGAGGTGCAGCGGAGTCTCTGCGGTATGCACGACCCGCTTCGGCGCCGTGCCGATCGGGGTGCCGCGCTCGTCCACCAGGATCACCAGCTCCGACTCGGTCGCCGGGTCGCCGAACCGGGACGGCGGGGCGGTGGAGGTCACGAAAAGATAGTCTGCCGGAATGGAGGCACGAGGGTTGTCCGACGTCGTCGGCTCTCCCGCCGCCGCCCGCGAGCGGCAGGCCGACGTCGATATCGTGCTGGCCCGCTGGTTCGATCTCGCCCGCCGGCGCGCGGAGTTGCTGGGGCCCGAGTACGTGGCGCTGTGGGACGAGCTGCGGGCCTCCACCGAGGGCGGCAAGCGCTTCCGTCCGCTGATGGTGCTCTCCGCCTACGCCGCACTCGGCGGCACCGATCGCGACGCCGCGGCGAGCGTGGGCGCCGCGTTCGAGCTGCTGCACACCGCGCTCATCGTGCACGACGACGTCATCGACCGGGATTTCATACGCCGCGGCGGCCCCAACCTCGCCGGCGCCTACCGCGACCGCGCGCTCGCGGCCGGGGCGAGCGAGGCGGACGCGGAGCACCGCGGCATCAGCGCCGCGGTGATCGCGGGCGATCTCGCGCTCACGGGCGCCTACCGGATGATCGAGCGTTCCGGCGCTGCCGATCACGTTCGCAGCCGCCTCCTCGAGGTGATGGACGAGGCGCTGTTCGCGAGCGCGGCGGGCGAGCTGATCGACGTCGACTTCGCCGCCGCGGTCGAGATGCCGCGGGTGGACGACATCCTCTCCATGGAGCGCCTGAAAACCGCGGTCTACAGCTTCGAGGGGCCCTTGCAGGCGGGCGGCATCCTGGCCGGCGCCCCGGAGGAGACCATCACGACCCTCGGCGACTTCGGGCGCGAGATCGGCATCGCCTACCAGATCGTCGACGACCTCCTCGGGGTCTTCGGGCACGAGTCCGAGACGGGCAAGACCACCGTCGGCGACCTGCGCGAGGGCAAGCGCACCGTGCTCGTCTCGTACGCCACCACGTCGGAGGTCTTCGATCCGGTGCGGCATCTCGTCGGCAAGGCGGACCTCTCGGATGCCGAGGCGGAACTCGTGCGCCGGGCCCTGGTCGCGTGCGGCGCGAAGGGGTTCGCGGAGGGTCTCGCGCGGTACTACGCGAACCGCGCGCTCGCGCGCCTCGTCGAGCCGCACGTGCCGGCCGGCCTCCGCACGGAGCTGCATCCCCTGGCCGACGCCGTCCTCGGCCGAGTGCGCTGATGCCGGCCTCCGGGGCCGGATCGCCCGTCGCGCGTCTACCGCTGTACTCGGGTGTCGCCGACGCCACCGCATCCGGGGTCATCCGCCGCTACTCCACCTCGTTCGGCGCCGCGTCGCGGCTGCTCGGACCCGGGGTGCGCCAGCACGTCGAGAACGTGTACGCGCTGGTGCGGGTCGCCGATGAGATCGTCGACGGCGCCGCCGCGGAGGCGGGGTTGGATCCGGATGCGGCGCGCGCGGTGCTCGACGGCTACGAGGCGGAAGCGGAGGCCGCGACGCGGCGCGGCTACAGCGCCGACCTGGTCGTGCACGCCTTCGCGTGCACCGCACGGGAGGTGGGCATCGGCACCGAGCTGACCGCACCGTTCTTCCGCTCGATGCGCACCGACGTCGACCGCAGCTCCTACGACCCGGCCGGCTTCGCCGAGTACGTCCACGGCTCGGCCGAGGTGGTGGGGCTCATGTGCCTGCGCGCATTCGTGCAGGAGCTGCCGGATGCCGAGGCGGCGTACGAGCGGATGTCCCCGGGCGCCCGAGCGCTGGGGGCGGCATTCCAGAAGGTCAACTTCCTCCGCGACCTCCGCGCCGATGTGCAGGAGCTCGGTCGCAGCTACTTCCCCGGGATCGATGTGACCCGCCTCACCGAGGCCGACAAGCTGCGGCTCGTCGACGACATCGACGCGGATCTCGCGGCCGCCGCCGCGGTGATCCCGATGCTGCCGAGCTCCAGCCGTCGCGCCGTCGCCCTCGCCCACGCCCTGTTCGCCGAGCTGAACCGGCGGCTCCGGGCCGCGCCCGCCACCGAGCTGCTCCAGCGCCGCGTGCGCGTGCCCGATCCGGTGAAGCTGCGGCTCGGGCTGCTCGCCGCCGCGGGGCGGCTCGCGTGAGCGGCGCCGGCCCTGGCGCTGACCGCGCCGCCGCCGACGACCCCGCCGCCGACCGCACCGCCGTCGTGATCGGCGGCGGCATCGCCGGGCTCGCGACCGCGGCGCTGCTGGCCCGCGAGGGCTACCGCACCACGCTCCTCGAGGCGCGCGACGAGCTCGGCGGCCGGGCCGGCTCCTGGGAGCGGGACGGCTTCCGCTTCGACACCGGGCCCTCCTGGTACCTGATGCCGGAGGTGTTCGAGCACTTCTACCGGCTCCTCGGCACCACCACCGCCGAGCAGCTCGACCTCGTCACCCTCGACCCCGGCTACCGCATCTGGGCCGAGGGCCACCCCGAGCCGCTGGACGTCCCGCGCGACACCGAGGCGACCCTCGCGCTCGCCGAGGCGATCGAGCCGGGCGCGGGCGAGCGCATCCGCTCCTACCTGGCCGAGGCCGGCGACACCTACCGGATGGCGCTCGGCAGCTTCCTGTACACGACGTTCGCGAAGCTCGGCCCGATCCTGCGCGGCGGCGCTGCGCGGCGGATGCCGGCGCTGGCCCGGCTGCTCAGCGAGACGATGGAGCACCGGATCGCCCGCACGGTGCAGGACCGGCGGCTGCGACAGCTGCTCGGGTACCCGGCCGTGTTCCTCGGCGCCGCCCCGCGCCTCGCGCCGAGCATGTACTCGCTGATGAGCCACCTCGACCTCGTCGACGGGGTGCGTTACCCGATGGGCGGCTTCACCCGGCTGATCCGCACCATCGCCGATCTCGCCGCGGCGGAGGGAGTCGAGCTCCGCACGAGCGCCCGGGTCGCGCGGATCGAGCACGCCGGCGGCGCCGCGACGGGGGTGACCCTCGAGCCCGTCGACGGGCGGCCCGGGGAGCGGATCGAGGCGGATGTGGTGGTCTCCACCGCCGACCTGCATCACACCGAGACCCGGCTGATCCAGGATCCCGCGGCACGCACCTACCCCGAGGAGTACTGGGCCAAGCGCACCCCCGGGCCCTCGGCGCTCTTGATCCTGCTCGGGGTCGACGGCACGCTGCCGCAACTCGAACACCACAGCCTCTTCTTCGCCGAGGACTGGCAGAAGGGCTTCGACGCGATCTTCGGCGACCGGCGTCGTCGGATCGACCCCTCGGTGCCGGAGACCCCGTCGATCTACGTCTGCAAGCCGAGCGAGGTGGACCCCTCGGTGGCGCCCGCCGGGGCGGAGAACCTGTTCGTGCTCGTGCCGCTGCCCGCCGACCCGGCTGGCGGGCCCTCCCTCGGGCGCGGCGGCATCCGCACCGACACGGACGCCGGCGGCGACCCGGCGATCGAGGAGCTCGCCGACCGGGTGATCGCCCAGATCAGCGGCTGGGCGGGCATCCCGGACCTCGCCGACCGCATCCGCGTGCGCCGCACCATCGGGCCCGGCGACTTCACCGCCGATCTCGGCGCGTGGCGCGGCACCGCGCTCGGGCCGGCGCACACGCTGCGGCAGAGCGCGCTGTTCCGCTCCGGCAACCGCAGCCGCCTGCGGAACCTCTATTTCGCGGGCGGTTCCACGATCCCGGGCATCGGGCTGCCGATGTGCCTGATCAGCGCCGAGCTCGTCATCAAGCGGATGCGCGACGACACCTCGACCGGTCCGCTGCCGGAGCCGCTCGCAGCCGCCCGCGTGCGGCGATGAATCCGGCGGGCGCGGACCTGCCCGGTGCGTACCTCGCCGGGCTCGTCGTGAGCCTGGTCGGCATGGTGCTCATCGACCGGCGCTGGAAGCTGCTGCTCTGGCGCGACGCGCGCCGTGGCATCCTGGTGCTCGCCATCGGTGTGGTGTTCCTGCTGGTGTGGGATGTGGTCGGCGTCGGCGCGGGGGTCTTCTTCCGCGGTCCGAGCACGCTGCTCCTCGGCATCCAGCTCGCCCCGGAGGTGCCGCTGGAGGAACCGTTTTTCCTCGCCCTGCTGTGCTACCTCACGATGAACCTCTACGGCGCCCTGGATCGGCGGCGCGCCCGCCCGACGCGGCAGGACGCCGCGTGAGCGCGACCTACCTCCTGATCGATCTGGCGTTCCTCGCCCCGGTCGTGGTGCTCGCGGTGGTCGCGACCGCGGTGAGCCGGGGACCGCGCTGGCGGGCGGTGGGGCTCGCCGCGCTGGTGCTGATCGCTCTCACCGCCGTGTTCGACAACGTGATCGTCGGGCTCGGGATCGTCGCCTACGACCCCGCCCGCATCCTGGGCCTCCGGGTCGGTGTCGCGCCGGTCGAGGACTTCGCCTACGCTGTCGCGGCCGTGCTGCTCCTCCCCCTGCTCTGGCGACTCCTTCCCGACTCCCGGCAGGCGGATGCCCGCACCCGCGCCCGCCTCGACGCGCGCTACGACGCGGAGGGCCGGGACCGGTACGGCGCCCCTCGCCCGCCGCGACGGGACCCGTGGTGATCCGCGCGCTCCTTCTCTCCAGCCGCCCGCTCAGCTGGGTCAACACCGCGTTCCCCTTCGCGGCGGCCTTCCTGCTCGCGGTGCCCGATCCGGGCGACGGGCGCTCGATCGCCCGGGTCGCGCTCGGCATCCTGTTCTTCCTGGTGCCCTACAACCTCGCGATGTACGGCATCAACGATGTCTTCGACTACGAGTCCGACCTGCGCAACCCGCGGAAGGGCGGCGTGGAGGGCGCCCTCCTCGACCGGCGGCTGCACCGCGCGACGCTCACGGCGGCGGCGGTCGGCTGCGTGCCGTTCGTGGTGGCGCTGGTGCTGCTCGGCACGTGGCCCAGCTGGATCGTGCTCGCGGTCAGCATGTTCGCGGTCGTGGCGTACTCCGCGCCGGGCCTGCGGTTCAAGGAGCGGCCGTTCCTGGACTCGCTCACCTCCTCGACCCACTTCGTCTCGCCAGCCGTGTACGGGCTGGCGCTCGCCGGGGCGACGGTCACCCCCGGGCTCGTGCTCGTGCTCGCCGCGTTCTTCCTCTGGGGCGTCGCCTCTCACGCGTTCGGCGCGGTGCAGGACGTGATCCCGGATCGCGAGGGCGGCCTCGCCTCCGTCGCCACGGTCATCGGCGCGCGGTCCACCGTGCGGGTCGCGTTCGGCTGCTACCTCGCCGCCGCGGCGCTGCTGCTGGCGACCGGTCCACTCGGCGGCGGGTGGCCGGGCGCGCTCGCCGCGGTGCTGCCGCTGCCCTACGCGCTCAACGTGGCGCCGTGGCTGCGGACGACGGATGCCGCCTCGGCATCCGCGAACCGCGGCTGGCGCCGCTTCCTGTGGCTCAACTTCGCGGTGGGCTTCCTCGCGACGATGCTGCTGATCGCGTACGCGGTCACCCGCTGACGTCCCTCTCCCGCGGCCGCCGCTCAACCCGCGGCCGCCGCTCAACCCGCGGCCGCCGCTCAACCCGCGGCCGCCGCTCAACCCGCGGCCGCCCCTCAACCCGCCCCTCACCCCCCCCCCAATCGGGCCACCCGACCGCATCTCGTGGCCCAATTGGGCCCCACGACCGCGTCATGTGGCCCAATTGGGCCACACGACCGCGTCATGTGGCCCAATCGGGGCGGATGACTGCGCCGCTAGCGCAGATTCCGCGCGATGCGCTCGAGGGTCGCCACCGTCGTGGCCCAGTCCTCGGGCGTAATGCCCACCACGAGCTTCCGGCGCAGCGCCGCGATCGCGGCGAGCGTCTCGTCGTGCAGCAGCTCGCCCGAGGGGGTGAGGGTGTACCCCCGGCCGGTGATCTCGACGACCTGACGCAGCACGAGCGACCCCAGGGCATCCGCCGGAGCACTCGATCCGCGCTCCACGGGCAGCGCCGCGACGACCTCGAAGTGGGTCGCCGGTCCCCGTTCGAGCATCGTCATCACGCGCCACTCGGTGCGGTCGACACCGGCTTTCCGGAGCACCCTCGCGGTGCGCTTCTCCAGCCGTTCGGCGATGGTGTCGATCCAGCGCACGAGCCCGCGCGGCGAGTCCGACACCGGGTGACTCACCGCCGCGCCTCCGGTGGCAGGCGCACGAAGAGCATGAGCACGAGTCCCGCCGCCAGCACGACGAGGATGCCCAGGATGCCCCAGTAGGTCGCCCCCAGCAGCGCGATGAGCAGCGACCAGAGCGCGGGGGAGAGGAAGGATGCGGCTCTCCCGGTGGTGGCATACAGGCCGAAGACCTCCCCCTCGGCTCCGGCGGGGGCGATCCGGGCGAGGAAGCTGCGGCTGGCGGCCTGCGCCGGGCCGACGAACACGCACAGCAGCAGCCCGAAGACCCAGAACGCGGCATCCCCCGCGTCGCGCAACGCGAACACCGCGGTGCCGGCGACCAGCAGCCCGATGAGCGACCCGATGATCACCGCGCGCGGGCCGACCCGGTCGTCGAGCCGGCCGGAGATGATCGTCGAGACCCCGGCCACCAGGTTCGCCGCGACACCGAACAGCACGACCTGCATGAACCCGAACCCGAACACCGCCGAGGCGATGACGGCGCCGTAGGCGAACACCCCCGCGAGCCCGTCGCGGAACACCGCGCTTGCCAGCAGGAACCAGAACGTCGTCCGAGCCTCCCGCCAGAGGCGCACGACGTCGCGGCCGAGCTTGGCGTAGCTGGCCAGGATGCCCAGGCGCGGTCGGTCGGCGGGAGGCGGCGGTAGGTCGGGCACGCTGAGGAAGATCGGCAGCGAGAAGATCACCGCCCAGATCGCGCAGCCCACCGCGACGACCCGGAACGGCAGGCCGTCGTCCGTGGGCAGGCCGAACCATCCGGCCGAGTTCGCGACGATCACGATCACGAGGGCGACGATCCCGCCGAGGTACCCGAACCCCCAGCCCAGCCCGCTGATCCGCCCGATCGTCGCCGGCGTCGACACCTGCACGAGCATCGCGTTGTAGCTGACCCCGGCGATCTCGCTGAACACGCTGCCGAGGGCGATGAGCCCGACGCCGAGGGCGAAGAAGAAGCCCGGCTCGGGCCGCACCGCGAACAGGGCGAGCATGCTCGCCACCAGCAGGTAGGTGGTGATGGCGAGCGACAGCTTGCGGCGGCCCGAGCGATCCGAGCGCTGCCCGAGCACCGGGGCGACGAGCGCGATCGCCACCCCGGCGATCGTGTTCGCGAGTCCGAGTCCGCTCGTCAGGCCGGCGATCGCCGCCACGTACCGCGGGTCCGTCTGGGGCAGCGCGGCGATCCGGGCCGGCAGGAACGCGTCGGTGGTGAGGTAGAGCGCCGTGAAGACGAAGGTGAGGATGACGGAGCTGAACGGCTGCGTCGACCAGTCCCAGAGCGCCCACGCGGCGACCCGCCGCCGGTCGCCCGAGCGGTCGGGATGAGGGGCGACACCGACGCTCATGGGGTGAACCTAGCCCACCCGCGCGACGGGTCGGCGTCGCGCGGAGCCCGGGGCGCCGTGCCCGATCTCGGTATCGCGTGTGACGGGTGCGGCTGCTGTGCAGCAGGAGCCGCACCAGCCCCGCCGGATGCCGAGATCGGGCTCGGCGCTGCGTCGGCGCGTCGGGGTGCGTTGCGGGGGAGCGACCGCGCCCGGGACGCCACCGCGCGCCGAGACCCCATCGCGCGCCGAGACCCCACCGCGCCCGGGACGCCACCGCGACCGGGGCGCCACCGCGACAGGGACCCCGTCGCGGCTGGACGCCACCGCGCGGGGGACCCCACCGCGCCCGGAGCACGCCCCATGCGCGGAATAGCCACCGCATCCGGCAAGTTGAGCCTGGTGTGCTCAAGTTCGATTTGACATCGCCCGACGCCGGGAACAGACTTGAGCACGCACGACTCAACTAGAGCGCGCCCACGATCGCACCGCACCGCACCACCGACCACAGGAGCAGAACCGCACATGGCTCGAGCAGTAGGAATCGACCTGGGAACCACCAACTCGGTGGTCGCCGTCCTCGAGGGCGGCGAGCCCACCGTCATCGCCAACGCCGAGGGCTTCCGCACGACCCCGTCGGTCGTCGCCTTCACCACAGACGGCGAGGTGCTGGTCGGCGAGACCGCCAAGCGCCAGGCGGTCACCAACGTCGACCGCACCATCTCGTCGGTCAAGCGCCACATGGGCACCGACTGGAAGGCCGACGTCGACGGCAAGAAGTACACCCCGCAGGAGATCTCGGCGCGCATCCTGGCGAAGCTGAAGCGGGATGCCGAGCAGTACCTGGGCGAACCGGTCACCGACGCCGTGATCACCGTCCCCGCCTACTTCAACGACGCCGAGCGTCAGGCCACCAAGGAGGCCGGCGAGGTCTCGGGGCTGAACGTGCTCCGCATCATCAACGAGCCCACTGCGGCGGCTCTGGCCTACGGACTGGACAAGGGCCGGGAGGACGAGCTCATCCTGGTCTTCGACCTCGGGGGCGGCACCTTCGACGTGTCCCTCCTCGAGGTGGGCAAGGACGACGACTTCTCCACCATCCAGGTGCGCTCCACGGCGGGCGACAACCGCCTCGGCGGCGACGACTGGGATCAGCGGGTGGTCGGCTGGCTGGTGAAGAAGTTCAAGGACTCGACCGGCGTCGACGTCGCGAACGACAAGATCGCCCTGCAGCGCCTCAAGGAGGCCGCGGAGCAGGCGAAGAAGGAGCTCAGCTCCCAGATGTCGACCAACATCCAGCTGCCCTACCTCTCGCTCACCCAGAACGGCCCGGCGAACCTCGACGAGTCGATCACCCGCGCGCAGTTCGAGCAGATGACCTCCGACCTGCTCGACCGCACCCGCAAGCCGTTCGAGGACGTCATCCGCGAGGCCGGGGTCAAGGTGTCCGACATCGCCCACGTGGTGCTCGTCGGCGGCTCGACGCGCATGCCGGCGGTCACCGAGCTCGTGAAGAAGCTCACCGGCGGCAAGGACCCCAATAAGGGCGTGAACCCGGATGAGGTCGTCGCGGTCGGTGCGGCGCTGCAGGCCGGCGTGCTGCGCGGGGAGCGCAAGGACGTGCTGCTCATCGACGTCACTCCGCTGAGCCTGGGCATCGAGACCAAGGGCGGCATCATGACCAAGCTCATCGAGCGCAATACCGCCATCCCGACCAAGCGCAGCGAGACCTTCACCACGGCCGACGACAACCAGCCCTCGGTGGCGATCCAGGTGTTCCAGGGCGAGCGCGAGTTCACCCGCGACAACAAGAACCTGGGCACCTTCGAGCTGACCGGCATCGCACCGGCGCCTCGCGGCGTGCCGCAGGTCGAGGTCACCTTCGACATCGACGCGAACGGCATCGTGCACGTCTCGGCGAAGGACAAGGGCACCGGCAAGGAGCAGTCGATGACGATCACCGGCGGCTCGTCGCTGCCGAAGGACGACATCGAGCGGATGGTGCGCGAGGCGGAGGAGCACGCCGCGGAGGACAAGGCCCGCCGCGAGGCCGCCGAGGTGCGCAACAACGCCGAGCAGCTGGCCTACTCGGTCGAGAAGCTCCTCACCGAGAACGCCGACCAGATCGGCGACGAGGTCAAGAGCGACGTGCAGGCGGATGTCGACGCGCTGAAGACCGCGCTCGCCGGCGACGACGAGACGGCCCTGAAGACCGCGTTCGAGAAGCTGCAAACCAGCCAGACCAAGATCGGCGAGGCCATCTACCAGTCCGGCCAGCAGGCGCAGGCGTCCTCGGATGCGGCGGCCGGCGGGCGGACGGCGGATGAGCAGCCCGAGACGGCTTCGAGCGACGAGGACATCGTCGACGCGGAGATCGTGGACGACGACGAGCCCAAGAAGTAGGTCGGGAGCCCATGGCGAAGGACAAGCACGAAGACGCCCGCGAGGGGGAGAACGAGAGCGAGTCGCGGGTCAACGACAAGCGGAAGATCGATCCGGAGACCGGGGAGGCGCGCCAGCCCGCGCCGGCTCCGGACGGCGCGGGCGCATCCGAGGAGGGCGCGTCCGAGCTGACGGATGAGGACGTGGCCCTGCTGGCCGAGGCCGAGCGCGATCTGGTGGCGGAGTATCGCGACCGGGCCGCACGCGCCGAGGCCGAGCTCGTGAACTTCCGCACCCGGGTCGAGCGCGACCGCACCGCGAATCGCGAGGCGGTGGTGGCGGAGGTCATCCGCTCGCTGCTGCCGGCGATCGACGATCTCGACCGGGCCGACGCGCACGGCGATCTCGACGAGGGCAGTCCGCTGGCGATCGTGTCGCAGAAGCTCCGCGCGGGCTTCGAGCGGTACGGATTGCGGCGCGTCGGCGAGGTGGGCGAGGTCTTCGACCCGACCTGGCACGAGGCCCTGGTGCGCATCCCGTCGGCGGAGGCGACCGAGAACACGGTGGCCGACGTCATCGAGGTCGGCTACGCGCTCGGCGACCGGTTGATCCGCGCGGCCAAGGTCGCCGTCAGCGTTCCCGAATAGGGGGGCGGATGGCGAGTCAGGACTGGTTCGACAAGGACTTCTACGCCGTTCTCGGAGTGCAGAAGGACGCCTCGGACGCCGAGCTGAAGAAGACCTACCGCAAGCTCGCACGCCAGTTCCATCCGGATTCGAACACGGGCGACGCGAAGGCCGAGGCCCGGTTCAAGGAGATCAGCGAGGCGTACTCGGTGCTCTCCGACGCGGAGTCACGATCGGAATACGACCAGATGCGCGCGATGGGCTCCGGCGCGCGTTTCACGGCGGGCGGGCAAGGCGCGGGCGGCTTCGAGGACGTCTTCGGCGGCATGTTCGGTCAGGGCGGCGGCGCGGGCGGTCCGGGCGGCGCCCGGTACACGAACGCCGATTTCGGGGACGTCTTCGGCAACCTGTTCGGCAGCGGACGCTTCGGCCAGACGACCGGAGGCTTCCGGGGCTTCGGCGGACCCACCCCCGGGCGCGACCTGGCGGCATCCACCACTCTGGATTTCGCGACGGCCATCTCGGGCGAGACGGTGTCGCTGCAGATCGGCGACCGGTCGGTGAAGGTGAAGATCCCCGCCGGGGTTGCCGACGGCCAGAAGATCCGGCTGCGCGGCAAGGGCGAACCCAGTCCGGACGGCGGGGAGGCCGGCGACCTCGTCATCACGGTGAAGGTGCGCGCGCACCCCGTGTTCGAGCGCGACGGGCAGAACCTGCGGCTCGACGTGCCCGTCACCTTCGCCGAGGCGGCGCTCGGCGCCACCATCGAGGTGCCGACCCTGGGGGGTGCGCCGGTGAAGCTGCGGGTCGCGCCGGGCACCCCGTCCGGCCGCGTCCTGCGGGTCAAGGGCCGCGGAGTGACCACCTCGAGGGGCACCGGCGATCTGCTCGCCACCGTCATGGTGGCGGTGCCCTCCCACCTCTCGGGCGAGGCGAAGGAGAAGCTCGAGGCGTTCGCCCGCGAACTGCCGGACGAGAACCCCCGCGACGACCTGCTCGCTCGGGCGCACGGGTGAGGGGCAGGCCCGGATGATCGATCCGCGCGGCATCGATGTGGGGGCGCCGCTGTTCCCGATCGCCGTGGCGGCCGAGCTCGCGGCGATGCACCCGCAGACGTTGCGTCAGTACGACCGGATCGGTCTCGTGAGCCCGCGCCGCACGGCCGGGCAGTCGCGCCGCTACTCCATGCTCGACGTCGCCCGGCTGCGCGAGATCGCGCGGCTCTCGGCGGAGGGGCTGAATCTGGAGGGCATCCGGCGCATCCTGGAACTCGAGGACCAGGTCGCGCACCTGGCCGCCCGGGTGCGGGAGCTCGAGTCGGCGCTCGCCGATGAACTGCTCGCGCGCCCCGGCCGCCGCGTCTTCGCCGCAGCGGAATCCGGCGAGACGGTCACGCTCCCCACCGGCACCCGGGTGAAGAAGTCCAACCAGGTGGTCGTCTGGCGCCCCTTCGGCCGCTGACCCGCACTGCATCCCCCCGCACACCGATGCGACGCCCGTTCTCTCCCGACAACAGCTGGTCTCGCCGCTGACGCCGGGGATCTCCGCTGTCGGCGGCGAGGACAGCTGTTGTCGGCGTCCCACCCCCGGTGCGCCCGGACCCGGCGGGAAGCGCGGTCGGGTCAGGCGGCCGGGAGTAGAGCAGTCCGGTCGACGGCGGCTCGGAGCCGGACGGAGAGCATCGCCGGAACGCGGCTCACCGGCCGGCGAGCGATCCGCCGATACCCCCCACGGAGAAGTAGCGGTTCAGGACCGAGAAGAGGATCACCGGCGGCAGCATCATGATCACCGCGACGGCCATCACCAGGCCCCAGTTGGTCTGGTTCTGCTGGAAGAAGGTCTCCAGCCCGACCGGCAGCGTGTAGTTGCCGTCCGAGCGCAGGAACACCGCGGCGACCAGGTAGTCGTTCCAGGAGAGCAGGAACGAGAAGATCGCGGTCGAGAGGATGCCGGGCAGCGAGTTGCGCAGCACGATCCGGGTGAAGGATCCGAACACGCTGGTGCCGTCCATCCACGCCGCCTCCTCGAGCGTGATCGGGATGGAGTCGAAGTACGCCGCCATCATCCAGATCGCCACCGACATCGTGCTGCCGACGTAGATGATCGTGATGCCGACGAGGTTGTCGACCAGACCGATCGATGCGAACAGGATGAACAGCGGGATGACCGAGGTGACCACGGGCAGGGACTGCACGATGAACAGCACCAGGGAGTAGCTGGATATCAGCCGACTGCGGCCGCGCGAGAGCACGTACCCGGCCGGTGCGGCCACCGTCACGGCCACGAGCACCGTGACCAGGGTGACGGTCAGGCTGTTGCCGAGCCACGCGCCGACATTCGTGAGGGTGAAGACCTGGGTGAAGTTCTCGAGGGTGAGGCCGGTCGCGGTCGAACCCAGCGACGGCGTCAGGGCGAGGATGACCACCGACACGATCGGCACGAGCACGACCGCAGCGATGACGAGGATGAGCGCGAAGCGCCACCACTTCCCGCGCTCGCTCGCCTCGCCGAGCGTCCGGCGCTTGCGGGTCCTGTCGGTCACCCCGACCTGGAGGATCCCGGTCAGCGGGATGTCGGTGCCGGTCACGATGCGTCCGTCATTCGATGTTGACCTTCCGGATCTGGCGGTAGAGCAGGACGGAGATGAACACCAGCACGATCGTCATGAGGAACGCGATGGCCACCCCGGGGCCGGTCTGGTAGTTCTGGAACACGGTCTGGTAGGCCAGCACGACCAGCGTCTGCGTCGCATTGACGGGACCTCCGCCGGTGAGCAGGAAGATCGTCGGGAAGTCGTTGACGGAGAAGATCGTCATGAGGATCCACGAGATGAACGTGGAGCGGGAGATCATCGGCAGGGTGATCTGGCGGAAGGTCTGCCACGAGCTGGCCCCGTCGACCTTCGACGCCTCGTAGACATTGACGTCGACGGCGGCCAGCGCCGAGGCCATCATCATCATCATGAACGGGAAGCTGATCCACACCTTGAACACGCAGACCAGGATCTGCGCCAGCAGCGGGTCGGCGAGGAAGAGCACGTTCCCGAAGCCGAGCGCCTGAGCGAGGATCGGCAACGGGGATTGCGGGGTGGCGACCAGCCAGTTCCATGACGTCGCCGACACCACCACCGGCACCACCCACGGCAGCAGCAGCAGAACCTTGAAGAAGCCGCCGGCGGGAATGCGGGTGCGCAGCAGCAGGGCGAGGGCGAGCCCGACCGCCCAGGAGCCGAACACGGCGACGACGGTGAAGACCACGGTGAACACGGCAGCCCGCTGGAACTGCGGCTGCCCGACCACCGTCAGGTAGTTCTGCACTCCCACGAAGTCGCCGGCGGAGAGCAGGTCGCCGTTGCGCAGCGACTGCTGCCCGGCGTAGAGCACGGGGTAAAGGTTCAGCAGGACCAGCAGGATCAGGGACGGGATGGCGAACAGAAGCAGGGTCGCGATCCGGGAGCGCCCGCCCGGGCTTCGGCCCCGGCGCGGTCCCCGACCGCTTCCCCCGACGCCCACGCCGCGTCGCGCCCGATCGATGCTCTGCGCGATCGCCTCAGTGGACACGTCGGGTCCCTCCCGTGCCGGGTGCTGCCGTCTGCGTCATCGCATCCCTCTCGTGTCGATCCACCTTGATCGGAACGGCCCGCGGTCCCGACCCTACGCCGGGATCGCGGGCCGCGGGTCCGCTCGGACCGCTACTTCATCAGCCCCTCGAGAGCGTTCTGCAGCGTGGTGAGCGCGTTCGTCGCGTCCGTCTTGCCGCCGAAGATCGACTGGGCGAAGTTGATCATCGGCTGCGTGCCGTCCACCGTGTTGGCGATGTTATAGAACAGCCCGGTGGTGCCGGGTGCGGCCCACGTCTTGAAGATCGGCTGCCAGTCGCTGAGGATCTTGACGTTGTTCTGGTTCTGCTTGAACTCGGCGGTCTCGGCGATCGACTTGAGCGGCGGCAGCCCGATACCGGTGTTCTTGGTCCAGAGCTGGGCCATGTTCTTGTAGTAGTAGGTGAGGAACGCCTCCGAGCCCTCCTGGCTCGGGGTGTTCTTGTACATCATGATGTTGTTCGGGAAGTAGAGCCCGCCCGTCTTCCCCGAGGGGCTGGTGAGCGGATCGCCGACGAGCAGGTCGCCGGCGACGTCGCCCACGGCGCCCTGAGGGAGGCCCGCGCCGTCCCAGCCGTAGCCGAACTTCTTCGCCTTCCACTGGCTCTGCACGTTCGCGGACGTGTAGGTGGCGGCCGCCGGGTCGGAGTAGCCGTTCTTCACCAGCTCCAGGATGAAGTCCATCGCCTCGACGTTCGCGGCGTTGGTCGCATCGGGCTCCTTCTTCGCGTTGAAGAGCCCACCGCCGTTGTTGATCATGAAGGCGGTGAGGATGTGGCTGCCGGTGAAGTTGCCGGCGCCCGAGCCCTGACCGAAGCCGTACACGCCGATCTTCTTCAGCTTGGCGCAGACGTCCCGGTACTCGTCCCAGGTGGTGGGCACCTCGGCGCCCGCCTGCTGCATCAGCGCCTTGTTGTACCAGCTGACGCGAACGTCGAGGTTGTACGGCACCGCGGCGTAGCCCTTGTCGGTCTTCAGGGTGTCCACGAGGCCGGGGAGGAAGTCGTCGTAGATCCCGTTCTTCTTCCACGAGTCCAGCAGGTTGTCGGCGTAGGCGATCTTGCCCTGCTGGGCGAATTGGAACGCCTGCGTCCCACCACCCGAGCTGACCGCGGGGCCGGTGTTGGAGGCGATCGCGGAGGAGAAGGTCTGGGTGAAGTTCGCCCACTGAATGGTCTGGTACGTCGCCGGGGGCAGCGAGCCCTTCGGCGAATACGCCGTCGTGATCTTCTTGTCGAGCGGGTTGAACTGGGTTCCGCCCCAGGGCATGTTCCAGAACTTGAGCGCCTTGCCGCCGCCCGCTCCGCCTCCCGAGCCGCCCGGGGAGCAGGCGGCGAGGAGGGCGGCGGCGGCCGCCGCGGTCGAGCCGCCGAGGAACGCTCGGCGGGTGAAGCTGGATCCGTTGTTCGTGGTCATCGTCGACGCTCCGGGAATCATGGCGGCCCTGTCGGTGCCGCTGCCTCTGAATGATCGAGCGCGCCGGTAACGCGACCGGTGCGTTCCCGACGATCGTGCGGTGCCGGAACCGTTCTCGTCAAGCCATTTCGTCCAAAATCTCCGAACTAACGCCTGATTGTCGCCAAAAGGTGACCCGGCCGCCCTCTCGAGGTCCGGAATACCGCCATTGCGCTGGAAGTTGAGCCGACTAGACTCAGATTGCTCCGGGCCCCGGGTCCGGAGCCCGAACGCAGGAGACCAGCCACATGGCGAACATGCAGGGGGCGCCGTCGAGCGGGCAGGCCGAGGAGGCCCGAAGCGCGCTCGAGCAGTACGGCATCAACTACACCGAGATCGCGAAGAGCGGGAAGCTCGATCCCGTCATCGGACGCGACGCCGAGATCCGCCGCATCTCCCAGGTGCTCACCCGCCGCACGAAGAACAACCCCGTGCTGATCGGCGAGCCGGGGGTCGGCAAGACCGCCGTCGTCGAGGGGCTCGCCCAGCGCATCGTCGCGGGCGACGTGGCCGACTCGCTCAAGGGCAAGGACCTCGTCGCCCTCGACCTGGCTGCGCTGGTCGCCGGGGCGAAGTACCGCGGAGAGTTCGAGGAGCGCCTGAAGGCCGTACTCAGGGAGATCACCGAGTCGGACGGCCGCGTCATCACCTTCATCGACGAGCTGCACACCCTCATGGGCGCCGGCGGCGGCGAGGGGTCGGTCGCGGCGGCGAACATGTTGAAGCCGATGCTCGCCCGCGGCGAGCTGCGGATGATCGGCGCGACCACGCTCAACGAGTACCGCGAGTACATCGAGAAGGATGCCGCGCTCGAGCGCCGCTTCCAGCAGGTCTATGTCGGCGAGCCGAGCGTGGAGGACACCGTGGCGATCCTCCGCGGGCTCAAGGAGCGGTACGAGGCGCACCACAAGGTGTCGATCGCCGATTCCGCGCTGGTGGCCGCGGCATCCCTCTCCAACCGCTACATCACCTCCCGTCAGTTGCCCGATAAGGCGATCGACCTCATCGACGAGGCCGCCAGCCGGCTCAAGATGGAGATCGACTCCTCCCCGGTGGAGATCGACGAACTCAAGCGTGCCGTCGATCGGATGCGCATCGAGGAGCTCGCGCTCAAGCGCGAGAAGGACGACGCCTCCAAGACGCGGCTCGCGCGGCTGCGCGAGGAGCTCGGCGCCCGGCAGAAGGAACTCGACGCGCTGGAGAAGCGGTGGAAGGCCGAGAAGGAGGGCCTCCAGTCGATCGGCGATCTCCGCGCGAAGCTCAACGAAGCCCGTATCGACCTCGACCGGGCGATGCGCGAGCAGAAGTGGCAGAACGCCTCGCAGCTGAACTACGAGATCATCCCCGAGATCGAGCGCCGGCTCGCGGAGGCCGAGAAGCGCGAGGCCGACGCCGAGCCCCGCATGGTCAGCGATCAGGTCACCGACGAGGACATCGCCGCCGTGGTGGCGGCGTGGACCGGCATCCCCGTGGCCAAGCTCACGCAGGGCGAGACCGAGAAGCTCGTGCATCTCGAGACGGAGCTCGGCAAGCGCCTGATCGGCCAGAAATACGCCGTGACGGCCGTCGCCGAGGCCGTTCGCCGCACGCACGCGGGCATCTCCGACCCCGGCCGCCCCACCGGGTCGTTCCTCTTCCTCGGGCCCACCGGCGTGGGGAAGACCGAGTTGGCGAAGGCCCTGGCGGAATACCTGTTCGACGACGAGAAGGCGCTCGTGCGCATCGACATGTCCGAGTACGGGGAGAAGTTCTCCGTCTCGCGGCTGGTGGGCGCCCCTCCCGGTTACATCGGCTACGAGCAGGGCGGGCAGCTCACCGAGCTGGTGCGGCGCCGGCCGTACTCGGTGATCCTGCTGGACGAAGTCGAGAAGGCGCATCCGGAGGTATTCGACCTGCTTCTCCAGGTGCTGGACGACGGGCGCCTGACCGACGGGCAGGGCCGCACCGTCGATTTCCGCAACACGATCCTCATCCTCACCTCCAATCTCGGCAGCCAGTTCCTCGTCGACGGCTCGCTCGACTGGGAGGCGAAGAAGCTCGCCGTCGACGACATCGTGCGGCGCTCGTTCAAGCCGGAGTTCCTCAACCGGCTCGACGACATCGTGATCTTCTCGCCGCTCACCGCCGACGACCTCGGGCAGATCGTCTCGCTCTACGTCGACCGGCTCGAGCGACGGCTGGGCGAGCGCCGGCTGAACCTGGCGGTGACCCCGGACGCCCGGGGCGGGCTCGCGGAGCGCGGATTCGACCCGCTCTACGGGGCGCGGCCGCTGCGGCGGCTCATGCAGCACGAGATCGACGACCGGCTCGCGAAGGCTCTGCTCGCGGGCGAGATCGGCGACGGCGACACGGTCCGCGTCGACCTCGACGTGACCGGCGACGACCTCGTCGTCACCCGCATGGCGTAGCCCGTCGCGCTGCACTCTCGCTCAGTGGCCGCGACACGCCGCTACGCCGGGGCCCGTAGCGGCGTGTCGTGGCCGCTCGGTGCGGAGGGGCGGGCCCGGGCGGGGTCGGTTCGGGGGGCGTGCGCGGGGCGGGTCCGGCGCGCGTGCGAGGGGCGGGCCCGGGGTCGCCGGATAGGGTCGGCGGGTGACCGAGTCGCAGCCCGCTGCCGTCCCGGTGCCCGTGTTCCTCGTCGCGCCCGACAAGTTCAAGGGCACGCTCACCGCGCCGGAGGCCGCGGAGGCGATCGCCGAGGGGCTGCGCGCCGCGGTGCCGGAGGCGCGGATCCGCACGCTCCCGATCGCCGACGGCGGCGAGGGCACGGTGGATGCGGTGGTCGCGGCCGGCGGGGAGCGGCGGGTCGCGAGGGTGACCGGGCCGCTCGGGCAGCCCGTGGATGCGGTCTGGGCGCTGCTGCCCACGCCGCAGGGACCGACCGCGGTGCTCGAGTCCGCCGCGGCGTGCGGACTCCACCTCGTGGTCCCCTCTCCGGCATCCGCTCTCGAGG
>JACRGJ010000130.1 GCA_016212425.1 Micrococcales bacterium | reverse complement strand
TCCCCGAGCACGCTGACCGCATTCCCGCCCACCGTCACCGGCACCGCGATCGGCGCGACCACCTGCGTGCCCGACGCGGCCCCGTTCGCACCGGAGGTCCCGGCACCCGAAGACGCCGAGCCCGCACCCCCGGCCGGCGTGGCCGCAGCAGACCCGGAGGACCCGGCATCCCCGAGCACGCTGACCGCGTTCTCGCCCACCGTCACCGGCAGCGAGAGGGGCGAGATGGCCTGCGTGCCGCCGAGGACGCTGTGCGAACCGTCGGTTCCGAGGCCGTTGTCGGCGGCGTTCGCGACGCCGGCCCCGAGAGCCATCAGGCCCCCGGTGAAGAGGACTCCCATGAGCCCTCGTGAAACGTACTTATGCATGATGTGACTCCTGTGTCTGAGCCGCGGCGACTGGCTCGCCCGCGGTGTAACCCGAATGGGACGGCGAGGCGCCAGTCCCGATGACTGCGATGTTCCGGAGTGCGACGATGCGGCGGATGCGGTCGTCGCCCCGGCGTGGTCAGTCGGGTGAGGAGTCGGTGTCGAAGACGGGGGCGCCGGGAGCGGCGAGGCGGCTCGCGCGGCGGGAGAGAAGGAGGTAGAGCATAGCCAGCGTCAGGATGCCGGAGAGCAGAGCAGCGCTCCCCGCCCCCGATCCGGACCCGGAGGAGACGGGAGTGGGGATTCCCAGCTCGAGGTCGACGGCGGGACCGCCCGCGAGCGTGCGGGCGAGCACTCCGGCTGACGCCGAGATGACGTCAGCGGACGCCACCGGGCCGGCGATCAGGGCCGCGGCGACTCGGACGGCGAGACCGGAACGAGCCAGAAAAGCAATCGGCACCGCGGAGCCGGCTGCCGCTTCGCCGGGGGTCGGGATCGACCCCGCGGGAGCGGGCGAGATCGTCCCGGCGACGGATCCGACGACAACCGATCCGGTTCCGAGGGTGGTGTCCGCGAGCGAGGCGACCGGCTCGGTCACTCCGGCGATCGGGGTCCCACCCGCGAGAGCCTGCACGACGCTGCCGACGACGGGGACCGCGCCCACGGTCGAGTCGGCCGCGGCCGCCACCGGAGCGATGATGCTCTGCACGAGGCCCCTCGGCGCCGCGGAGACGGGAGTCGCGGATGCAGGCGCGGGGGTCGCGGATGCTGGGGCGGGCGCTGGCGGCGCGGGCGTGGGGGCGGCGGGCGTCCGGAGCGACGCCACCGCCGAGTCGACCGACTGAATGGTCGCCGACACCGTCCCGATCGCATCGCCGAGGAGTCCCGACCCCGCGTCGGGAGTGGTCTGGGCCCGGGCCGTGCCGGCACCGAGAAGCACGACCACGGCAGCGCCTCCGAGTGCTGCGGCCACGCCGATCAGCACTCGCGCGACCCCCCGTGGAGCCTCGGCATCGATGCCGTCCATGACCACCCCCCTGGCGATATGGTGAGGAGACGATAACTCTTCAGCGCGAACCTGTCTACCCCTCTTGGGGGCGCGTTCAGGTCGATTTCAGCCAGTCTCCGAAGCCCGCCGTTTCTCCTCGACGCTCCCCTGCGCCCGCGGGTCCGGCGCCGATGATGAAGGGCCCCGCTTCCCCAGGCTCGGTCGTGGGTCGGACAGCATGCACGGTCCCTGATGGCGCAACCGCTCGGGTGGGAGGTCGCACCCCATCCTTCCGACGCGCGACCGGCCCGCTCCTCGGAGCGAATGTCGACGCGCACGAGGCCTCGGTCCGGATAGGATCACTCGGCATGTCCGGACCCGTCGCCAATCGCCTCGGCCACAGCGCCCGATGACCGCGCTGCGACCGCTCGGAGCCACGGGTGTTCCCGTCAGCGCGATCACGCTGGGCGGCAGCCCGCTCGGCAGCATGCCCGAGACGTTCGGCTACGAGGTGGGCGAATCCGACGCGATCGCGCTCGTCCGTGCCGTGCTCGACAGTGGCATCCGCACCATCGACACCGCCAACGGCTACTCGAACGGTCGTAGCGAAGAGCGGATCGGCCGGGCGATCGACGAGGTGGGCGGGCTGCCCGCGGATGCCGTGGTGATCACCAAGGTCGATGCGCAGGGCGGCGACTACAGCGGCGACCGCATCCGGCGCTCGCTCGACGAGAGCCGCGAGCGTCTGGGCATCGACCCGCTCCCCGTCGTGCATCTGCACGACCCCGAGTTCCACGACTTCGGCGAGCTGACCGCTCCCGGCGGCGCGGTCGACGCCCTCGTCACCGCGCGGGAGAGCGGCGAGATCGGGCATCTGGGGCTCGCGGGCGGCGACGTGCGCCAGATGCGGCGCTACCTCGACCTCGGTGTGTTCGAGGTGCTGCTGGTGCACAACCGGTGGACCCTCGTCGACCGCAGCGCGGAGCAGCTCCTCGCGCAGGCGAGTGCGGCGGGCATGGGCATCGTGAACGCCGCGGTGCTGGGCGGTGGCATCCTCACCGGCACCCGGCGCACGGGCGATCGGTACGGCTACCGCACCGCCCCGGCGGAGGTGCTCGCGGCGATCGATGCGATGCACGAGGTCTGCCGCCGCCACGCCACCGACCTCGGTACGGCGGCCATCCGCTTCTCCACCCGCGACCCGCGCGTGCACACCACCGTCATCGGCCTCAGCAAGACCGAGCGGATCGCGCCGACCCTCGCCGCGGCCGAGGCCGACCTGCCCGAGGAGCTCTGGGCCGAGCTGGAGGCGCTGCTCCCCGCGCCCGAGCACTGGCTCGACGCCCCTGCGCGCTGACCCGGCGCGCGCGCCCCTGCGCGTTCCCCGCACGCTCGCACCCGGGCACCCCGCCTCCTGGGCCGGACGAGGAGCATGGAGCTCATGCGATTCACCTACGACACGGAGACCGACTCCATCTCGAGCCCCGACCTCGACGCCGAGCAGACCCGGCGCATCCAGTCCGCCCTTTCCGCCGCGCTGGTGCGCAACGACCCGGTGCAGACGGTCGCGCGGATGCTGCTCGACGCCGCCCGCCCCACCGGATCGTGAGAAGCCGCGGCACGCCCGACTAGGGTGATCGTCGTGGCGCGCAGCGGGGGACGGATCGTCCTGGTCGTCGTCGGGGTGATCGCCCTGGCGGTCGGCGGGGTCTGGATCGGTCAGGGCGCCGGGCTGATCCCGGGCAGCTTCATGACCGGCGACCGACTGTGGCTGACGATCGGTCTGGTCGTCGCCGCTGTGGGCCTCCTGCTGCTTGTGCTCGGCATCCGCCGCCCCGGGCGGACCCGCTAGAGGGAACGCTCCCGCGTCACCGCAGACGCGACCGGCTCCCGAGTTCGTGCCAGGTGCGGTTGTGGTACACCAGCGGGCGCGCCGCTGCGGCATCCGCCTCGACACTCCCCGCCGCCGGCGCGTCCGACTCCAGCGCCCGCACCACGAACAGGGTCGACCCGCCCGCCTCGATCTGCTCGACGACCCGACCGCGGATCCACGCCCGCACCGCTTGGAAGTAGGGCTCCCCCGTCGGCAGCCGCGACCACGCCCCGGCATCCGCGAAGCGATCGACGCCGCTGGTGGCGCCGAGCACGGCGAGGTCGAGCTGGTCGGCGCTGAGCAGATGCACCACGAGGGTCTCGGCCCGGCGCAGCGCCGGGGTACTGGAGGACAGCTCGGACGCGGCGAAGGCCAGCAGCGGCGGGGTGGCGCTGACCGAGATGACGGACGTGGCGGTCATCGCCACCGGGCCGTCCCCGGCATCCGCGGTGATCAAAGCGACACCCGCGGGATGCGTGCGGAACGCCGCCTTGAACTCCTCTGCCGGCAGGCCCACGTCCGTGGAGTCGATGGGAACGGCGTGCGTGTGCTGCTCCTCGACTCGAGTGCCCTGGTCCCTCATCCGCGTGCCCCTTCCGGCTTCGCTCGACTGCAACGCATCGGAGGCGTGGATGTTTCCCCTGCGGACCACGTGGATTCGCGACGACCGACCGGCCCGCTGTGGCGTCGCGACGGCGACGTCGCAGTTGCCTGAGTCGACTCTGCACGAGGGGCTTGAGGAGCCGGTCGGAAGTGGATGCAGTGACCGGGCTCGGCATCCCTCAACGCAGAAAACCCCTGCCCAAGCAGGGGTTTTCCAGTGCGGTACCGGTGGGATTTGAACCCACGGACGGGGTGAACCGTCACATGTTTTCGAGACATGCTCCTTCGGCCGCTCGGACACGGTACCGGGGTCGAGTGTAGCGGAGCGCTCGAACCCGAGCCGCGCGGTTGACGGCGGTGGGGAGGCAGCCGCACAGCCGGTTCATAGCGATCGTGGGGTGCGTGTCCGGTGCCCTGATACTCCCCTCTTCGCTGGAGCTCCTACCGTGACCAGGGGCGCGCGGGGGGCGACGCCAGACAACGAGAGGATCGCCATGGCGAACACCGAGGAACCGGATGCCGACCCCGGGAAGCGCGACGAGCGCGCCGACGAGCAGGACGTGCAGACGACTCCCGCCCCGACGGCACCGGCACCCGCCTTCGCCGCACCGGCTCCAGCCGCATCCGCGCCGGCCCGGAGCGCACGACCGCCACGACGGTGGTGGACCTTCTCCCTCTTCCTGGTCGCGGCCCTCCTGCTCGGCGGATTCGCGGGCGGGGCGATCGGGGCCACGGTCGTCGCAACGCAGACGCACTCGACTCGCGGCCCCGACCGGACCGGGGACTTCCGCGACCAGCAGCGGGAGCACCGCGGGTTCGGGCCCGGGCAGAACGGCGGCGAGCGCGGCCCCGGCCGCGGGTAGCGCGGCCTGATCCCGTGACGCCGCCGGCGTCGGATGCTCGCCTTACGCTTCAGGCATGGCCCGCACCGCGACCCCCGGCTACGCATGCTCGGAGTGCGGCTGGACCGGGGCGAAGTGGTTCGGCCGCTGCCCCGAGTGCCAGGCGTGGGGGTCCGTCCTCGAGCGCGGAGCGCCCACTGTCTCCATCGCGCCCGCCCGGGTGGCGGATGCCCGGGTCGCGCGACCGATCACCCGCTACGCGGTGGGGGACGTGCAGCGCGTCCCGAGCGGCATCGCCGAGTTCGATCGGGTGCTGGGCGGCGGGATCGTCCCGGGCGCGGCGATCCTGCTGAGCGGTGAGCCGGGCGTCGGCAAGTCCACGCTGCTGCTGGAGGTGGCGAGCCGCGCGGCGGCGAACGGGCGCCGGGTCCTCTACGCGAGCGCGGAGGAGTCGACGGGGCAGGTGCGCCTCCGCGCCGAACGCACCGGTGCGCTGCACGACGAGCTGTACCTGGCATCCGAGACCGACCTCGCCACGATCCTCGGGCAGGTGGATGCGGTGCGGCCCGACCTGCTCATCGTCGACTCCGTGCAGACCGTCTCGTCGGCGCTGTCGGACGGGCAGCCGGGACAACCGGCGCAGGTGCGCGAGGTCGCCGGCACGCTCGTGCGCATCGCGAAAGAGCGCGACCTGCCGGTGCTGCTGGTGGGGCACGTGACGAAGGACGGCTCGATCGCCGGTCCACGGCTGCTCGAGCATCTGGTGGATGTGGTGTGCAGCTTCGAAGGCGACCGGCAGACCGCCCTGCGGTTCGTGCGCGCGATGAAGAACCGCTTCGGCCCCACTGACGAGGTGGGCTGTTTTGAGATGACCGGGGACGGGATCGCGGAGGTGCCGGATCCCTCGGGCCTGTTCCTCTCCCGCGGCGCGCCAGTGAGCGGCACCTGCGTCACGATCGCGATGGAGGGTCGCCGGGCGCTGCCGGTCGAGGTGCAGGCGCTGATCGTCCCGACGAAGGCGCCGCAGCCGCGACGGGTGGTGAGCGGCGTCGACGGAGCGCGGGTGGCGATGCTGCTCGCGGTGCTGGAGCGCCGCTGCGGCGTGAGGGTCGCGGAGGCCGACGTGTACGTGTCGACGGTGGGCGGCATCCGCCTCGTCGAGCCCGGGGCTGACCTCGCGATCGCCCTCGCGATCGCGAGCGCCGCCCGGGATGTGGCGCTTCCGCACGAGCTCGCCGCGGTGGGCGAGATCAGCCTCGCGGGAGAGGTGCGCCCGGTCGCCGGCGCGCGTCAGCGGGTCGCGGAGGGGCGCCGCCTCGGCTACACCTCGATCCTCGACGCGGATGCCGGACCCCTCGGACACGCGCTCGGCCGCGCGTTCCCTCGCCCCCGCGCCGCGCGGGAGGTACCGGACTTCTGAGGCGGCCCGCTCCGGGCCTCTAGTTGAGGATGAACTGCTTGGTCGTCGCGGACTTCGCCGCGCCGAGCGACACCGCCAGGTGGTAGCTCGCCCCGGCCGCGATCACGGCGGGGCGGGCCGCGGCGCAGGTGGTGGTGGCCGACCGGGTGCGGTCCCAGGCGAACGGCTGAGTCGTCAGCGTCTGCCCCGGCGCCAGCGACTGGACGTCGGCGGTGGGATCGGTCTGGCAGTCCCTCGAGTCCCAGATCTTCTCGGTGCCGCTCGTGATCACGTAGCCCTGCGCGCCGGTGCCGACGTCGAACGTGCACGCCGACGACCCGGAATTCGTGATCGACATCGAGAGCATCGGCTGCGCACCGCTCGCGTACGTGGCCTTGTCGGTCACGGCGACGACCTTGACGTTCGCGGGTTTGCACGCAGCCCCCGTGGCCGAAGCGGACGCATCGGGCGAGGCGGCATCCGTCGGCGCGCCCGTCACCGTCGACTTGTCGGCAGCCGGCGGGGTGCCGTCGTTGCGCTCGCCGTTCGCGGCGCCGGGCCGCACGATGATGAGCACCACCACCGCGACGAGGGCGATCAGGCCGGCGAGCAGCAGCAGTCGCCGGCGCCAGTACACCGATTTGGGCAGGGGGCCCGACGGGTTCCGGATGGTCGACATGCGCGCAGATTAGACCCGCGTTCAGCGGATGCCCGCGGGGCACGCCGCGGCATCCGCCTCTCGCAGCGTCAGCGCGGCGACCAGACCAGCGACTTCAGCATCCGCGCGTTCCCGAGGGTGTTCGGCTTGACCCGGGCGAGATCGAGGAACTCGGCGACACCCTCGTCGTGCGAGCGCACGAGCTCGGTGTACACCTCGGGAGGCACCACTCCCTCCCCCACCTCCACGTACCCCTGCGCGGCGAAGAAGGTGCGCTCGAAGGTGAGGCAGAACAGGCGGCTGAGCCCCAGCTCGAGCGCCTCGCCCTCGAGCGAGCGGAGCATCGCCGAGCCGACCCCGTTCGTGCGCCACTCCGGACTCACCGCGAGCGTGCGCACCTCGCCGAGGTCCTGCCAGAACACGTGCAGGGCGCCGCATCCGACCACCCGGCCGTCGTCGGTCTCGGCGACGCGGAACTCCTGCACGTCGGCGTAGAGGTCCACGAGCTCCTTGCCGAGCAGGATCCCCTGCTGCACGAGCGGATCGACGAGCGCCTGGATGCGGGGTACGTCCGCGGTGCGAGCCCGCCGCACCCGGAAGCCGACGGGCGCGGGCGACTCGGGAGGCACCGGCTCACCCTATCCGCACGGCTTTCTCCGGAGCAGCGACCCCGCAGTGCACGAATCCAACGCCCGCGCGCGTCTCATCCGGAGAAACCCGCGCCTCGCCTCACGCGCCGCACCCTCCCGGACGCGCGCCCTCCGCAGCGCGCCCTCGCCGACACTCGCCGAAAGGCCACCCCCCGCCGCTACCCCGCGGGGCGTTGCGGCGTGTTGGGGCCTCTGGGCGGTGCGGGGTCCCGGGGCCCGGACACGGGGCCCGGGTGCGGAAGGCGGATGCGGGGGCTTACGCCTCGATCGCGGCGGCGGCCTCCGTGAGCTCCCGGCCGGGCTGACGCTCGGTCGTGAACGCGAATTCGGTGCCGTCGAAGTCGACCAGCACGTGGTCGCCGGCGGTGAGCTTGCCGTGCAGGATCTCCTCCGAGAGGCGGTCCTCGATCTCGTGCTGCACCGCGCGGCGCAGCGGACGGGCGCCGAGCGAGGGCTCCCAGCCGAGCTCGATGAGGCGGATCTTCGCCGGGTCGGTCACCTTGATCGTCATGTCGCGATCCAGCAGCCGCTCGCCGAGCCGCCCCAGGAACAGGTCGACGACCTGCAGCAGCTCCTCGCGGGACAGCTGCGGGAACACGATCGTCTCGTCCACGCGGTTGAGGAACTCGGGCTTGAAGTGCTTCTTGAGCTCCTCCACCACCTTCGCCCGCATCGCCCGGTAGGAGTTGTCGGACGAGCCCTCCAGCGTGAAGCCGACGGGTCCGCCGGTGATGTCCTTCGTGCCGAGGTTCGTGGTCATGATGATCACGGTGTTCTTGAAGTCGACGACGCGACCCTGACCATCCGTCAGACGCCCCTCCTCCAGGATCTGGAGCAGCGAATTGAAGATGTCCGGGTGCGCCTTCTCGATCTCGTCGAAGAGCACCACGCTGAACGGCTTC
>JACRGJ010000125.1 GCA_016212425.1 Micrococcales bacterium | reverse complement strand
CGGCGCGGGGCGCGAACGTCGAGCCCTCCGGCGCGAGGGGCGTCGCGACGAGCGCCGGTGGCTCGTCGGAGGAGGCGAGGAGCGCGACGAGCACGACGAGCCCCGTCAAGGCGACGGCGCCCGCCGCCCACAGAAGGGCGCGACGCCGCGGGATCGCCGCGCGAAGATCGGACCGCGCGACGTGCGCTTCCGCGGAAACCTGCGGGGGCTTCGGCGCTTCGCTGCGCGGCCCGACGTCGCCCGTCGTCCGCTCCGCTTCGGGCGCGGGCGGCTCGGGGGCGACCTTCGATGGGGCGACTCCGCTCTGCGGCGTCGCCTCCGGGGAGGACCCGTCCGTGCCGTCGACGCTCGAGACGAGCGCCGCGAGGAGCTGGGACGGATCGACGTCCGCGGCTTGCGCCAGGAAGGTGCGCAGCGGCGTCGCGAAGGTCGACGCGTCCGGGAAGCGGTCCGCCGGGTCGGGCTGGAGCGCGCGCTCCACCGTCTTGCGCAGCAGGTCCTCGCCGTGGACGCCGAGCGGCGGCAGCTCGCGGATCTCGGCGGCGCGCACCTGATCGAGCACCGACAGGTCGCTGTCGCCCTGGAAGAGCTTGGACCCGGACAGCATCTCCCAGAGCACGACGCCGACGGAGAACAGGTCGCTGCGGGCGTCGACGGCCTTGCCGTTCGCCTGCTCCGGCGACATGTACGAGAACTTACCCTTCAGGCGGCCCGAGACCGTGTGGCGGGACGCAGCCTTGGCGATCCCGAAGTCGCACAGCTTCACCTCGCCGCCGCGCGAAAGAAGGACGTTCGACGGGGAGACGTCGCGGTGAACGAGACCGAGCGGGCTGCCGTCGTGGTCCTTGCGCGCGTGTGCGTGGCCGAGGGCGCGCAGGACCTCGGCGGCCACGTACACCGCGACCTCGGGCGGGAACCGGTCGCAGCGGAGCCGCACCTCCCGCTGCAGGGTGCGCAGGTTCGTGCCGTCCACGTACTCCATGGCGAGGACGAGCTGGTCATCGACCTCGCCGAATTCGTAGATGGGGACGATGCTGCCGTGCGTCAGCGCGGCCGACAGCTTGGCCTCGTGGACGAACATCTCCACGAACTCCTCGTCCTGCGACATGTGCGGCAGGATGCGCTTGATCGCGAGCTGGCGAGCGAAGCCCTTCGGTCCCGACGCGCGCGCGAGGAACACCTCGGCCATGCCGCCCTTGCCAACCAGCTCGAGGAGCTCGTACTTCCCGAAGCGCTGGGGCGCCGAGAGTAAGCGTGCGTGCCGATTGCGCACGGTGTCAGGGTATCGCGATCGGGCGCGCGGGGGGTAGCCCGGGCGTCAGTAGCTCCAGTCGCGCAGCAGGCGGTCGCGAACGCTCGCGAACTCGCCCGCGCCGGACTTGCCCGCGAGCTGCTCGTCGACGTCACGCAGGCGCGCGGCCAGGAGGCGCGCGAGGTTCAAGCCGACCTTGTAGGCCATCACGTCCTGCGACTTCAGGAACTCCTCGAAGCGGAGGGCGCTGAGCGCGTAGATCTCGACGCTCGAGACCGCGCTGACGGTCGCGGAGTGCGCCGACGACGTCAGGACGCCCATCTCACCGAAGACGCTCGGCGCGCGGAGCACCGCGATGGGCTTGTCGCGCTTGAGGAGCCGGACCTCGACCTTCCCGCGCACGAGCAGGTACATCGCCTTCGACTCCGAGCCCTCCTTGAAGACCGCGTCTCCGCGGTTGACCGCGAGGGGCTCGAGGGCGTCCGCCAGGCGCTGCTTCTCGTCGGCGGTCAGGGCCTCGCAGATCGGCAGAGCGTCCAGGGCTTCGCGGAGTTTCTTCGGCGCTTCGGGCATGTCACGCGAGCTCCTTGGGGGCACGGGGGAGCCTGCGGCGCAGCGTCGTCGCGACGAGCCCCGCCGCCAGAAGGACGATCGCCACGAGGGCCGCGCCCAGCATGGCGCGCAGGCCCGGGACGCTCGATGGTGCGACCCGGATCCCGGCGATCGAGACGAGCCCGTCCGTCGGCGGGCGCGCGGGTGGCGGCTCGGCGACGAAGACCACGTTGACCGCGGCCGGCTCGAGGCCAGGCACGGCGCCGCAGACCACGCGGCGCACGTCGTCGAGCGGCAGGGGCGGCGCCACCGTCGCGGTCTGGAGCAGCACCGACGCGGTCGGCCGCGGCCCCGCGTCGTCCGCCGTGGTGACGAGGTCCACGGGCTCGGGGAGCCCGAGGTGAACACGGGCCTCGACGACGCCGCGGACCGACTCCAGCGTGCGGGCGATCTCTCCGGCGAGCGCCTGCCGGTGGCGGACGCGCTCCTCGGCGGCGGTCGGGATGAGGCTGTCGCCGGACAGGACGTCGGCGAACCCCGGGGGCGTCTCGCGGGGCATGGCGTGGTCGGACAGGACCTGGAACGCGTGACCGGCGTCGCTCGCGCCGACGGTCACGGACCACGCCTGGGCGCGCGCCCCGGCCCCGGCGCCCGTGTCACGCTCCTTGCGGGCGGCGATGCCCGCCTCGTCGAGGACGACGAGGATCTCGTTGGCCGCGCGCTCGGGCACGCCGCTCTGCACGGGCACGCGCTCGCACGCGACGAGCGCCGCGACCGACAGTGTTGCGACGACGGTGCGGACCGCGGCTCTCACGTCACCAGGAGAAGTTGTAGCTCGCGCCCATCCGGGGTGCGCTGAAAGGCGGCATCCGGATGCCGCGCGCCGTAGCGGCCACGCACTGCTGGAACGCGGGCGAGCCGCTCGACACCGTTGCGCCCACGATCTGACCGCTGCCGGCGATGGCGAGGCTCATCGAGACGTTGTGCGACGCGCCCTCGATGCCGATGCAGCGGGCGAAGCGCCGCACGTTCCCGTTCATCGTGCCCGCGACCTGCTGGGCGGTGAGCGTCTGCTCGCCGCCGCCCTGCTCGACGTTGCCCAGGTCGACGGCCTGGTTCATCGCGTCCTCGTACGACAGGGACCCGCCTGGGCCGACGGCCCGCGCGCCGCCGCCGGGGCGGCCACCGCCTCGCCGGAACCCGCCGCGCGGCGTCGGCAGGATCCCCGCCGCGCCCTTGATCTCGATCCGGCCGGCCGCGAAGAGGTCCGCGAGCTCGTCGGGCGTCGTGTCGCCGGCGCCTGCGGCCTGTCGGCTCCAGAAGTACACGCCGGTGCCGCCGCCGATGACGACCAGGATGATCACGGCGAGCAGGATCTTGGCCGCGTTGCCGTGCTTCTCGGTCTTGACGGACTTCTCGAGGGCCACCTGCGCGTCCTGCTTGGCCTTGCGGACGCGGTACTCCTCGGCGAAGTGCTTGAACTCGGCCCACGCGCGCACCTTCTTGCGCTCGCCCGAGTCCATGTTGACCGCGATGTGGTCCTCGAGGACCTCGCCGCGCAGGATCTGCTGCACCAGCTCGCGGGCGCTGAATGGGCCGTGATCGAGGCGGTCCTTCTGGACCATCCAGCGCTCGGCGTCGTGCGCCGTGATCTCTCCCAGCAGCGCGGCGAGGTCGACGACCTGCGCGGCATCGGGTGACGCGCCGGGGGGCACGGAGGCGCGCACGGGTGCGTCCACGGCCATGCGCGCGCCCACCTTCGGCGGCGGCTCGACGGGGGCGGGCGGTGCGGGCGCTCCACGGGCGGGCGGAGGCGGCGCCGCCGGACGCTGCGCCGGGGCGGGGGCCGTGAAGGCCGGCGCCTTGGGCACAGGCGAGAGGCGCTGCTCGCCCGTGGGCTCGACGTCGATCTCCACGTCGATGCCGTCGAGGTCGTTCGACTCGGACGGCTGCGTCGGCGTGGCCGCCACGACGGCGTGCAGCGCCGCCTTGAGGTCGGCCGCGGCCGCGAACCGCTGGTCGGGCCTCGGCGCCAGCGCCTGCGCGAGGACGCCGTCGAGCTCGGGCCCGAGACCCGGCAGCGCGGCCGACAGCGTCTCGGTCGGCGCGCTCGGCACGCGGCCCACGAGGAGCTCGAAGAACAGGACGCCGATCGCGTACACGTCGGCCGCGGGGGTCGGCGCCTGCGTCGCCGCCTCGGGAGCGACGTAGGCCTCGGCGCCACGGGCCTGAAGGACGCGCTGGCGCTCCGCGGCCGGAAGCGCGACGAGGATGCCGAAGTCCGCGACCTTGACGCGGCCCGAACGGCCGACGAGCACGGAGTCGGGGCTGAGTCCGCCGTGCACGATCTTCGTCTGCGCGTAACCGACCGCGTTGCAGACGAGCGCCACCACGTTGTAGGCGGCGTGGAGGCCGAACGCGCGACCCTGTGCGTGCCGCTCGGCGAGCGATTCGCGCAGCGTGTGGCCGTCGACGAGCTCGGTGGCGACGAACTTGACGCCTCCGGGGTCGACGCCCATCCCGAACGTCGCGACGACGTTCTTGTGCGTGAGCGTGGTCGCGAGCTTGACGTTCTGGCGCAGCGCGTCGACCTCGCTGGCTGTCCCGAACGCGGTGCGCGGGAGGATGCGAAGGGCGATGGTCTTGCCGGTCTTCTTGTCCGTCGCCTTGAAGACGTCACCCAGCACCGTCGCTCCGGCCCGGGCCACGACCTCGAAGCGGCCGCCCAGCACGCTCCCCGTCGCAGGGACGGGGACCGCCGACCGTTGCCCAGCTTCCCTCGGTCCGGCGCTCAAGTCCTGCCTCCCGTGAGCATCGGTCCGGCCATGGTAGGGGCAGCGCCCGAGGAGTTCAACGGGTTTGCGCTTCCGGGAACGACCGAAGATGCAGCGCCCGGTCGGCGTCCGTGACATCCTGCAGCTGCTCGAGCGCGGCGAACGCGCGCCGATCCGTGGGATCGATGGCCAGCGCCACCCGGTACAGGCGCGCAGCCTCAGTGCGCTGCCCCAGCCTCTCGGCGAGCTGGCCCGACAGATAGGGCGGGGTTGGCGAGCCGACGGACATCTGGTCGCGCACGAAGCCGAGCTCGTTTGCGATCTTGCCCAGGTCGGGCGGGACGCGCCCGAGCTCGAGGGAGGCGCGCTGCAGGCGGAGATCGAACACCGCCTGGCGATCACCCCGCTCCGTCTGTGCGCGCGAGAGCTCGAGCTCGAGCAGGCGATCGGCCTGTCGAAGGTCGCCGGCGGCCTGGAGCGCGAGGATGCGCGTCGTGACGGCCTCGAGGCGAAGCGCGGGCGGGACCGCGAGCGCCGGGCCCGAGGCGGCCACGGCCGCGGCCGCGTCGCCCCGATCGAGCGCCGTGCGGGCGATCTCGGCCTGCACGACTGCAGAGCCGCCCACGCCCTCGAGCGCCGCGGTCGCCCCGGCGACGTCTCCGGCCGCGCGCAGGCCGCGGGCGAGCAGCGCGGCCCGGAGCGCCGGATCCCCGGCACCCAGGATCGCCCGCGACAGCTCGGGGCGGGCGTCGAGCCCACCCAGGAGCTCGACGAGGGGCAGCAGCGTGCGCGGAGCCGTCGGCGCCATGTCGACGATCCGACGCACGGCCGTGAGCGCGGCCTCGCGCCCCTCGTGTCGCCACAGCGCCTCGGCGAGGGCGATCCCGTCCGAGGGGCGTCCGCTGCCGGCCGCGCGCCGAAGATGGAGCACCGCGGCCTCGGTGTCTCCCGCGCCGAGGATCAGCCGACCGGTGAAGCGCGCGACGCAGGCCGGCAGCGCTCCCTCCTCCGCCGTGCGCGTCGCGCTCGTCAGGACCTCGAGGGCGCCGCGCTCGTTCGCCCACATGGTGAGCAGGATCGACCGTGCGCACGGGCGCGTGTCGTGGGCTCCCAGGCGCTGGACGGCGTTGCCGACCCTCTTCCACTCCACGGTCTCCGAGAGCGCGCCGATGAAGGTCACGGTGGCGTCGTCCGCGAGCGGCCCGGCCAGCGTGCTGAAGTCGAGCGCCCCGAGCTCCTGCGCGGCACGGTCCGAGTCGAGGTCCATCCACGCGGACATCCCGAGGACGAGATGCCGCCGGTCGGTTGTCGCGCCATCGCCGAGACGGCCGAGCTCGGCGCGCGCTTCGGCGGGGCGCTCGAGCTGCAGCAGCACCTGGGCCCGCATCCACGTGGCCTCCTGATCCGCGGGCGGTGAGGCCGACAGAGTGTGGACGGCGGACGCCGGATCTCCGGAGACTGCCTGCGCCTGCGCGAGCGCGCGGATGAGCTCCGGGGAGGAGCCCAGCGCCGGAGCGAGCGTGCGCAGCGTCTCGAGCGCGGGCGTCGCGGCGCCGCGGGCCAGGTCGATCCGTGCTCCGGCGAGCCTGAGGCGCGCGACCGGCGCACGCGCGCGGGAGTCCAGCTTGGTGACGACGCCGTCGAGGCGCTGGCGCGCGGCGGCGAGCGCACCCTGTGGCGGCGCGAGCAACGCCGCGTCGACCTCGACGCGCGCCTCGACCACGGCGAGCTCGGTGGACGCGGGCGCGTGCTGCCGCAGCTCGACGAGCGACTCGCGTGCGTCGACGAGCCGGCCGGCCAGACGCTCGGCGTCGATCCGCAGCGCGACGGGAGCAGGCCACGAAGGCTCGGCGTTCTCAGCCCACTGGAGATCCTGGATGGCGGCGTCGGGCTGGGCGGCGTCGAGCCGTGCGCGCGCCCGGACGTAGGCGAGCGCGGCCGACCGAGCTCCGCCCGACAGCCCGCGCGTCGCGATCTGCTCGGCGGAGGCGATGTCCCCGCGGAGCAGCGCCTCTGCCGCGCGCGCGACGAGCAGCCCGGGCGACGAGCCGCTCGCACGCGCGAGGGTCGCGGCCTGCTGGCGTGCGGGCCCGGACGGATCGAAGCGGAGCGCGAAGATCCCGGTCCGCTCGGCGAGCGCGTCGCGGACGTCGAGCCGCGCCGGGTTGTCGCGGTGCAGCGCCTCGAGCGCCTCGATCGATTCGAGGTTGCCCGCGACGGTGTCGGACCTGGACCGCAGCAGGGCGCGCGCGAGGGCGTCCACCGTCTGCTCCTCGCGCAGGTGCTTCCAGACGGCGACGCCGGCGCCTGCCCCGATGACGAGCCCGATGAGCGCCAGGATGGGCCCGACGCTTCGGCGGCGCGGCGCGGGCGCTTCGGGCGTGCGGATCGCGATCGTGGCTTGGTCCCGGGCCTCCACCTGGCTCGACGGCTTCGCGTCCGGACCGAGGACGAGCGCGGGGGCCTTGGGCTCGGCGACGAACGCGCGGTCCCAGATGGCGGCCGCCTCGGGGTCGGTCGGCTGCTCGGCGACCTGGATCGGGATCTCGGTGCCCTCGGGCAGTGTCACCGCGGGATCGGTCGGGTCGAGCCCACCGACGGGCACGGGCTCAGCCACCGCCGGCCGGTAGCCCGCCTCGCTCCCGTGGGGCGGAGTGCCGTCGCGAAGCGACTCGTCGCCCCACAGGCGCAGGGCGCCGGTACCCTCGCGCTGCGGCACGCGGGGCGGATCCGACGGTCCTCCCGGCCCACGGCGGCGAGAATCCATCAACCGCGAATCTTACCCGACTCTGCGGCGACCTCCGAGGGTTACCGTGGCGCGGGCGTCCCTGCGTCCGCACGACGCAACCGCAGGGGATAGCGGAAGGCGCGCGGGCTGTCCTGCGTGGGGAAGCGAACGGTCTCGGCGACCCTGCGGACGCACTCGGTGACGGTGCGATCGGCCCCCTGGCCGGTCACCTCCGTGCGCGTCACGAGGCCGCTGACCGAGATCTGGAAGTCGATGTCGACATCTGGCGCGTTCGCGAGCGAGGGCGGGAAGCACGACGCGATCGGTCGTCCGAGTTGCTCGACCGCCGCCGCGAGCTCGTGATCCTCGTTGACCACGGCCGCAGATCCGTCCGGTGTCGTCCGAAGCCCACCGTCCGTCGGCGCCGCGTTCGGCGGAGGCGCGCCGGTCGTCCTCGCCCACGCGGGCGGAGGCACCGCAGCAGGCGCCCCGGTTCCGGGTGCCGCGAGCGGCGCAGGAGTCTCGACGCCAGGGGGGGCAGCGCCGAGCGCCCCGCGAGGAGTCGTCTCGGGCGGCGGATCGTCGCTGCACGCGCCCAGGGCCGAGAGCGCGAGCGCGACCGCGAGCGCGACCGCCGAAACACGTCGCATCACGGCCGCCCCGCCTTCGCTGGCTCGACGCTGATCGTCCGATCGCCCCAGGGCGTGCCCGCGAGCGTGGACATCGCGTGCTCCAGCCGGTCGGTCCGGATGCCCACGAAGGTGTGGCGCTGCCGGACCCGGACCTTGCCGATGTCGCCGTCGGCGAGGCCGGTGCGTTCCCGGACGATCCGGGCGAGCTCCGCGGCGCGCACGCCGTCGCGACGGCCGACGTTCACGTACAGGGTGGTCATGCCTTCCTGCTCGGGCCCGGAGTCCTCCTCGTCGCTTCCGGGCGAGGTCGGCTCCGTGTGCGCAGGAGACGACTCGGCGGGCTCGATGGGCTCGGCGGGCGGGAGGGGCTCGGCGGGCGCGGGGGCCGTCGTCGCGGTGGAGGGAGCGTAGCGCTCCCAGAACTCGGGCTCGCTTCCGGCGCGGCCGGCATCGCGTGGAGCCTCGGCCCCCGGCATGCGCGGCGCACGCGGTCCGCGCCGGCCGCGGTCTCGGTCGCGGTCGCGGTCGCGGTCGCGGGACGGCGCCGGCGCGGACTCCGCAGCGGGTTCCTGGGCGGCGGCGGGCGCTGCCGCGGG
>JACRGJ010000124.1 GCA_016212425.1 Micrococcales bacterium | reverse complement strand
GCGCACGGTGAAGCCGTCACGGCGCACTTCGACGCGTAGGCTGGATGCCGCCATGCACTGCCCGTTCTGCCGTCACTCCGATTCCCGTGTCATCGACTCCCGCACGAGCGACGACGGCACCAGCATCCGTCGGCGTCGGCAGTGCCCGCAGTGCGGCCGACGATTCAGCACCACCGAGACCGCGAGCCTGAGCGTGATCAAACGATCAGGGGTGATCGAGCCGTTCAGCCGAGAGAAGATCGTGACCGGAGTGCGGAAGGCCTGTCAGGGCCGTCCCGTGACCGATGCCGACCTGTCGCTTCTCGCGCAGCGTGTGGAGGAGGCGGTTCGCGCGTCCGGCGCCGCCCAGGTGGAGGCGAACGAGGTGGGCCTGGCGATCCTGCCGCCGTTGCGCGAGCTGGACGAAGTGGCCTACCTCCGCTTCGCGAGCGTGTACCAGGGGTTCGAGTCGCTCGACGACTTCGACGCGGCGATCACCCGGCTCCGCCGTTCCCACGACCCCGAGCACAGCCTCCTCGAGCCGACTTCGGCCGACGAGCCCGCCCGCTAGCCGGGCGCAGATGTACGCCCTGCTCTTCCGACTCGTCCTGCGGCGCCTCGACGCGGAGCGCGCCCACCATCTCGGCTACCTCGTGATCCGGATGCTCGGTCTCGGTCCCCTTCGCGCCGCGATCGGGCGTGCATGCCGTCCCGACCCGTCGCTCGCGGTCGAGGCGCTCGGGCTGCGATTCCCCTCTCCGTTCGGCGTCGCGGCAGGATTCGACAAGGCGGGCCACGCGGTCCTCGGACTTGGTGCCCTCGGATTCGGCCACGTGGAGGTCGGCACGGTGACGGCCCTGGCGCAGCCCCGGAATCCGCGTCCGCGCCTGTTTCGCCTGATCCAGGATCGCGCGCTGATCAACCGGATGGGGTTCAACAACGACGGCGCGCAGGTGGTCGCCGCGCGGCTGGCGCGGCTGCACCAACGCCGTCACCGCCCGATCATCGGCGTGAACATCGGCAAGAGCCGCATGGTGGCGCTCGACGACGCGATCGGGGACTATCTCCGATCGACCCGGGCGCTCGCCCCGGTGGCCGACTACCTCGTCGTCAACGTCAGCTCGCCCAACACCCCCGGTCTGCGGGAGCTGCAGGACCTGAACCGGCTGGCGCCCCTCCTCGCGGCGGTGCGAGAGGCGGCGGGCGCGACTCCTGTGCTGGTGAAGATCGCCCCCGACCTGGGCGACGACGAGGTGCGGGGGATCGCGGCGCTCGTCGTAGAGTTGCGGCTCGCGGGGGTGGTGGCAACCAACACGACCAGCTCCCGAGTGGGTCTGGAGACCTCCCGGAGCATCGTGGATGCCGCGGGAGACGGCGGTCTCTCCGGGCCGCCGGTCGCGCGGCGCGCGGTGGAACTCCTGCGATTGCTGCGCGACGAACTGCCTGCCGAGCTGGCGATCGTCTCCGTCGGGGGAGTGGAGACCGCGGCCGACGTCCGGCAGCGTCTGGAGTCGGGCGCGGCGCTCGTCCAGGGCTACACCGCCTTCCTCTATGCCGGGCCGCTGTGGGCGCGACGGCTCGATCGAGGACTGCGCGGGCAGCGTCTCACCGGCGGACGCTGACCGGAGGAAGCGGCGAAGCGCGTCGACTCGCGCTGCGCAGCGTCGTGCCGGTGCCGTGTCTCTTGGGTGATCCAGTACCGCGCCCGGCTCGAATGGCCTACAGCGTCGGGAACTGGCGGCGCTTGACCTGCGGCTTCGGCGCGCGCATGAAGCGCGGGTAGATCCCGCGCATCGCGACGTAGAAGCGGATGCGCTCGGTCTTGTCGCCGAACCTCGCGTCCAGCCGCCGGGTGATCCGGTGGCCGACGATCACGAAGTCGATGATGCTGAGAGCGAAGTACGCCCACACCCCGAAGATGAGGAGCTGCCCGATCTCCGGGGGCAGGGCTGAGCTGATCACGACGAGCACCGCGAGCGGCAGCACGAACTCGCCGAAGCTGTACCGAGCATCCATGTAGTCCCGGGCGAAACGCTTCTGTGCACCGCGGTCGCGGACGGGAAGGTACTTCTCCTCGCCGTTCATCATGCCGATGCGCGCCCGCTCCCGCGCCGCGGCGGACTTGCTCCGGTTCTCGCGGGACGCCTGCCGCCGGTCCGTGGGCACGAGCGGCCGCCGGTTGGCGGCCTCCCGCTCGCGCCGGCTGGGGGTCGAGCGCCCCTTGCCGATCTCCGAGGCGACGGGCTCCGCCTCGGCCGCGGTCTGCTTCCCTCTGCCGAACACGGTGTCCTCTCGCGCCCCGCTCGCCCCCGAGCGGGGCGGATGCGGCGCCCCTAGATTAGCCGCATGCCTTCCCCGTCGTCCGAGAGCACCGGGTCCGTCCAGAGCACCACCCCGCACGCTGCGGCGCTCCGCGAGGCGGTTCACGCCGGGCTCCCCGCCGCGATCGCGGAGCTGTCGCGGCTGGTGCGCATCCCGTCGGTCGCGTTCGACGGGTTCGACGCGGACGAGGTGCGGCGCAGCGCCGACGCGATCGCCGAGATGGTGCGCGAGACCGGTCTGTTCGAGAGCGTCGAGGTCACCTCCTCGGCCGAGCCGTCGGGCCGGCCCGGCAAACCCGCGGTCCTCGCGACGCGGGCCGCGCGAGCCGGAGCGCCGACCGTGCTGCTCTACGCCCACCACGACGTGCAGCCGCCCGGCGATCCGGAGCTCTGGGACAGCGCCCCCTACGAGCCGACGGTGCGCGGTGAGCGCATCTACGGCCGGGGCGTCGCCGACGACAAGGCAGGCATCGTCAGCCACCTGGCGGCGATCCGGGCGCTCGCCGATGTGCGCGGGGGCGAGCCCGATCTCGGGATCACGCTGTTCTTCGAGGGAGAGGAGGAGTGGGGTTCGCGCAGCTTCGAGGCCTTTCTCACCGACCACGAGGACGCCCTCCGCGCGGACGCGATCGTCGTCGCCGACTCGGGGAACTGGTCGACCACGGTCCCGGCGCTCACGGTCGCGCTTCGCGGCAACGCGACCGTGAACGTCACCGTGTCCACCCTCGAGCACGCGTCGCACTCCGGCATGTTCGGCGGCGCGGTACCGGATGCGATGCTCGCCGCCGTCCGTCTCCTCGGAACGCTCTGGGATGAAGAGGGCAGCGTCGTCGTCGAGGGCCTCGCGGTCCGCGACGCTCCCACGCCCGAGTACGGCGACGCGCAGCTGCGCGAGGAGACCGGGCTGCTCGAGGGGGTCGGCCCGATCGGCCGGGGGAGCATCCTGTCCCGTCTGTGGAACAGACCCTCCATCACGATCACGGGGATCGACGCCCCGAGCATCCGCAACGCCTCCAACACTCTGCAGCCGAGCGTGCGGTTCAAGCTCAGCATGCGGGTGGCGCCCGGCCAATCCGCCGCCGACGCCTACGGCGCGCTGGAACGTCACCTCCGAGGGCACGCTCCGTTCGGCGCCCGCGTCGAATTCTCCGACGTCGACCTCGGCGACCCGTTCCTCGTGGACACCGGGGGGCCGGCGGTGGCGGACGCGCTGGCGACGATGGAGGAGGCGTGGGGCACCGCGCCGGTGCTCATGGGCATCGGCGGCTCCATCCCGTTCATCTCCGCGCTCGTCGCCCGCTTTCCCGACGCGGAGATCCTGGTGACCGGGGTGGAGGATCCCGACTCGCGCGCGCACAGCCCGAACGAGTCGGTGCACGTCGGAGCGCTGCACCGGGCGATGCTCGCCGAAGCCCTTCTGCTCGCCCGGCTCGACGCGCGGCGCTGAGTCCGGCGGTCTGCGGCGGCGCTCGCTCCTCCAACGCCAGAACGCCGTGCTCGTTTACACTGACGGCATGACCGACACCCTCGACACCGCTGTGCACCCCACGGCCGCCCACGGCGTGACGCTCACCCCGACGGCCGCCGGCAAGGTGGCGAGCCTGCTGACGCAGGAAGGGCGTGACGACCTCCGACTCCGCATCATGGTCGAGCCCGGGGGATGCTCGGGGCTCATCTACAAGCTGTTCTTCGACGAGCGTGAGCTCGACGGCGATGCCATCGCCGAATTCGACGGGGTCGAGCTGGTGGTGGACCGCATGAGCGTGCCCTATCTCGACGGCGCCTCGATCGACTTCGAGGACAGCATCGAGAAGCAGGGTTTCTCGATCGACAACCCGAACGCGCAGGGGAGCTGCGCCTGCGGCGACAGCTTCCACTAGTCCGTCTCGAACCGCTCGCGCGGGGTCCCGACCACGCGTTCGGGACCCCGCGGCGGTTATAGACTGACCGGGTACCTGCCCCCTCCTGAGAGGTCCGTCGTGCGCGGAGAACCCCGCAGAATCCCCGGTCGAGACGGCCGGCGCCGCAGCACTCTGGCGCGCTGGGCGGTGGTGCCGATCGCCGCGGCCGGCACGGTGATCCTGGGCGGGTGCACGCAGCAGCAGTTGAACGGGTTCCTGCCGGGCGACCCGAACACCACCAACCACACCGGGGAGATCACGAGCCTCTGGGTCAACTCGTGGATCGTGCTCCTCGCGGTCGGCGTCGTGACGTGGGGCGTGATCATCTGGGCGGCGGTGGCCTATCGCCGCCGGAAGGGCCAGACCGGCCTGCCCATCCAGTTGCGGTACAACATGCCGATCGAGATCTTCTACACGGTCGTCCCCTTGATCCTCGTGATCGGCTTTTTCGCCTTCACGGCTCGCGATCAGGCCGACATCGAGAAACCGAACAAGCCCGATTACACGATCACCGTGTACGGCAAGCGCTGGGCGTGGGACTTCCAATACGACACCAGCAAGGTCTACTTCCAGGGCACGCAGGCGCGCACCGACCAGCAGGAGAACATCCAGGACTCGACGCTCCCCACCCTGTACCTGCCGGTGGGGAAGAAGATCCAGTTCAACATCCGCGCCCGAGACGTGGCGCATTCCTTCTATGTCGTCGACTTCCTCTACAAGAAGGACATGATTCCCGGGCAGGTGAACCACGAATACGTGACGGTCAACAAGACCGGGACGTACGAGGGCAAGTGCGCCGAGCTCTGCGGCGAGTACCACTCGCTCATGCTCTTCCGCGTCAAGGTGGTGAGTGTGAACGAGTACGAGCGTCAGATGAGCCTTCTCCGCGAGGCGGGCAACACGGGCACCATCGGCGACCAGTACAACGCCAACACCAACCTTCCCGGCAACGGCGAGAGCACCACGCTCATCCCGGGAGGACAGCCCGAAGGCGATACGACGACAGGCTCTCGGAAGGTGACGACCCCATGACCACTACCGCCGAGCCGCCGGTCGGCACCGCCTCCTCGACTCGCACGGCGTCGCGCGGATCGTTCCCCGCCCGCAAAGGCAACGTCGTCGTGCGGTGGATCACCACCACCGATCACAAGACGATCGGGTACCTGTACCTGATCACCTCGTTCGCCTACTTCTGCGTCGGCGGGGTGATGGCGCTCGTCATCCGCGCCGAGCTGTTCACCCCCCAGCTGGACGTGCTGACGACCCGCGAACAGTACAACCAGCTGTTCACGATGCACGGCACGATCATGCTGCTGATGTTCGCGACACCGCTGTTCGCCGGCTTCGCGAACGTCGTCATGCCCTTGCAGATCGGAGCGCCGGATGTGGCGTTCCCCCGGCTGAACGCGCTGGCCTACTGGTTGTACTTCTTCGGCTCGCTGATTGCGGTCGGCGGCTTCTTCACTCCCGGCGGAGCGGCGTCCTTCGGATGGACCGCTTACGCGCCGCTCTCCAGCACCACCTTCACGCCCGGGCTCGGCGGGAATCTCTGGGTATTCGGCCTCGCGATGAGCGGGTTCGGGACGATTTTGGGCGCCGTCAACTTCATCACCACGATCATCACCATGCGGGCACCGGGAATGACCATGTTCCGGATGCCGATCTTCACCTGGAACATCCTGGTCACCTCGATCCTCGTCGTCGTCGCCTTCCCGGTGCTGGCCGCGGCACTCTTCGCGCTCGGCGCCGATCGGGTGTTCGGAGCGCACCTCTTCGATCCCGCGAACGGCGGTGCCATCATGTGGCAGCACCTGTTCTGGTTCTTCGGGCATCCGGAGGTCTACATCATCGCGCTGCCGTTCTTCGGGATCATCTCGGAGGTGCTCCCGGTATTCAGCCGGAAGCCGATCTTCGGCTACAAGACGCTGATCTACGCGACGATCTCGATCGCGGCGCTGTCGGTGACCGTGTGGGCGCACCACATGTATGTCACCGGGTCGGTGCTGCTGCCGTTCTTCTCGCTCATGACCATGCTCATCGCCGTGCCGACGGGGGTGAAGATCTTCAACTGGGTCGGCACGATGTGGAGGGGTTCGGTCACGTTCGAAACCCCGATGATCTGGGCCATCGGGTTCCTCATCACGTTCACATTCGGAGGGCTGACCGGCGTCATCCTGGCCTCCCCACCCCTCGACTTCGGCGTGTCGGATTCCTACTTCGTGGTCGCGCACTTCCACTACGTGGTGTTCGGCACCGTGGTCTTCGCCATGTTCTCCGGCTTCTACTTCTGGTGGCCGAAGTGGACGGGCAAGATGCTCAACGAGCGGCTCGGCAAGATCCACTTCTGGTTGCTGTTCATCGGCTTCCACACCACCTTCCTGGTTCAGCACTGGCTGGGGGTCATGGGGATGCCGCGCCGGTATGCGCAGTACCGGCCGGGCGACGGCTACACCTGGGGCAACGAGATCTCCACGATCGGCGCCATGCTGCTCGGCGTCTCGCTCCTGCCCTTCTTCTACAACGTGTACATCACCGCGCGGCGGGCGCCGAGAGTGACCGTGAACGATCCGTGGGGCTTCGGCCGATCGCTCGAGTGGGCGACCTCCTGCCCTCCGCCGCGGCACAACTTCACCTCGATCCCGCGCATCCGCTCGGAGTCGCCGGCGTTCGACCTTAATCACCCGGAGGCGGGAATTCCGATCGGGGTCGGTCCCGCGAAGGACGCCCCGGACGCTCCGGTCATCGATGTCGGTTCAGGCAGGGCCAAGTAGATGCGCGTCAACGTCAATCTCTTCACCGTCCTGTTCGTCTTCTTCCTGGTGGCGGATTTCGCCTACATCCTCTGGGCGTACATCGACTCGGGCGGCCAGCGAATCGAATGGGTGGGCGCCATCGGCATCGGCCTCTCGGCGATCCTCGCGTTCTTCCTGCAGTTCTACCTGCGTCTCACACAGCGCTCGATCGGAGGGCCGCTGCCCGAGGACCGCGTCGACGCTGACATCGACGATGGCGACGCGGAGCAGGGCCACTTCAGCCCGTGGAGCTGGTGGCCGTTCCTGCTCGGGATCTCGCTGGCGCTGATCTTCCTCGGTGTCGCGGTCGGGATCTGGATCGCTCTGATCGGAGCACCGTTGGTGCTCATCGCGGTCATCGGCTGGAACTACGAGTACTACCGCGGCAACTTCGCGCGCTGATGATCCGCACCTTCCGCGCCGGCGACGAGGACGGACTGTTTGCTCTCGTCGGTCAACTCGGCCACTATCTCCCCCTGGAGCGATCCGCGTTCGACGCGACCGTCGCCGCCTACCTGGCGGGCGAGCATCCCAGCGCCATCGTGTACGTCGCCGAGGACGGTGACGCGCAACTGGTCGGCTACGTGCTGATGACCGTTGTCCCCTTGCTGTCGACGAACGGTCCTTCGGCGCAGCTGCAGGAGATCGTCGTCAGCGAGAGCGCCAGGGGCGCGGACTGGGGCACGCGCCTCGTGCGCGCCGTCGAGGAGGAATGCGTGGCCCGCGGTGTCATGCAACTCACCGTGGCTGCTCGGCGTGCCGGCGGGTTCTACGACCGCCTCGGATACCACGAGAGCGCCGAGTACATGCGCCGCTTCTTCGGCTGAACCCTTCAGCGCCGCATACGATCTCCGGCGCGGTGCACGAGGATCCGCGCTGAGCGAAGGATTCCTTCGCCGCCACGCGCCGGCGAGGCCTTTTCCGGATATCCAAGCGCTGGTCCCGGGGGATCAGTGGTGCTGGGAGGCCTCGAGTTCCGGACGCGAGACCGGGGAGATGCGGTCCTCGAAGAACCAGTTCGACACCCGCGCTCGCGCCCGCATTCCAGCAGTGATCCGTCCCCGCCGGTCCGGCCGCAGCATGATCGGCTGGTAGTCCTCGTACGACACCAGGCGCCAACGCTCATACTCCGACAGCGGCTGGTGAACCTCGATGTACTCGCCGCCCGGGAGCCGCACGATGCGGCCCGACTCGAAGCCGTGCAACGCGATCTCGCGATCCTTCTTCTGCAGCGCAAGGCAGACGCGCTTGGTGACGAAGAAGGCGACGAACGGGCCCGCGATCAGGAGCGCCTGACACAGGTGGATGACGCTCTCGATCGAGAGCCGGAAATGCGTGGCGACGATATCGCTGGAGGCCGCAGCCCAGAGCGCGGCGTAGAAGGTGAGTCCCGCTGCCCCGATCGCGGTGCGAGTCGGAGCGTTGCGCGGCCGGTCAGCGATGTGGTGCTCGCGGCGATCGCCGGTAACCCACGCCTCGAAGAACGGGTACGCCGCCACCGCCCCCAGAAGCACGAGGAGCGCGAGCACCGGAACGATGATGTTCATCGAAACGGTGTAAGGGCCGATCAAGAACTCCCAACCGGGCGGCACCAGGCGCAACGCGCCGTCGGCGAACCCGATGTACCAGTCCGGCTGGGTTCCCGCTGAGACGGGAGATGGGTCGTAGGGCCCGTAGTTCCATATCGGGTTGATCGTCACCGTCGCCGCGACCAGCATGAGCACGCCGAACACGATGAAGAAGAATCCGCCGGCCTTGGCCGCGAACACCGGCATGATCGGCACTCCGACCACGTTGTCGTTGGTCCGGCCGGGGCCGGCGAACTGGGTGTGCTTGTTGATGATGAGCAGCACCATGTGGATGCCGATGAGCGCCACGACGATCGCCGGCAGCAGCAGGATGTGCAGGGTGTATAGGCGCCCGACGATGTCGGTGCCCGGGAATTCGCCTCCGAACAGCAGGTACGAGATCCAGGTTCCGACGACGGGAAGCCCCTTCACCATGCCGTCGATGATGCGCAGGCCGTTGCCCGAGAGCAGGTCGTCCGGCAGGGAGTAGCCGGTGAACCCCTCGGCCATGGCCATCACGAAGAGCAGGAAGCCCACGACCCAGTTGAGCTCGCGCGGCTTGCGGAACGCTCCCGTGAAGAAGACGCGCAACATGTGCAGGCCGATGGATGCCACGAACAGCAGCGCCGCCCAGTAGTGCACCTGCCGGATGAGCAGACCGCCGCGCACGTCGAAGCTGATGTTGAGGGTCGACTGCAGTGCCGCCGACATCTCCACGCCCTTCATCGGGATGTAGGAGCCGTCGTACTGCACCTCCGACATCGAGGCCTGGAAGAAGAAGGTGAGGAAGGTGCCCGAGAGCAGGATGACGACGAAGCTGTAGAGCGCGACCTCGCCGAGCATGAACGACCAGTGGTCGGGGAAGATCTTCCGGCCGAGGAACTTGACCGCGCCGGACAGGCTGGTGCGTTCGTCGAGGTAGTTCGCCATCCGTCCGACGACGCTGGCGTCCTCCGCGCGCTCCTGACCGTGCGTCGTGGTGACGGGGCCTTGGGTGTCGATCGTCATGAGTTCTCTCGCTCCCAGAAGGAGGGGCCGACCGGCTCGCGGAAATCGCTCCGCGCGACGAGATAGCCCTGGTCATCGACCATGATAGGAAGTTGCGGCAGCGGACGCTTGGCCGGCCCGAAGATCACGGTCGCCTCCCGCGTGATATCGAACTGCGATTGATGGCACGGGCAGAGCAGATGGTGCGTCTGCTGCTCGTAGAGGGCGACGGGGCATCCGACGTGGGTGCAGATCTTCGAGTAGGCGACGATGCCGTCGTAACTCCAGCTCTCCCGTCCCGACGAGATGGTGAGGTCCTGGGGCCGCAGCCGCATGAGCAGCACGGCCGCCTTCGCCTTCTCCTCCAGCCGGTCCTCTGTCTCGTTGAGGCCCTCGGGGATGACGTGGAAGGCCGACCCGATGGTCACCTCGCTCGCCTTGATCGGGGTGCCCGAGGGGTCACGCGTGAGGCGGGTCCCCTTCTTCCACATCGTGAACTTGAGCAGCTCGTTCGGGTCCTCCCGCGGAGCCAGTCCCCGGAACAGCACGATCCCCGGCAACGGGAAGGCCACGAGGGCCGCGATCATGGAGTTGCGGATCATCTTCCGCCGCGAGAAGCCGGACTCCTTGTTGCCCAGGCTGAAGACCTCGACGGCACGAGCCCTCGTCTCCTCCGAACCGCGGGTCGTGTGGCGCTGCTCGACGAGGTCGTGCCCTTCCATGAGCGACTTGGACCAGTGCACCGCGCCGAAGCCGATGCCCAGGAGGCCCAGGGCGATTCCCATGCCGATTCCGAAGGTCGTCCACCGGTTGACGTCAGGATCGCCGTTCCCGAGCGGGAACGCGACGTAGACGGCGACCGCGGCGATGGCACCGAAGATGCCGAGGCCGAACCACAGCGATACCGCTCGCTCCGCCTTCTTCTCCTCGCGCGGATCGAGATCGGTTACACGCAGCCGCTCCGGCGGGAAGCCCGGATTGGGAATCGCGTCCGGGCGGACGACCGCCGTTCCCGGCGCCTCACTCCGCGTCTCCACCTCGGTGCTGGTGCTCGTCGAGTGCACGCCGGTCTCCCGTTCGGTCCCGGTGTCCTCGCCTGCAGAGTCGGTTCCCGAGGCGTCGCGGATGGTGTCGGCCATGCTGTCGTCTCCGCTCAGTTCGACTTCGCCGTCAGCCACACCGTGATGCCCACAATGGAACCGAGGGCGAAGATCCAGACGAAGAGGCCTTCTGAGACGGGTCCAAGGTTGCCGAGGTCGAGGCCTCCTGGCGAGGCGTTATTGTCGAGGTACTGCAGGTAGCTGATCACGTTCGCCTTGTCTTCGGGCGAGATGTTCTGATCGTTGAAGACCGGCATGTTCTGGGGACCGGTGACCATGGCCTCGTAGATGTGGGCCGCGGTCGAGCCCTTCAGGCTCGGGGCGTACTTGCCCTGGGTCAGCGCCCCACCCGCTCCTGCGACGTTGTGGCACATCGCGCAGTTGATGCGGAACAGTTCCGCGCCCTTAGCGACGTTGCCGTTGCCGGTGAGGTACTTGCCGGCGGGGATGCCCGGGCCGGGCGAGACCGAGGCGACGTACGCGGCGAGGTTCTTCACCTGCGCGTCGGTGAACTGGCGAGGCTTCTTCTCCCCCTGGGGGGAGTTCGCGGCGAGGGGCATCCGCCCCGTCCCGACCTGGAAGTCAACCGAGGCGGCGCCGACCCCGATCAGCGTCGGGCCCGCCTTGGATCCCTGGAGGGCCATGCCGTGGCAGGTGGCGCAGTTGGCGGCGAAGAGCTTCTGCCCGTCGGTGATGTTGGCGCCGCGGATGCTGGCGCTGGCGCTGCTGTCGGCCGCCGCTGCCCCGGTGAAGGCGGCGTACGCGCCGCCCGTGGCGAGGAGTCCGATCAGCAGGAGCGCCGCGGAGGCCAGCGTCGAACGCCGTCCGGTCCGTGTCGACCGAGGCCGACGTCGTCGGGGGGAAGCAATGACCATGGAGTCGGTGTCCTGTGTCGAGTCCGTGTGCAGTGGCGATGACGAGCGCCTGCGGGGGCGGGAGAAGATCACGGCGTCACCGGACCAGGTAGATCGCGGCGAACAGCCCGAGCCAGACCACGTCGACGAAGTGCCAGTAGTACGACACGACGATCGAGGTGGTCGCCTCGCGATGGGTGAAGTTCTTGACCGAGTACATCCGACCGATCACGAGGAGGAAGGCGATCAACCCCCCGGTCACGTGAAGCCCGTGGAAGCCGGTGGTCAGATAGAACGCGGAGCCGTAGGAGTCGATGCTCAGGCCCACCCCGTCGCTGACGAGGTTCGCGTACTCGTAGATCTGCCCGATGACGAAGGTCGCCCCCATGGCGAAGGTCCAGTAGAACCACTCGACCGCCCCCCACTTCCAGAACTCCCAGAGCCGGCCCGTCCGGACGGGCCGGAACTTCTCCGCGGCGAACACGCCGGCCTGGCACGAGAACGAGGACAGCACGAGGATGACCGTGATCACGGCGGCATAGGGCACGTTGAGCTTGGCGGACTGCTCCGCCCACAACTCGGGCGACGTGGACCGCAGCGTGAAGTAGATGGCGAAGAGGCCGGCGAAGAACATGACCTCGCTGCCAAGCCACACGATGACCCCGACCGACACGGTGTTGGGCCGGTTGACGGTCACGGGGCTTCGCGAAAGCGAGGTGGCGGTCACCGTCCCATTATGACCCCCGGGCCCGGCACCGGGGGCACCGGCGCGGCCGTTTGCGGCTGCTGGAGGCTCGGCATACCGTTCGGCGCACGACTCGCCGGCGCGAGCCGCGCGGATAGCATTTCGCCCATGTCGACCGACCCGTCCTGGCCCGGCCTGCTCACCACGCTGCTCCGAGGGGAGGACCTCTCGATCGCCGAGGCGACGTGGGCCATGGAGGAGGTCATGGCCGGCCGCTCCACGCCCGCCCAGCTGGCTGCGTTCCTCATCGCCCTGCGGTCGAAGGGCGAGACGGTCGAGGAGATCGTCGGCTTCCGGGATGCGGTGCTGGCGAACGCCCTGCCCCTGCCGGTGGACCCCATGGCGCTGGACATCGTCGGGACCGGCGGCGACCGCGTCGGCACCGTCAACGTCTCGACCATGGCCTCCGTCGTGGCGGCGGCGGCCGGCGTCCCGGTGGTGAAGCACGGGAACCGGGCGGCGAGCTCCGCGTCCGGGGCTTCGGATGTGCTCACCGAGCTGGGGGTGGACCTCACCCTGGCGCCGGAGCGCGTCGCGGCCATCCTCGGCGAGGTGGGGATCACCTTCGCCTTCGCCTCCCTGTTCCACCCCGGCTTCCGGCACGCCGCGCCGGTGCGCGCCGAGATCGGCGTGCCGACCGTCTTCAACTTCCTCGGGCCGCTGTGCAACCCGGCGCGAGCCGAGGCCAATGCGGTGGGCGTCGCCGATCCCGAGAAGATCCCGCTCTTCGTGGGCGTGTACCAGACGCGGGGGGCGAGCGCGCTGGTGTTCCGCGGCGACGACGGGCTCGACGAACTCACCACCACCGGGCACAGCCACCTCTGGGAGGTCAGTCGCGGCGACGTGCACGAGCACGACATCGATCCCGGCGATCTCGACATCTCGCGCGCCCGCCTGGAGCAGCTGCGCGGCGGGGACCCCGCGCACAACGCCCGGGTCGCCCGGGAGACGCTGGGGGGAGCCGAGGGGCCCGTGCGGGACATCGTGCTGCTCAACGCCGCGGCGGGTCTGGTCGCCTGGGATCTCGCGCAGGACGCCGACGAGGTGCAGAGAGACATCCGGGATCGGTTCCGTGCCCGGATGGCGGATGCGGCGGCTGCTGTGGACAGCGGACGCGCGACCCAGACCCTCGATCGCTGGGTGGCCGCCACCCGCGCCGGCTGAGCGTACGGCGTACACTCCCGGCATGGCCGGCGGGAGCGGGGCGGCGGAGCAGGAAGCGCGGCTGCTCGAACTGCTCTGGCGCCCGCGCGACGCCGATGGCCGCCCCGGCATCTCGACCGCGCGGATCGTCACGGCCGGGATCGCCCTGGCCGACGCGGAGGGGGCGGATGCTGTGAGCATGCGCCGCGTGGCGGCGCAGCTCGGCTCCGCAGCGATGTCCCTCTACACGCACGTCCCGGACAAGGCCGCGCTCGTCGCGCTGATGAGCGACGAGGTGCTGCTCGGGATGGCCGTGACCGAACCGGCCTTCGGTGCCGGATGGCGGGAGCGCCTCCGTCTCGTGGCGGGGGATAACCGCGACCTGCTGACGCGGCATCCGTGGCTGCTCCGGCTGCAGCCGAGCCCCCCACCCCTCGGCCCCGGCCTGCTCGCCAAGTACGAGTGGGAGCTCTCGGCGTTCCACGGGCTCGGGCTCTCGGCGACGGAGCGGGACTCATGCCTGACTCTGGTGCTCCAGTTCGTTCGCGCGGCCACCGCCGAGGCGATTGCGGCGCGGATGCGGGCGGCTGTGCGCGAGGCCGAGGGGGAGCGGTGGTCGGCGACCGTGGGACCTGTGCTCGCCCGGTACGTCGACGAGGACGAGTACCCGCTGGCCACGCGCATCGGCGCGGAGGCCGGAGCGGTCGCGGAACGGCTCGGCGACCCGGACGGCGCTCACGGATTCGGCCTGGAGCGCGTGCTCGACGGTGTCGCCGCCCTCGTCGCCCGCTCGCGCACGTGAACATCCGGTCGCGTCCGCAGCCGCGTCTTTCCCGCACTCCCGCCGCCGCGTAGATTGCACTCGAGCCGAGGGGTCACCGACGATCCTCACGCCCGTCGACGGGCGCCGGCGAGCCGAGGAGCCCCCATGAAGAAGCTCATCAACGATCCGAGAACGGTGGTCGCCGAGGCGCTGCAGGGCGTCGCGCTGGCCCACCCCGGCCTGCTGACCGTGGTCACCGGACCCGACCACATCCATCGGGCCGACGCCCCTGTCCAGGGCAAGGTCGCCCTCGTCTCCGGCGGCGGATCGGGCCACGAGCCCCTGCACGGCGGTTTCGTGGGGTACGGGATGCTCGACGCGGCGGTTCCCGGCGCCGTCTTCACCTCGCCCACCCCCGACCCGATCCTGGCAGCCACGCTCGCGGTCGACGGCGGAGCCGGTGTGCTGCACATCGTGAAGAACTACACCGGCGACGTACTGAACTTCGAGACCGCCGCGGACCTCGCCGAGGCCGAGGGCGTCCAGGTGCGCGCAGTGATCACCGACGACGACGTCGCCGTCAAGGACTCGCTGTACACCGCGGGGCGCCGCGGTGTCGCGGGCACGGTCTTCGTCGAGAAGATCGCCGGCGCCGCCGCGCAACGCGGGGACGACCTGGACGCCGTCACGGCGATCGCCCAGCGCGTGAACGCCGCGACCCGCTCGATGGGAGTGGCGCTCACGGCGCCGACCGTTCCGCACGCGGGCGAGCCGAGCTTCGACATCGGCGACGATGAGATCGAGATCGGGATCGGGATCCACGGCGAGCCGGGCCGGGAGCGGATCGCCCTCGAACCGGCCGACGCGATCGTGGACCGCATCCTGGCTCCGATTGTGGAGGACCTGCCGTTCGCCTCCGGCGACGAGGTGCTGCTGCTGGTCAACGGGATGGGGGCCACGCCGCTCATCGAGCTGTACGTCGCCTTCCGCCGCGCGCACGAGTCGCTCGCCGCTCAGGGCATCACGGTGACCAGGAGCCTCGTGGGCAGTTACGTCACGAGCCTGGAGATGCAGGGCTTCTCGCTCAGTCTGCTCAAGCTGGACGCCGAGCTCACCGAGCTCTGGGACGCTCCGGTGCAGACCGCGGCGCTGCGCTGGGGTCGCTGAGCGTGACCCTCGGACGCGCATGGGCGCGGGATTGGGTCGGTCGGAGCGCGCGCGTCATCGCGGAGCAGCGGACCCGGCTGATCTCCCTCGACCGGGAGATCGGCGACGGCGACCACGGCGAGAACATGGAAAGGGGCTTCCAGGCGGTGGTGGTCAAGCTGGCCGACCTGGACCCGGACGCCGCCCCTGCCGAGGTGCTCAAACTCGTCGCGACCACGCTCATCTCCACCGTGGGCGGCGCATCCGGGCCGCTGTACGGGACCGCGTACCTCAAGGCGTCCGGGGCGATCGCGGGGCTCGAGGAGCTCGACGGCACCGCGCTGGTCGCCCTTCTCGGCGCGGCTCGGGACGGCGTCGTGCTGCGAGGCAAGGCCGAGGTCGGCGACAAGACGATGATCGACGCGTGGACGCCCGCGGTCGAGGCGGCGGGGCAGGCGCAGGCGGAGGGTCGGTCCGAGGCGCAGATCCTCGACGCGGCGGCAGCGGCGGCCGAGAGCGGCTCGGCCTCGACGGACCCGCTGGTGGCGCGGAAGGGACGCGCCTCCTACCTCGGAGAGCGCGCCGTCGGACACCGCGATCCGGGATCGGTCTCGACCGCGCTGATCCTGCGCGCGGCGGCGGACGCCGCGACGGGAGGCACGTGAGCGTCGGGCTGGTCATCGTCTCCCACAGCTCCCGGATCGCGGAGGGCATCCTCGAGCTCGCCGGTCAGATGGCCGAGGGGGTCCGGATCGTGGCGGCGGGCGGCACCGAGGACGACGGCATCGGCACGAGCTTCGAGAGGGTGCGAGCCGGCATCGAGGCGGCGGATGCGGGGGAGGGGGTGGTCATCCTGTGCGACCTCGGGTCGGCGGTGCTGACCGCCGAGACCGCTCTCGACTTCGCGGACAATCCGTCGGCCATCCGCATCGCCGCGGCACCGATCGTCGAGGGGGCGGTCGCCGCCGCCGTGGCCGCGCGCATCGGGG
>JACRGJ010000123.1 GCA_016212425.1 Micrococcales bacterium | reverse complement strand
TGGTCCAGAAAGCCGCCTTCGCCACAGGTGTTCTTCCTGATATCTGTGCATTTCACCGCTACACCAGGAATTCCACTTTCCTCTCCCACTCTCCAGCCTGGCAGTCCGCCGCGCATTCCCAAGGTTGGGCCTTGGTCTTTAACACGGCGCTTACCGAGCCGCCTACGAGCTCTTTACGCCCAGTGATTCCGGATAACGCTTGCGCCCTACGTATTACCGCGGCTGCTGGCACGTAGTTAGCCGGCGCTTTTTCTGCAGGTACCGTCACTTTCGCTTCTTCCCTGCTAAAAGAGGTTTACAACCCGAAGGCCGTCTTCCCTCACGCGGCGTTGCTGCATCAGGCTTTCGCCCATTGTGCAATATTCCCCACTGCTGCCTCCCGTAGGAGTCTGGGCCGTGTCTCAGTCCCAGTGTGGCCGGTCACCCTCTCAGGCCGGCTACCCGTCGTCGCCTTGGTGGGCCGTTACCTCACCAACTAGCTGATAGGCCGCGAGCTCATCCCGAACCGAAGTTCTTTCCACGCGCAGAAGATGCCTTCGCGCGTCGTATCCGGTATTAGACGTCGTTTCCAACGCTTATCCCAGAGTCCGGGGCAGATTGCTCACGTGTTACTCACCCGTTCGCCACTGATCCGGAGGAGCAAGCTCCTCCTTCACCGTTCGACTTGCATGTGTTAAGCACGCCGCCAGCGTTCGTCCTGAGCCAGGATCAAACTCTCCGTAAAGGCTTGGCCATCACCGGTCACCCGGCGATGAATCCGTTGCCGCCGCCATCGGGGAAAACCGACGACGACTGCGAGTTGATCTGACTGAAAGGATCGTCTACTGACAATCCGTCAATCCAAAGGAATCTCCTCGTCGGTCAGACCGACGAATCGAGGTTTTTGGCATTTGACATAGTGCACGCTGTTGAGTTCTCAAGGATCGGACGCACCTGAACGGATCGCCGTCTCCGACGCAGCCCAGGGCAACTTTCTTAGCTTACCAGTCTCATCCGCCACCGCGCCGAGCGCGATCCCGAACGCGACGGTTCGGGCGAGGGATGCCGGACTGGGTTCCCCACTCTAGGACTCGTCCGGTGATCCTGCAAGGGATCCGTCCGTGTCGTTCGAGTGGGGTCGTCCCGCTTGAGGGAGGAGATCGGGGCCAGGGGCCCGGCGGCTCTCCGCACCTTTGGGGTGACGAGAGGAAACTGTACGTGCAGCCCGGAGCCGCGCCAAATCATCGCCAGATCCCGGGCGTGTCGCGGTCAGCCGCAATACAGGCGTGTCCACGCTGGCAGGGCGGACCGAGCCCGGACGGACTGCATCCTGGTGGTGTTCCCGGCATCGTCGATCGTTCGTGACTGGGCGATGCCGTCGCGGATCTCCGTCGCGGCACTGACGATCGATGCGGCGTCCGCCTTGATGGCGCTCGGCGCCAGCGCCGAGACCTCGCTCCACCGGTCGGTGTAGGCCTGGACGCCGGTCAGCGTCGAGGCGATCGAGTCCCCCGGGGTCGGCCAGCCGAAGTCCGAACCCGTGGGATCGAGACCGGCAACGCGGATCGCGCGGCACATCGGCTGCGATCCCGCCACCGCCGCGCGCTCCTGGACGGCATCGGCGGCGAGACCGTCGACGACGACGGCGCCGGCCCCGAGAGCGGCGGTGAGCACCGATCCGAGCACGACGCCGGCGCTCACCAAGCCGGGCACCCACCCTCGCCGGCGGGCGCTGAGCGCGGCCGCCCCGACGCTGGCGAGGAGACCGACGGGCGCGACGACGATCGCGAGAGCGAAGGCGATCCTCTCGCCGGCGGTCGTCCGGGGATCGGGAATGCGCGTGGGGGTGAGCCGCAGGACGTCGGGGGTGCTCGCCTGCGCCTCGCGCCGCGGTCCAGCACTGACGACGGAGGGCACGGCGAGCGCCGGCGCGGGTGTCCGGAACTCGTCCCCCGACGGTCGGTCACCGTGGGCAGCGCGACCGGTCCGCGGGCGGCGGTCGAGGTGATCCTCCCGAGGGGGCTCGACGCGGGCGGCGGGCACGTCGAGCGACGGGGGCGCGGAGGTGGCGGGGATACCGGCGGCACCCGTGGCGGGCACGGCGATCGTCCTCGCCTCGGAGCGGGGGGACGAGGGATCGAACGCGGCGACGAGGCGGCCGAGGTCGCCATCCGGGCGGACCTGCCGATCCGGCTGCGAGGCGGGGGCGGCCGGAGCGGCGGACGACTCGGCCAGCCGGGCCGCGGTGCGCTCCCCCGTGCCGGGCGGCAGCGGTGCCGTGCCCGTGAACGCCGGTCTCGCCGCGGGCATCTCCGGTGCGCGGGTGTCCGGCGACCCCGAGGGCACAGCGGGCGGTGCGGAGGCGGGCGGGCGGCCTGACGCCGACGCCTGCGACTCCTCCGAGGAGGCGTGCACGGGCCAGGACGACGCCGGAGGTTGGCGGATGCCCGGGACGGGGTCCGCGGAAAGGTGCGCAGGGGGCGACACCGGCGGACGCGCCGCACCCGGCGGCGACGCCGCGGGATCGGATGGGGCCGCGGGCTGGCGGATGCTCGGAACGGGGTTCTGCGGAAGGTGCGCGGGGGGCGATGCCGGCGGGAGGGACGCATGCGATGGCGCTGCCGGATCGAGATGGGCCGGAACGGGGGCCGCTGCACTACCAGGGGGTACCGGTGCCGAGCGCGGGGGCTCCGCGGCCGTGCGGCCGGGCAGGAGGGATGCCGGCGCCGACGTGCTCGCGACCGGCGGCGGCGTCGGAGTGCTGGACGAGGGAGGAGGCGGCGAGCCGGGCGCTCGTCCCCCGTCGCTCGGCACCGCGCCACCCGGGGGTGCGGTGCTGCTCACCGGACGCGCGGGCGGCGGCGGCCAGCCCTGTCCGGCGGGCGGCGGCCAGCCGACGCGGGGCGGCGGCGAGGCGTCGAACGCCCCATCGGGCGGACGGACGGTGGCCGTGTCGCTCGATCCCGAGCCGTAGGACCCGGTCGGGGTGAAGCTCGTCGGCGGCGGATACGGGGCCCGGGGCGGGCCCGGCGGCGGCGGAAACGGGGCGCGGGGCGGGTCCGGCGGCGCGACGCGCTCGGACTGCCGCGTCCGGTCGAGCTCGTCCGTCAACTCGTCGTCGTCCCCCATGTGACCTCCCCCGTCTCAGACTACCGATGCGCGCGTGCGCACTCCCGCCAATGTCTTCTTGCCCCGCCGCAGGACGACCAGCCCTCCCGGGAGGGAACGGCCGGCGATCGTCTCGTCGGGCGCCGCGACCTGGCGGTTGTTGACGTAGACACCGCCCTGCGCGACCGCGCGCCGCGCCTCGCTGAGGCTGGTGGTGAGCCCGGTGGCGACCAGCAGCTCGACGACCGCGGCATCGGGCTCCGCCTGCACCGACGGCAGTTCGGCGATGACCGCCGCGAGGGTGTCGGCCCTGAGGTTCTCCAGCTCGCCCTGGCCGAAGAGGGCCCCGCTCGCGGCCATGGCGGCATCGGTCGCGTCCGCCCCGTGGACGAGGCCCGTGACCTCCCTGGCCAGACGCTGCTGCGCCGCGCGGCGGTACGGCTCCTCCGCCACGCGCCGCGCGTAGTCCTCGATCTCGGCGCGGGACAGGAAGGTGAACACCTTCAGCCGGTCGACGACATCCGCGTCGGCCGTGTTCAGCCAGAACTGGTACATCGCGTAGGGACTGGTCAGCTCCGCATCCAGCCAGACGGCGTTGCCCTCGCTCTTGCCGAACTTGCGGCCGTCGGAGTCGGTGATGAGCGGGGTCGCGAGAGCCGCGACCGAGACGCCCTCGACCCGGTGGACGAGATCGGTGCCGCTGGTCAGGTTGCCCCACTGGTCGCTGCCGCCCACTTGGAGGACGCAGCCGTACTCGCGGTACAGATGCAGGAAGTCCATGCCCTGCAGGATCTGGTAGCTGAACTCGGTGTAGCTGATCCCGGCGTCGCTGGCCAGCCGGGTCGCCACGATCTCCTTCTTGATCATCGTGCCCACGCGGTAGTGCTTGCCGATGTCGCGGAGGAAATCGATCGCCGACAGGGGCGCGGTCCAGTCGAGGTTGTTGACCATCCGCGCCGCGTTGGCGCCGTCGAAGGCGAGGAAGCGCTCGATCTGGAGCCGGAGGCGGGCCACCCAGGCCTCCACCACCGCGGGCTCGTTGAGAACCCGCTCCGAGGTCTGCCGCGGATCCCCGATGAGCCCGGTCGATCCACCGACGAGCCCGAGCGGGCGGTGGCCGGCCAGCTGGATGCGGCGCATCGTGAGCAGGAGCACCAGGTTGCCGAGGTGCAGGCTGGGGGCGGTCGGGTCGAACCCGCCGTAGAAGACCAGGGGCTCTCCGGCCAACGCCGCCCGCAGCTGAGCGGAGTCCGTCGAGACCTGTACCAGCCCGCGCCAGTGCAACTCGTCCCAGAGCAAGTCGAAGCTCGGATCGTTCGCGGGGACGGTCAGCGGCTCGGGCACCGCGTCAGGATAACGGCCCGAGCGCATCCTTGATTCGATTGAATCAAGGATGCGGTATTGATTTTGGGGAATCAGGTCTCCACACTGGATCCCGTGTTTGTCATCACCGCCGATCAGGTGGGCAGCCGGACCGCGTCGGACCGCGTCGACTCCGCTCTGGCCACGATCACCGCCCACCGGCAGGACCTGCTCTCCCTTCCGCCCGAGCGGACGGCCGGCGATGAACTCCAGTGCCTCACGGCAGATGCCGGCGCCGCACTGGGGATCGTCTGCGATCTCGCGCGAGCCGGCGGCTGGAGCATCGGGATGGGGATCGGAACGGTGCGGACGCCGCTCGGCGCCACGACACGGGCGAGCACCGGAGCGGCGTTCATCGCCGCCCGCGAGGCGGTCGAGCGCGCCCGGCGGAGCCCCGGGCCCCGTCTCGGCGTGGTGGTCGAGGGATCGGACCGCCTATCGCAGGACCTCGAGGGCCTGATCGCCGTCACCCTTCTCCTCCGCGAGCGACGCACGATCGCCGGGTGGGCGGTCGCCGATCTGCTCGCACAGGGGCTCACCCAGCGCGAGATCGCCGAGCGGATCGGGATCACCCCGCAAGCGGTGAGCCAGCGCACCCTCGCCGCCGGGGTCCGATCCGAACGGCAGGCCGTCCCGGCCCTGATCCGACTGCTCCGCGACGCGGACCGCCGGGCGTCGGCGGAGACCGGCAGGATCGGATCGTGATCGTCTTGGCCCTCGTGCTCTGGATCCTCGGCATCCTCCTCACCGCCGCGGCGCTGGCCGCGGTGCTCGTCGCCGTGCGCCGCGACCGGCCCCTGCTGGCGCTGCCGGCGCTCGTGCTGGTGCTCCTGGGGCTGGTGCTGGTGGCCGGCGGCGTCGCGGTCCCGGCGCCGACCCGCGTGCTGCCGCTGATCGAGGCGCTCCTGCTGAGCGGCATCGGGATCGTCGGCGGCGGTCCCCTCACCGTCGCCGTGCTGGCGCGGGTCACGCGGGACGACGAGCCGCAGGGCGAGCACGGCGGCATCCTGGTGCACGCCGAGGGCATCACCGGCGATGCGGCGCGCGAGGTGCTGCGCGGCGGCGGGGTCATCGGCTATCTCGAGCGCATCGCGGTCGTCGGCGCCGTGGCCGTGGGGCGCCCCGAGGCCCTCGCGATCGTGGTGGCCATCAAGGGCCTCGGCCGCTTCTCGGAGCTCGAGACCTCCGCCGCGCGCGAGCGATTCATCATCGGCACGCTCGTGAGCCTCATCTGGGCCTGCGCGTGCGGCGGCCTCGTCTGGGCGCAGCTTCGCTGAGAGCGCGGATGCCCGGGCAGGGGGCTCAGGCGCGTCGCCTCGGCGGGGAGCGGCGATAGGGGGAGACGGTGGGGTCGCCGGGGAGCCAGAAGCGGTAGGGGAACGCCTCGGTGCCGCCGGGGCCCGAGACGCCCGTGCGGGGACTCGTGCCGTACTCCAGCGAGGGAGCATCGGGGAGCTCGAGCCGCAGCGGCCCCGTGATCAGGTCGGCGCCGTCGTCCGACCGCGCGAGACCGAGCGCGGTGGTCAGGCGGCCCGGTCCCCGGGCGAGGTCGGCATCCGTCGTCGAGGTGCGGCGGCGCGCCCGCGCCAGCTCGAGGCCCTCGACCACCGCTCCGGCGCGGAGCAGCACCGCGGACGCGGTGCCCCGGGGCGAGCAGACGACGTTGCAGCACAGGTGCATCCCGTAGCTGAGGTAGACGTAGAGGCGCCCGGGCGGACCGAACATCACCCGCGTGCGCGGCGTCGGCCCGCGGTGCGCGTGCGAGCCGGGGTCCTCGCCGGTACCGAGGTACGCCTCGACCTCGGTCAGTCGCACGGCCACTCCGCGTCCGTGCAGCACGGCGCCCAGGAGCAGCGGGGCCACCTCGACCGACGGCGCCGAGAGCGCCGCCGCGAGCGCCGTCATCTCAGAACCAGCGGATGCCGAGGACGGTCACGGCGATCACGGCGCCGACGATGACCGCGGCGGCCACCGCGACGATGACGGGAACGAGCCACGGGAAGCGCGCGGGACGAGCGTGGCGATCCCGCACCGGCCGCGGACCGCTCATGGGAGCTCCGCCGGGAGGAGGTGCCGCACGCGCGTCGTCAGCTCGGCGAGCTGCTGCGCCACCCGGGCGGGAGCGGTGCCGCCGATACCGTCCCGGCTGGCCAGCGACGACGCCACCGTCAGGACGCTGCGCAGCTCGGCGGTCAGGCGCGGGTCGATGGCGGCGTACTCCTCATCGCTCGGCTCGTGCAGCGCGAGCCCGCGCTCCTCGCAGAATCGGACCAGAGCGCCGGACAGCTCGTGCGCCTCGCGGAACGGCACCCCCCGGCGCACCAGGAAGTCGGCAGCATCCGTCGCCAGTGAGAAGCCCTCCGGGGCGCGTGCCGCCATCCGCTCCGTGTCGAATCGCAGTGACGCGACCATCCCCGTGAACGCGGGCAGCAGCGTCTCGAGCTGGCTCACGGCGTCGAAGACCGGCTCCTTGTCCTCCTGCAGATCGCGGTTGTAGCCGAGCGGCAGGCCCTTGAACGTCGCCAGGAGCCCCGCGAGGTGACCGATCAGGCGCCCGCTCTTCCCGCGGGCCAACTCGGCGATGTCGGGGTTCTTCTTCTGCGGCATGATCGAGGACCCCGTCGAGTAGCCGTCGTCCAGGCGCACGAACCCGAACTCCTGCGTGTTCCAGATGATCAGGTCTTCGCTGAACCGCGACAGGTCGACGCCGATCTGCGCGGCGATGTAGGCGAACTCCGCGACCACGTCGCGGCTGGCGGTGGCGTCGATGGAGTTGAGCATCGGCGCCGTCAGCCCCAGCTCGGCGGCGATGGCGACCGGATCGAGCCCGAGCGCCCCGCCCGCGACCGCGCCCGCGCCGTAGGGCGACTCGCGCGCACGAACCCGCCAGTCCCGCAACCGCTCGAGGTCCCGCACCAGGGGCCAGGCGTGCGCCAGCAAATGGTGTGCCAGCAGCACCGGCTGCGCGTGCTGCAGGTGGGTGCGGCCCGGGAGGGCGGCATCCGGATGCGCGGAGGCCTGCGCCGCGATCGCGTCGACGAGGTCGAGGAGCAGCCGGCCGATCGACGCCGCGTGATCCAGGAGGTAGAGCCGCACGAGGGTGGCGACCTGGTCGTTGCGACTGCGGCCGGCGCGCAGGCGCCCGCCGAGGTCGGCCCCGACCGCGGCCACGAGCTCCCGCTCGAGGGTCCCGTGCACGTCCTCGTCCGTGTCCAGCGGCCGGATGCGGCCGTCGCGCACTCCGGCGTCGAGGTCGTCGAGGCCCGCGAGCATCCGCGTCAGCTGATCCTCGTCGAGGTACCCCGCCACCGCGAGAGCGCGCGCGTGCGCCCGCGAGCCGGCGAGGTCGTAGGGCGCCAGAACCCAGTCGAACGCGGTCGAGCGGGACAGCGCCACCAGTTCCGGGGACGGACCCTCCGCGAAGCGCCCACCCCAGAGACCGCCCTGCGCCGGCACGCTACTCCCCCGGCGCGAGGTCGCGGCGCGCGCTGATCTTGGAAGGCAGCGACCAGATCTCGATGAAGCCCTTCGCCTGCGACTGGTCGAAGCTGTCGCCGGTGTCGTAGGTCGCCAGCGAGAAGTCGTACAGCGACTGCACGCTGCGCCGGCCGGTGACCGTCGCGCGGCCGCCTTGCAGCGTCATCCGGATGTCGCCCGAGACGGACTTCTGCGTGTCGTCGATGAAGACGTCGAGGCTGCGCTTGAGCCCGGAGAACCACAGCCCGTCGTAGACGAGGTTCGACCACTCGGCCTCCACATCGCGCTTGAAGCGGCCGAGGTCGCGCTCCAGCGTCAGATTCTCGAGCTCCTCGTGCGCGGCGATGAGGGCGATCGCCGCGGGAGCCTCGTAGACCTCGCGGCTCTTGATGCCGACCAGGCGATCCTCGACCATGTCGATCCGGCCCACGCCGTGTCGCCCGGCGATCTCGTTCAGGCGCACGACCGCCTCGAGCGGGCTGACGACCTCGCCGTCGATCGCGACCGGGACGCCCTCGGCGAAGGTGATGGTGACCTCGTCGGCCGGCCCGTCCGCGGCCGGATCCGCCGTGTACTCGTAGAGATCCTCGACCGGTCCGTTCCACGGCTCCTCGAGGAAACCGGTCTCGACGGCGCGACCCCAGACGTTCTTGTCGATCGAGTAGGGGTTCTTCTTCGACTGCTGGATCGGCAGCCCCTTCTCCTCCGCGTAGGCGATCGCCTTGTCCCGGGTCAGGGCCAGGTCGCGGATCGGGGCGATGCAGGCGAGCCCCGGCGCGAGCGCGGCGACCGCCGCCTCGAACCGCACCTGGTCGTTGCCCTTCCCCGTGCAGCCGTGCGCGACGCTGTCCGCCCCGAGCTCCTGGGCGACGCGGGCGAGGTGACGCGCGATGAGCGGACGGCTGAGCGCCGAGACGAGCGGATAGCGCTTCTGGTAGAGCGCGTTCGCCTTGAGCGCCGGCATGAGGAAGTCGTTCGCGAACTCGTCCTTCGCATCCACCACCACCGCCTCCACCGCACCGCAGTCGAGGGCCCGCTGGCGGATGGAGTCCATGTCCTCGCCGCCCTGGCCGACGTCGACGGCGAGCGCGACGACCTCCTTGCCGGTCGCATCCTGGAGCCAGCCGATGCCGACCGAGGTGTCGAGGCCGCCGGAATAGGCGAGGACGACGCGTTCTGCCATGAGGTTCTTGTCCCTTTCGAATGCTGTGGTCAGTGTAGGAGCGGGGTGGGGGGCGGTCGGTCAGAGGCCCGTCGTTAGGCTGACGGGATGTCTGACACCGACCGCCCTCGCTACGGCGAATACGCTCCCGGCTACACCCCGCCGGCGCCCGGCGCGGCGTCGGCGCCCCCGGACCGCCAGCCCGCCGCGCCGTCCGAGTGGGCCGCGCCGCAGGACGGACCGTCCCCGTCCGGAGCGCCCGGGCAGCATGGCGGGCCGCAGGGCTACGGCGCCCCGCAGTGGACCGCCGGCCCCGCCGGACGACCCCGCCGCACCTGGGATGTGGTGCTCACCGTCGTCCTGCTGGCGCTAGGGCTGGTGGGCACCGGGATCGCTCTCGTCTACGCCGGTCTGTTCAGCGATCCGGCCGTGCTCGACGAGGTGTTCCGGCAGCAGGGGCGGGGCGGGTTCTCCGGGCGGGCCGGCGCAGCCCCCGCCGTCATCGTGGTCAGTCACCTCGCCCTCCTCGTGATCGCCGTCGGGTTGTCGATCCTGTTCCTGCTGAAGCGGCTCGTGGCCTTCTGGATCCCGCTCGTCGCGGGCGTCATCGCGGCCGTCGTCTTCTGGAGCGCACTCATCTCGATCGTCCTGTCGGATCCCGGCATCACGTCGCCGGTCGCGGGCTGACCCGCTCGAGCAGCCACACCAGCAGCGCCTTCTGGGCGTGGATGCGGTTCTCGGCCTCGTCCCAGATCACGCTCTGCGACCCGTCGATCACCTCGGCGGCGACCTCGTAGCCGCGGTCGGCGGGAAGGCAGTGCAGGAAGATCGCATCGGAGTCCGCCCGCGCCATCAGCTCCGGCGTCACCTGATAGCCGCCGAAGACGGCGACCCGGTGCGCCTTCTCCTCCTCGCGGCCCATCGACACCCAGGTGTCGGTGACCACGACATCCGCCCCGGCGACCGCATCCGCGGCGTCGGTCAGCACCGCGATCGAGCCCCCCGTCTGCTCGGCGCGTGCGACCGCGTCCGTCACCACCGCGGGGCTCGGACCGAACTCGGCCGGGCTTGCGAGGCGCACGTGCATCCCGGCGGTCGCGCCGGCCAGCAGGTAGCTGTGCGCCATGTTGCTGGCACCGTCGCCGACGAAGGCGACCGTCAGGCCCGCGAGAGCGCCCTTGTGCTCGCGGATGGTCTGCAGGTCGGCGAGCAGCTGGCAGGGGTGGAAGTCGTCCGAAAGGGCGTTGACGACCGGGACCGTCGTCCCCTCCGCCATCTCCTCCAGGCCCGACTGGGCGTAGGTGCGCCAGACGATGGCCGACACCATCCGCTCGAGGACCCGGGCGGTGTCGGACGGGGTCTCCTTGCCCCCGAGCTGGCTGTTGGCGGTGGAGATGACGAGCGGACTGCCCCCGAGGTCGGCGATGCCCACCGCGAAGGACACCCTCGTGCGGGTGGAGGACTTGTCGAAGATGACGGCGACGGTCTGCGGGCCCTCCAGGGACCGGCGGCTCCACCGGTCGCGCTTGAGGGCGTCGGCGAGGTCGAGCACCTCGGCCTGCTCGGCCGGGCTGAGGTCGTCGTCGCGCAGGAGGTGACGGGTCATGCCGGGGTCCCTTCGGGATGGGTTCCGGGGTGGGCTCCGGAGTGGCGTTCGGCGGGCAGAAGGCGCTCGGCCTCGGCGAGGACGCGGCGGAAGAGGGTCAGGAACTCCGCGACCTCGTCCTCGGTCACGACGAGCGGAGGGGCGAGCCGGATCGAGGACTCGTTCGCGGCGTTGACGATCAGCCCGTGCTGGAGCGCCAGCTGCGCCACGCGGAGTGCCTCGGGCCCCGCGAGACCGATGCCGAGCAGCAGTCCTCGGCCGCGGACCTCGCGCACCAGCGCGGAGCCGATGGCGAGGATGCCCTCTCGGAGCTGCTCCCCGCGGATCCGCGCGTTCTGCAGCAGTCCGGCGCGCTCGATCTCGCCGAGCACCGCGTTCGCCGTGGCCGCGGCGAGCGGATTGCCGCCGAAGGTCGAGCCGTGGTGGCCCGCGACGAAGAGGTCGCTCGCCGCGCCGAAGGTGACCAGTGCGCCGATCGGGATGCCGCCACCGATGCCTTTGGCGAGGGTGACCGCATCCGGGACCACGCCCTCGCGCTGGTAGGCGAACCAGTCGCCGGTGCGGCCGGCGCCCGTCTGGATCTCGTCGACGACGAGCAGCGCGCCGTACTCGCGGGTGATGCGCCGGGCGGCCCGGAGGTAGCCCTCGGGCAGCGGCAGGACGCCGGCCTCGCCCTTGATCGGCTCGACGACGAGCGCCGCGACATCCTCGCTCATCGCCGCCTCGAGGTCCTCGACGGTCGAGTCGAGGTGGCGGATGCCGGGCAGCAGCGGCTCGAAGTCCTCCCGCAACGCGGCCTTCCCGGTGAGGGCCACGGCGCCGGTGGTCCGGCCGTGGAAGGACTGCTCGAGCGCGAGGACCCGCGTGCGTCCGGTGAGGCGGGTCAGCTTCAACGCCGCCTCGATCGCCTCGGCCCCGGAGTTCCCGAAGAACACCCGCGAGCCGCCCGTGAGACGGCAGAGGCGCTCGGCGAGCTCCACCTGCGGCGCGGTGGCGAAGTAATTGGAGACGTGGGCGGCGGTCGCCGCCTTGCGCGCCACGGCATCCACGAACACCGGGTGCGCGTGTCCGAGGGAGTTGACGGCGATCCCGGCGAGGAAGTCGAGGTACTCCGTGCCGTCGACATCCCACACGCGACAGCCCGCTCCGCGGGCCAGGACCAGCTGCGGCACGGGCGCCGAGCGCATCATCACCCGCTCGAACCGCTCGACGATCCGCGCGCTCTCCCTCGCGCTCATGCCGGCACCACCTCCGTGCCGATCCCCGCGTCCGTGAAGATCTCCAGCAGGATGGAGTGCGGGCGGCGGCCATCGATGACGGCGGCCTTCGGCACCCCACCCCGGACGGCGTCGAGACAGGCGGTCATCTTGGGGATCATCCCCGTGGTCAGCGCCGGCAGCAGCGCCTCGAGCTCGTCCGCGGCGATCACCGAGATGAGCGAATCCGGGTCGGGCCAGGACCGGTAGAGCCCCGCGACATCGGTCAGCACCACGAGCTTGGCTGCGCCGAGCGCCACCGCGAGGCTCGCCGCAGCGGAGTCGGCGTTGACGTTGAGCGACTGGCCGGGCGCGCCGAGATCGGGCGCGATGGAGGACACGACCGGGATGCGGCCCGCGTCGAGCTCGGCGAGCACCGCCGCCGGGTCCACCTCGACCACATCCCCGACCAGTCCGATGTCGACGAGCTCGCCGTCGACGAGCGCACCCCGCCGTCGGGCGCCGAACAGCCCGGCGTCCTCGCCGGAGATCGCCGAGGCGAGCGGGCCGTGCTCGTTCACGAGGCTCACCAGCTCGCGGCTCACCTGCCCGGTGAGCACCATCCGCACGACCTCCATCGCCTCGGGGGTGGTGACCCGGTAGCCGCCACGGAACTCGCTGGCGATCCCGAGCCGCTCGAGCATCGCGGAGATCTGCGGCCCGCCGCCGTGCACCACGACGGGGCGGATGCCGGCGTAGCGCAGGAACACCAGGTCGGCGGCGACGTCGCGCTGCAGCGCCGCATCCACCATCGCGTTGCCGCCGAATTTCACCACGATGATCTCGCCCGCGAAGCGCTGCAGCCACGGCAGGGACTCGATGAGCACCGCGGCCTTGTCGGCGGCGACCTCGAGACGATCCGGAGCGGCGGCGCTCACGAGCTGTACGCCGAGTTCTCGTGCACGTAGGCGTGCGTCAGGTCATTGGTCATGATGGTCGCCTCGTGCGCCCCGACGCCGAGCTCGACGAGCACGTCCACCTGGCGCGGGGTGAGGTCGACCTCGTCGCGCGGGCGGTCCTGGCCGCCGGCGGTGCAGATCCGCACCCCGTTCATCGACACGTCCACCGCGTAGGGGTCGAAGGCGGCGCGGGTGGTGCCGATCGCCGCGAGCACCCGGCCCCAGTTCGGGTCGTTGCCGTAGACGGCGGTCTTGAACAGGTTGCTGCGCGCGACGGCCCGGCCGACCTCCACCGCGTCCTCGACCGAGGCAGCGCCGGTCACCCGGACGTCGATGTCGTGACTCGAGCCCTCCGCGTCGCGCTGCAGCTGCCGCGCCAGGTCGAGGCAGAGCTCGGAGAGCGCCTCGGCGAAGTCGGCGGCGCTGGGGGTGAGACCGGATGCGCCGCTCGCGAGCAGCGCGACCGTGTCGTTGGTCGAGGTGCAGCCGTCGGAGTCGAGGCGGTCGAAGCTCGCGCGGACCGCCCCGCGCAGGGCCGCATCCAGCGCGGGCGCGGGCAGCGCCGCGTCGGTGGTGATGACCACGAGCATCGTCGCGAGCGCCGGGGCGAGCATCCCCGCGCCCTTCGCCATCCCGCCGATCGTCCAGCCGTCGCGGGTGATCGCCGCGGTCTTGGGGTGCGTGTCCGTGGTGATGATGGCCGTCGCGGCATCCGCGCCCCCGTCGGGGCTCAGCGCGGCGACTGCGGCATCCACCCCGCCGAGCAGCCGCTCGGCGTCGAGCTGGTCGCCGATCAGGCCGGTGGAGCAGACGAGCACGTCGGCTGCGGAGCTGTCGAGGGCGACAGCGACCCGCTCGGCCGTGGCGTGGGTGGTCTGGAACCCCTTCGGCCCGGTGAAGCAGTTGGCCCCGCCGGAGTTGAGGACCACCGCGGTCACGGTGCCGTCGGCGACGGCGCGCTCGGACCACAGCACGGGGTTGGCCTTCGCGCGATTGGTGGTGAACACGGCGGCGGCGCTGGGGTGGGGACCCCGGTTGACGACGAGCGCGACATCCGGAGCTCCACCGGCCGTCAGGCCGGCGGCGACGCCGGCCGCCTCGAAGCCGGCGGGGGCGGTCACGGTCACGGGGCGACTCCGTCCACGGCCAGGCCGGTGGTCTCGGGCAGGCCGAGGGCGAGATTGACGGACTGGATGGCGGCGCCCGCGGTGCCCTTGACGAGGTTGTCGATCGCGCTGACCGCGACGACGCGGCCCGCCCGCTCGTCGACGGCGAGACCCACGAGAACGGTGTTCGCGCCGGTGGTGTCGCCGGAGCGCGGGAAGACGCCCTCGGGCAGCAGGCGCACGAACGGCTCGTCGGCGTAGGCGCCCTCCCACACCGCCCGCACGTCCGCGGTCGACGCGCCGGCGGCGAGCCGGGCGGTGCTCGTGGCGAGGATGCCGCGCGCCATCGGCACCAGCACCGGCGTGAACGAGACGGTGACGTCCCGGCCCCCGGCGGCGGTCAGGTTCTGTACGATCTCCGGCACGTGCCGGTGCGCGCCGCCCACCTGATACGCCGCCGCCGAGCCGGTGATCTCGCTGGCCAGCAGGTGGGGCTTGAGGCTCCTCCCCGCGCCCGAAGTGCCCACCGCGAGCACGGCGACCAGGTCGTCCGCCTCGATGACGCCCGCGCGGATGCCGGGCGCGAGCCCCAGCGTCACGGCGGTGACGTTGCACCCCGGGACGGCGATGCGTCGGGCTCCCGCGAGCGCGGCGCGCTGCATCGACCCGCCCGCCAGCATCAGCTCGGGCAGTCCGTAGGTCCAGGCGCCCGCGTACGCACCGCCGTAGTACTGCTCCCACGCGGCGGCGTCGGTGAGGCGGTGGTCGGCGCCGCAGTCCGCGACGAGCACCTCACCCGGAAGCTCGGCGCCGAGCGCTCCGGATGCCCCGTGCGGCAGCGCGAGGAGCACGACGTCGTGCCCGGCGAGCGTCTCGGGGCTCGTGGGCTGGAGCTCGAGGTGCGCGAGGGAGTGCAGGTGGGGCTGCAGCGCGCCGAGGGGCTGCCCCGCGTTCTGGTGCGCGGTGACGGTGCGCACCTCGAGGTCGGGATGGGCGGCGAGCAGGCGCAGCAGCTCGCCTCCGGCGTAGCCCGACGCGCCGGCGACGGCGACGGTGGCTGACATGGCGGAACGGCCTCTTCCTGGGGATTCGACGGACGATGTCGGATGCGGCGGCGTCGTGCGTGATCCCGTGGCGGGTCAGCGGCGGGACGTCGCCCCGATTCGGTGCACACGACGGAGGCGGCGCTCGGCGCCACGGACATCCCGACGTGTCAGATCCACCCGCTCAGGCTACCCCGCTCCGCGTGGCGGGTACCAAATCGCCCCGCGCCGAGCGGACTGCCGCGGGGCACCACCCGCTCCCGAGGCGCGGTCGTACCATCGGGCGGGTGAGCGCCGAGAGCACCGGATCCGACCCCTCTGCGCCCGCAGAGCCCCGGCGCTCCGCGTTCCGGGAGCGGGTGTTGCGGACGCCGGTCACCTCGGCGCTCGTCGCGGTCAACGTCCTCGCGGCGATCGTGGCGACCGCCTCCGCGGCGACCGTGCCGTGGAGCTCCGTCGGCGGTGCCCTGCTCGGCGACGCCACGCCGCTGCACCTCTGGGGCGCGCTCGTCCCGCGCCCGACCCGGTTCTCGGATGTCGGGGTCAGCGTGCTCGGCGTCGCGGGGGGCGAGTACTGGCGCCTCGCCACGAACATGTTCCTGCACTTCGGGCTGCTGCACCTCGCCCTGAATATGTACGCGCTGGTCGCGATCGGACCGCTGCTGGAGACCACCTACGGTCGGGGTCGCTACCTCACCCTCTACCTGGTCTCGGGCCTCGTCGGCTCGGTCGCGGTCTTCTGCTTCGGCGGCGACACGCTCACCGCCGGCGCCAGCGGGGCGATCTTCGGCCTGTTCGGCGCCCTCGTGCCGACCCTGCGGCGGCTGGGCCGCAGCCTCGGGTCGATCATCCCGGTCGTCGTCGTCAACCTCGGGATCACCTTCCTCGTGCCGGGCATCTCGATCGCGGGTCACCTCGGCGGGCTGGCCGCGGGCCTCGCCCTCGGGGCGGTGCTCGGACGATGGCCGCGCTGGGCTCCCGCGATCATCGGCGCCACGGCGCTCACCCTCGCGGTGCTGCTCGTCGCGACGCTCGTGCGCACCCTGCAGTTGTCCGCGTCCTGACCGCCTCGGCGGGCTACTCGCGCAGCGCCGCGCCGGTCCTCTCGGCGGCGAGGGCCACCCCGTTCAGCTTGGCCGCCGTCGCGTCCGCCGCCGTCAGCGTGCGATCCGGCGCCCGGAAGCGCAGCGCGAAGGTGAGCGAGCGCATCCCCTCGGGAACACCCGAACCGCGGTAGTCGTCGACGAGCCTGGCCTCCTCCAGCAGGGGGCCCGCACCCTCGACCACGGCAGCCCGCACCTCAGACGCGGGGACGGACACCGGCACCACCAGCGAGACGTCCTGGGTCGCCGCGGGGTGCGTGCCGACCGGCGCGACGGGCGCCTGCCCGGCCCCCCGCGCGAGGAGGGCGTCGAGGTCGAGCTCGACCACGGCGACCACGCGGGGCAGGTCGGATCCGGCCGACACGGCCGGGAGCAGCTCCCCTGCGACCCCGACGACGCGGTCACCGGCGAGCACCTCCGCCGTGCGGCCGGGATGCAGGCCGGGGCGCGACCCGGCCCGGAACGTCAGGGGGACGCCCGCGGCGAGCGCGACCTCCCGGACCACGTCGAGGGCGTCGGCCAGGCCGGCGCCGACGGCCGGCTGCCCTGGCCCGCGCGGCACCGTCTCCCCCAGCAGCAGCGCACCGACGCGCCACGGCTGCGGCGGCACGGATGCGGCGAGCGCGCCCGTCTGCGCGGACGGCAGGGTCGATCCGCCGGCCGGCAGCTCGGCCGTGCCGTACACGGCGGGATCGGTCGATCCGTCGCCGAACACGCGCCCCACCTCGAACACCGCGACGTCGGTGAGGCCGCGGGAGAGGTTCCGCTGGGCGATCTGGATGAGGCCGGGCAGCAGGGACAGGCGCAGCGCCGGCTCGCGCGGGTCGAGGGCGTTGTCCACGCGGAACGCGTGCCCTCCCGGGGTGAACCGCTCGACGGCCTCGGCCGAGAGGAAGGGGTACCCGATCACCTCGGTGAGTCCGGCTCCGGCCAGGGTCGCGGAGATCCGCCTGCGCGCGGTCTGCTCGGGGGTGAGACCCCGACCCGGGGGCGCGACGGGCAGCCGCGTGGGGATGCGGTCGTAGCCGGTGATCCGCGCGATCTCCTCCACGAGACCCGCGTCGTCGATCAGGTCCGGGCGCCAGCTCGGCGGCGTGACGGAGAGCACATCCCCCTCCTGCCGCACGGCGCATCCGATCGCCTCGAGCGCGCCGAGCACCTCCGTAGCGGTATAGGCGACCCCGACGAGGGCGGCGGGGCGGGCGAGCCGCATCCGGATGCCGCGGGCCTCGGGAGGCGACCCCCACGCCACGCCGAGGGTCTCGTCGAGGGTGCCGCCGGCGAGCCGGACGAGCAGCTCGGCGACGCGCGCCGAGGCGACCGGAGCCAGCTCGGGGTCGACGCCGCGCTCGAACCGCCGTGCCGCCTCGCTGAACAGCTTGTGCCGGCGCTGGCTGCGGGAGACCGTGACCGGGTCGAAGCACACCGCCTCGACGAGCACGTTCGTGCTCGCGGGCGTGAGTTCGGTCGGGCCGCCGCCCATGACCCCGCCGATGCCGATGGCGCCGGAGTCGTCGGCGACGACGAGGTCCTCGCCGTCGAGCTCCCGGCGC
>JACRGJ010000121.1 GCA_016212425.1 Micrococcales bacterium | reverse complement strand
CGCCGCCGCGGACGGCGTGGACCTGCGCCTCCTCGCCCGCGCCGAGGGTCCGCTCCTCGATGTGGGCTGCGGCCCGGGGCGCATGGTGCGGGCGGCCCGCGACCTCGGGCTCGAGGCGTGGGGTCTGGACATCTCCGCCGCCGCGGTGGAGCACGCGCGCGAGCAGGGCATCCCGGTGCTCCTCGGCTCGGTGTTCGACCGCCTGCCTGTCGAGAAGGGCTGGGGCACGGTGCTGCTCATCGACGGCAACATCGGCATCGGCGGGCACGTGTCGCAGCTGCTCCGGCGCTGCCGGCGCCTCCTGGCGCGCGACGGCGTCGTGCTGGTCGAGCTGCACGGCGACGACGCGCGCGACCACCGGTTCCAGGGCCACCTCGTCGACGCGGACGGCCGCGAGAGCGGCGTCTTCCCGTGGGCCGAGATCGGGCTCTCCGCCCTCGTGCCGCAGGCCGAGCGCGCCGGCCTGCAGGTCAGTCAGGACTGGGTCGACGGGGACCGAGTCTTCTGCACGCTGCGGGCCATCGCGCGGTAGAGCAGCACCGCCAGCGCGGTCAGCACGATGATCGCCGCCCAGAACACGGCGAGGTTCGCGCCGTAGTCCAACGGCAGGATCGAGGAGCTCGCCACGCCGATCCGCTTCTTCAGGATCTCGGGGACCACGAGCAGCGTCACGATCCCGCCGACGGCGAGCGCCCCGTAGACGATCGCGAGGACGGCCGCCGGGATGCGGTGCTGCAGCCGCCGTCCGACGAGCGTCACGAGGAACACGAGCGGCGCGATCACGACGTCGTGGATGATCAGGGCTCCGACGAACCAGGTGAGGATGCCGAGGTAGCGCTTGGGGTTCACGTCCTGCAGCAGTACGACACCGCCCACGGCGAGGAGGCCCAGGCCGAGGACGACGAGCAGGATCCGCGCGGATCTCATGACGCCTCGGTTCTCATGTCGTTGTTCATGTCGCTCGGTGTTCATCTGGCCTCGGACCTCACGTCGCCTCGATGCGGGAGAGCCACTTCGTCTGGAGCACCCCGGGGCGCGCCGGGGCGATGAGCCGCGCGGGGTAGCCGTGGTCCAGATCGAGGGTCTCGCCGTTCAGCTCGAGGGCGACGAGGGTCAGCGGGTCGCGCGCGAACTCGGGCTCCATGCGGCTGACGGCATAGATCGATCCCTTCTGCAGGCTCGTGGCGGTGGCGAAGGCGTCCGCGGGAGCCTGGACGGCATCCATCAGATCCCGCAGCCGCGGCCCGCGCCAGCGCGCCATCTGGCTCCAGCCCTCGACGCAGGCGATCGGCAGGTCGACGTCGTGCTGCGGGAGCGCCGCCAGCTCCGCGCGGGTGTAGGTGCGGCTGCGCTGCCCCGCTCGGACGGTGAGCACCCAGTCCGGGGCCGATGCGACGCGGCTCACGCCCGCCTGCGCGGCGGTGCGGTTGACCGGCAGCGTGGCGGGCCCGACGCCCGCCTTCCGAGGCGCGAACACGTTCAGCGCGTCGAGCGCGCGGAAGGACTGACCCGCGGTGAGCGCGACCACGGCGGCCCCCGCGGCACCGACGGCCGCGAAGAATCCGCGGCGTGCCAGGTGCGGGCGCTCCGGCTGCGGTGCACCGTCGACCCAGGCGAAGATCCGGCCGGTGATCCCGGCGGCCGGCAGCGGCCGGCGCCCGGCGGTGTCGTCGCCGTCCTCGAGGTCCACCGGCAGCGGTGCCACCTCGCCTGACGCGTCGAGGGCGTCGCGGCGACGCCAGTAGCGGGCGATGATCGGCAGCTTCACCGCGATGTGGATCGCGAGCGAGCCGACCACCACGAAGGCGAGGGCGTAGTGGGTCTGGCGGAACGGGAACGGGAACAGCTGGTACCACTGGTAGGTGTTGAGCATCCCGGTGGTGATCTCCACGAGCGACGCCGCGACGAACAGCGCGATCGATGCCCGCTCGAGGAGGTTGCGGAACCCGGTGAGCGGCGGAGTCTGGAACAGCCTCGGGTAGACGGCGTAGAGCTTCGCGAGGATCAGCGGGAAGCACAGGATGCCGGCGGTGATGTGGATGCCCTGGCTGACCTGGTAGAGCCAGACCGGCCGCGTGAGGAAGCGCATCCCCGGGAGCGGGTTCTGGATGAAGTGGCTGAACAGGCCGGTGACGAAGGTGATGAGGAAGGCCGCCCCGAGCAGCCGGCCGAGGACCACGGCGCTCCGCGGGTTCCGCGAGGGGGCGCGCAAGGACTGCCGGATCCCCCACAGCAGTCTCTGCACGGCTCATCTCACCATCCGGGCGCCCGGCTGGCGCGCTCATCCGGGTATTCGGACCCGACGCGCCGAAGGGCGGCACCGAACTCGAAGATGTGCGCGGCGGGATGATGAGACGGTGACGGCCAGGGGGCGGACCGCGACCGCGTCGACGGCGGTCCTCGTCGTCGGGATCGCCGTGGTCACGGCGCTGAGCGTCGCGACGCTCGGCTACTACGATCCGCGCACCTCCGGCCCCGCGCTGCCGCTGGTCACCGGGGCGGCGTGGCTGCTCTTCGCCGGCGCGGTCGCGGTGCTCCGCGCCGTGCCCGCGCGCGCGGCGGGTGCGCTCATCCTGATCGGCTCGGTGCTCATCGGCGGGGCCGCGATGCTCGGGCCGCCGAACACCAGCACCGACTCGGCCCGCTACGCCTGGGACGGGATCGTGCAGACGAACGGCCTCTCGCCCTACCGCTACGCCCCCGCATCCGCGGCCACCGAGGAGCTGCGCCCGGAGTGGCTGTTCCCGGCGCCGGTCGCGGCGCGCGACGGATCTGTTGGCTGCCGCGGCGAGCGCATCCTGGCCAGTTCCGAGCCGACCACCGGCGAGCGGGTCTGCACCGCGATCAACCGCGCCCGGTTCCGCACCATCTACCCGCCCGCCTCCGAGATCGTGTTCGCGGGGGTGCGGCTGGTTGTGGGTCCGGACGCGCGGTACTGGCCGATCCAGCTGCTCGGGCTGCTCGCCTCGGTCGCGATCACCGCCATCCTGCTGCGCGCTCTGCCCCGCCGTGGGCGCGATCCGCGCTGGGCGGCACTGTGGGCATGGTGCCCGCTGGTCGCGAACGAGGCGGTGACGAACTCGCACATCGACGTGCTGGCGGCGCTGCTGCTCCTCGTCGCGACACTGGCCCCGAGCGGGACGAGCGGATGGCGCGCCGGCGTCGCCCTCGGGACGGGGATGAGCGTGAAGCTCATCCCCGTGATCGGCGTCCCCGCCCTGCTGGGTCGGCGGGGCTGGTGGAAGGTGATCGCCGGGGCAGTGCTCGTCTTCGGCGTGCTGTACGTGCCGTACGTGCTGCTCAGCGGCATCAAGGTGCTCGGCTACCTGCCGCGCTACCTCACCGAGGAGGGCTACGAGGACGGCAGCCGGTTCGCGCTGATCAGCGCGGTGCTGCCGCCCGCGGTCGTGGGGCCGGGACCGGTGCTGGTCGTGGCCGCGCTGGTGCTCGCGGCGACGGCGATCCTGGTGTGGCGGAAGACCGACCCGGACCGGCCGTGGCTGGGCGAGGTGGTGATGATCGGGGTGACGCTGCTGGTCGTCTCGCCCCGCTACCCCTGGTACGCGCTGCTGCTGGTGCCCATGATCGCGATGACCGGGCGCTGGGAGTGGCTCGCCGTGCCGCTGGCGATGACGTTCCGCCTGCTCGAGCCGCATCCCGGGTACTACCGCTCGGCCCTGCTTGTCGCCGTGGTCCTGATCCTGGGGGTCACGGCCGCCCGTGCGGGCCGTCCCGGCCTGCGCCGCGGCTGGGAGGAGCTTCGGCATCCGCTGCATCGTCCGAGCCGGGCCCCTGCGACGTCGCCTACCGTGGGGGCATGAGCGAGACGCGAGTGCCGACCGGGCTGCTCGACACGTTCGGCCGCACCGCGACCGACCTGCGCGTCTCGCTGACGGAGCGCTGCAACCTCCGCTGCACCTACTGCATGCCCGCCGACGGTCTGCCCCTCCCTCCGGCGGATGCGGTGCTCACCGCCGAGGAGGTGGTGCGGCTGGTGCGCGTCGCCGTCGAGCGGCTCGGGGTGCGGCAGGTGCGCTTCACCGGCGGCGAGCCGCTGCTGCGCCGGGATCTCGTCGACATCGTGGCCGGGTGCGCGGCGCTACGGCCGCGTCCGGAGCTCTCGCTCACCACCAACGCCGTGGGGCTCGCCTCCCGGGCAGCCGCGTTGGCCGCCGCCGGTCTGGACCGGGTCAACGTGTCGCTGGACAGCCTGCACGCCGCGACGTACGCGCAGATCGCCCGGCGCCCCTTCCTGCAGCAGACCCTCGACGGGATCGCCGCCGCGGCGGAGGCGGGTCTCGGCCCGATCAAGGTCAATGCGGTGCTGCTGCGCGGCGTCAACGAGCACCACGCCGCGGAGCTGCTGGCGTGGTGTCTGGAGCGCGGGCACCAGTTGCGGGTCATCGAGCAGATGCCTCTGGATGCCGACGGCGTCTGGGACCGGGCCACGATGGTGACCGCCGCCGAGACACGGGCACTGCTCTCGGCGCGCTTCGACCTGACACCGGATGCGACCCCGCGCGAGGGTGCCCCGGCCGAGCTCTACCTGGTGCGCGACCGGGCCGGAGGGCCGGTGCTCGGACGGGTGGGGATCATCGCCTCGGTGACCGAGTCGTTCTGCGCCGACTGCCGCCGCACCCGCCTCACCGCCGACGGAGCCGTGCGCAGCTGCCTGTTCTCGGCCGAGGAGACCTCGCTCCGCACCGCGCTCCGCGGCGGTGCGGACGACGAGGGGCTCGCCGAGCTCTGGCGCGCGGCGATGTGGGCCAAGCCCGCCGGGCACGGCCTGGACCGGGGGCTCGTTCCCGCTCCGTCCCGGTCGATGAGCGCGATCGGCGGCTGAGG
>JACRGJ010000011.1 GCA_016212425.1 Micrococcales bacterium | reverse complement strand
TCCGTCCCCGTTTCCGATTCGCGGCGCGCTCGCCTCCGGCAACAACGCTCAGAACGCCGGCAGGCAGATGTCCTCTTCCAGGGCGCCGATCGCGCAGGCGTAGCCCTCGCGGCAGTCGTCGTCGGCGCGGCAGGGCGGGAAGCACCAGCCGACCTCGCTGCCGACGCCGTAGACGTCGACGCAGACCGCGCCGTCCGGGCAGGCGCCTTCGCCGAACAGGTTGCACGTCGAGATGCAGGAGCCGTCTGTCCAGCCGTCGGCCTCGGTGAGGCCCAGATCGCTCTCGCAGTCCGCCTCGGCGGCGCACGGCTCGCCGTCGGCCGCGCCGTCCCCGGCGGCGCCGCAGTGACCCGACCAGAGGTTGCACGTCCCGGTGAACGCGCACTCGTCGTCCCCGCGGCACGCGGGCGCGCACACGCCGGCCGCGCCGCCGAGCTCGGGGAAGGCGAAGCAGTCCCAGCCCGCGCGACAGTCGCCGGGCGTGCACCCGGCCAGGCAGGTGCCCCGGGCGTCGTCGTCGTCGAGCTGTACGCACATCGTGCCGGCTCCGCAGTCCTCGTGCGTGTCGCACGACTGACGGCACAGGCCCCCGGCGAGGCCGTCGGCCTGCTCGGTCGCGCACGTGCCGCTCGCACACTGCTCGTCCGTCGCGCACGGCGCACCGTCGGGGCGCGCGCAGCCGTCGGCGAGCCAGCACTCCGGGTCCACGCACCCCTCGGCTCCGTCGCCCTCTTCGTCACCCGCCACGGCGCAGTCCTCTCCGGGCGTGTCGCAGGCGGCGCGGCAGTCGTCGTCCTCGCAGTCGGCCGCGCCGTCGGCGTCGTCGTCGCGACGGTCCGCGCAGTCGAGCTCGATCGGCGCCGCGCAGGAGGGATCGCTGAAGCAGTCGTCGTCCTGGCAGTCCATCCACCCGTCGAAGTCGTCGTCGGCGCCGTTGCCGCACAGCTCCGCGCCGCCTCCGCAGGCGGGATCCCAGGCGCAGTCGCCGTCCATGCAGTCCGTCAGGCCGTCCGCGTCGTCGTCCCATCCGTTCGCGCAGTCCTCCCAGCCCGCGAAGCATTCGTCGGCGCAGTCGGGATCGTCGCAGTCGAACCAGCCGTCGCCGTCGTCGTCCCACCCATTCCAGCAGTCCTCGCGCTCGCCCGCGCAGGCCGGATCGTCCCCGCAGTCGTCGTCCTGACAGTCGGCCCGTCCGTCACCGTCGTCGTCCGCGCGGTTCGAGCAGACCTCCTGCGGTCCGCGGCACGCCGGGTCCTGGGCGCAGTCGGCGTCACGGCAGTCCGTGTCCCCGTCGAGGTCGTCGTCGGCGTCGTCGCCGCAGCGGCCCTCGGTCGCGCACGCCGGATCGCCGGTGCAGTCGGGGTCCGCGCAGTCGCGGGTGCCGTCGCCGTCGTCGTCCTGGCCGTCGTCGCAGCGGACCTCGGTCGCGTCGTCGCACGCCGGGGTGCCTTGGCACTCCGGGTCCGCGCAGTCGGTCGCGCCGTCGTGATCGTCGTCGAGCCCGTCGTCGCAGCGCTCGAGCGGAGCGCAGCCGGGCAGCGCGGCGCAGTCGGGATCGAAGCAGTCGACGAGCCCGTCGCCGTCCTCGTCGTACCCCGTCGCGCACTGCTCGACCACTTCTTCTTCGTCGTCGCCGTCCGTGCGCCTCGCCGGCGCACAGCCCCAAGACGAGAGGACGACGACCGCGGTGAGGCGACCCCACGAGGCGCGCATGGCACTCCCTCCACGACAGCAAGACCGTCCGACGCGACGGACAACCGTCGACCACGACGGCGCGCCCCGGGTCGCGCGATGCGCGGCCGGCCGGGTGGGCCATTGTGGTCGCCCGTCAGTTGCGGGGCGACACCCGCTCATTCAGGTGGGTCACCGACTTCGCTGTCGGCTCCATCGCTCGAGCGTCTGCCGCAGCTCCCGGTCGCCGGCGGGCGCCTCCGCGGTCGCCTCGATCCGCGGCTCCCAGTGGCGCTTCACGTGGGCGAGGGCGGCGTGATGCGCCGAGGTCGTCGGCGCGAGCGCGATCGCCGCCGCGAGCAGGGCGGTGGCGAGGCCGGTCGAGAAGCCGAGGTCCACGGGCCGGGTGGAGGCCGCGACGAGGACGAGCATCGCGAGAGCGACGGGCGCGAGCGCCAAGAGTCCGGGCGCGCCGAGCAGGCCCGCGACCGTATAGGGGACGTTGCCAGAACGCAGCAGCGGGACGACGAGCTGGGCGAAGGGCAGGCCGAACGACTCGGGGACGTGCGGGAAGATCGCGGATACGAGGCCGCACAGCGCGAGCGCGAGCAGCGTCGTCGTCCCCGCGACGACGCTGGCCGCGCCGGGGCGGACGGCCGCGATGGCCTCGAGGCCCGCGAGCGTCGGGCCGGCGAGGAACGGCACGACGGTCGACAGGTAGCGCGGCCCGACGGTCCAGCCGCCGCGCCAGTTGTTGAGCGCGGAGACGAACAGCGCCATCCCGAGGAAGACGACGATGGACGCGACGGTCTCGGCGCGCTCGGTGCGGAGCGCGCGGCGCAGGCCGACGAAGGCGACGAGGAGGATCGGGGTGCACACGAACAGCCCGAACGCAGGGTCGGCGAGGAGCCGGACGAACGCCTCCGGGGAGGGGGAGGACGCCCCGAAGAAGCCCCGCGCGATGTTCGTGCGGAACGTCGGGTTGTCGAGGTGCTGGTACCCGGTCGACCAGGGGCTGCCGAAGGCGGAGGCGTGGAACGCCATCGTCCAGGCGGCAGGCGGAGCCGTGCCGAGGGCGAACGAGACGAGCCGTGCACGGCCGGGGCGAGGCCAGAGGCGCACGAGCGAAAGGACGCCGACCGCGGCGCTCGCGATCGCCGCGGGGTACTCGAACATCGTCGCGCCAGCGCACAAGAGCCCCGCGAGCGCGGCCCGCGCGTGCGCCCGGGCGCCCGTCGTCGTCGCCCCGGGCGCGAGCGCCATCACGGCGCCGAACGCGCAGGCGGCGTTCAGGGTGTGCGACGTGAACGTGATCCCGTAGGCGTACAGGAGCGAGCCGGCGGCGACGGAGGCGAAGACGGCGTGCGCGAGGTGCGGCGCGGCGCGGCGCTCGCACCAGCCGAGGAAGAACCAGAGGAAGACGAGCGAAGGCAGCGTCACCGCGCCCAGCCGCAGGACGATCGTGACCTCGCGCAGGTCGGGGGCGTGCCCGAGGGCCCTTCCGATCGCGCGGTGCAGCGCGTACACGGGGACGCCGAGCGTCGAGGTGCCGGGGGCCTTGCTCGAGTACACGTGATCTCCGAACCGGGCCTTGTCGTTCACCCATCCCCAGCGCCGCTCGACGGCGTCGACCGCGAACGTGCCCTGCTCCACCATCGCGACCGTCATGTAGACCCGGACGAGCTCGTTCGGGTTGCGCAGCCCGCCGTAGAAGGGCGTCACCCCGACGTACAGAAGGACGACGGCCGCGAAGACCGTGAGCCGCGCGCGCGTCTTCACCGCGGGATGCATCGGGCCACCCAGCGCAGGGGCAGGAGCGCATGCGGCACGGCGACGACCCGCTCGACGTGCAGGTGAGGGGCAGCGACCTCCTGCAGCACGTCGAGATCGAACGCGTGCAGGTGCCACTCGTCCTTCATGTCGACCGGCACGTGGTAGTCGCTGGACGACAGCCAGCGCAGGAGCCGCACGCGCGAGAGCAGATCCTTGGTCCGGTCGATCAGCGACTCGTTCGGCACCGACAGGACCACGACCCCGCCCGTGCGCGTGACGCGCGCGATCTCGCGGACGGCCGCGCCCGGATTGGGCAGGTGCTCGAGCACCTCGCTGGCCATCACCCGATCGAACGCGCCGTCCGGGAACGGCAGCCCCGCGGCGTCGCCCTGCACCAGCGTCGCCCGCGTCCCGAGCCGCTGCCGGGCGTCGCGCAGGATGGAAGGCGACAGATCGAGGCCGAGCCGCAGTCCGACCGGCACCTCGGCCAGGACGTTGCCCGCGCCGACCCCGACCTCGAGGACACGGTGATGCGGCAGCACGTCCAGGAGCCGCACGATCGCGCGCGTGCGCGCCCGCTCGACCGCGCGCACCGGCAGGCTCGAGCGCTCGTGGTACGCGCCCGGGTGATAGCGCTGCACCATCTCTTCGTTCCACTCGCGGAACGAACGGCCGCCTGGTGCGCTGGCCTTGGGCTGGATCACGGCCGGCAGTGTACCGAGGATCGCGCGCCGCTGTCGGCGGTTGGATCTCGGCGGCACAATGCGCTATCTCGCTTCTCGACCATGCACCCCACCGTTCGCGCCGCCCTGCTCGTCCTGCTCGCCGCCTGTGGGTCCGGGACGCCGGAGCCCTCGCGGGCCGGCCGGGTCCGGACTCCGCGGGGGCCCATCCCACCGGCCGTCCTTCAGGCGAACGTCCTCGGGGGCCTCCCGCCGACGTTCACCGATCCGTGCCTGCTCGCGATGGCGCTCGAGCCGGTCGACGACGACCGCGCCGGGCAGCGCCTGGACCAGACGCTCCTCGAGCTGACCGCGCGATCGCAGCGCACGGCGCGCGAGTCGGTCTGCGCGCTGACCCTGGCGCAGGCGCGCCTGCTGCGGCTCGCCCGGCTCGGCCGCCTCGACCTGCGCGCCGAGCTCGCGCGGCCCGAGCCGGACGCGCGCGTCGTCGCGCTCCTCGAGGTGCGGCGGCGCCGCGACGCCGCGCTGCTGCCGGCGGTCCGGGAGCTCATCCGCGACCCGCAGGTGCCGGTCGCGTCGGCGGCCGTTCGCGCGATCGTCGCGATGTCCGACCGGCAGTCGATGGAGGCGCTGCGGATGCTGGCCATCGATCCCACCGCGCTGCAGCTCCACGGGCTCGCCTGCCGCGCGCTCTGGGACATGGGGGACACCGGGGCGTGTGGCGGCCGGCCGCGGCAGGACGAGCCGTCGGCGCTGCTCGGGAGCAGCGGAGGCGAGGATCCCTGCTCCGAGGCGCGGCAGCGCCTGCGCTCGCACGACGCCGCCGAGGTCCAGCGCGCCCTCGGGTTCTTCCTGTCGTCGCAGTTCGTCGGCATGACGCACGAGATCGACCCCGTCTGGATCTCGTGCACGAACTGCGAACCGGGGCCGGCCTGCCGGCCCTCGCGCAAGCGGCTGCGGCGCATCGCCAAGAGCGGGCCGTCGCTCGCCTCCGCCTTCGCGTCGGCGGTGCTGCTGCTGCGC
>JACRGJ010000122.1 GCA_016212425.1 Micrococcales bacterium | reverse complement strand
TTTTGCGCCAGGTGAGTGCGGGGGCGACGCCGGGATGGCGCGCGCCCCGCGTCCCGCCCCCGCGTCCCGCCGTCGTGCGTCCCCCGCGAGGGGAATACCGGACCGGGGCCCTCGTTACACTGGGTGGGCCGGGTCGCGGTAACCCCGGGCTCCACATTCAGCCGCTCCGAGCGGCCTTGCGCCGAGAGGCGTTCCGCGGCCCGGCCCCACTCTTCCGGCCCTCCTCCTCCGGCACCTCCGGTCGGCGACCGCCGCGACCAAACCGGGTGCGCCTCGGCGCCGAACTCTTGATGTCCGAAGGCATCCGTGTCCTCCGGATCCACGATCGCGTCGGTGGGTGGAGGTCATCCCAGGGCCTCACCCGCCGGCGTATCGGACCCGATAACTGAACACCCGACCGGGTGGGAACGAGTATGCGATGCTGGAAACCGTGACCCGCGATTCCGCCGGAGCCGCCTCTGGGGGTGCCGAGGACACCAGCGCCGAGGAGCTTCTGCTTCGCGTGGCCGACGGCGACCGCGACGCGTTCTCGGACCTCTACGATCGCCTGTCACCGCGGGTCTTCGGACTCGTCAAGCGTCTGCTGCGCGATCACTCCCAGTCGGAAGAGGTGACCCAGGAGGTCTTCCTCGAGCTCTGGCAGACCGCTGGTCGCTATGAGGCTCGGCGGGGAACGGCCACCGGGTGGATCCTCACCATGACGCACCGCCGGGCCGTGGACAGGATCCGCGCCTCCCAGGCCAGCCGTGACCGTGATCTCCGGATCGGGGTGCGCGACTGGGAACCCGACCTCGACACGGTCGCCGAGAATGTCGAGATCACGATGGAGAACGAGAGGGTGAAGCGGGCCATGAGCCGATTGACCGACCTGCAGCGCCAGGCCGTCGTGCTCTCCTACTACGGGGGTTACAGTCACAGCGAGGTGGCCGAGATGTTGCACATTCCCGTCGGAACCGTCAAGACCCGACTCCGCGACGGCATGATCCGTCTGCGCGACGAACTGGGGGTGACCGCATGACCCGCCCGGATGCTCGTGACTCCGCCGACCGCGACCTCACCGGCGCCTACGCGCTCTCCGCGCTCGCACCGGCCGAGCGCGCCGCGTTCGAGCGGTACCTCGAGACCGATGAAGCCGCTCGCACCGAGGCGGTCGAACTGGGCGACACGGCCGTCTACCTGGGCCTCGCCGTGCCGGCCGAACAGCCCCCGGTCGAGCTCAAGAGCCGTCTCTTCGCGATGCTCGACGCGACGCCGCAGCTGGCGCCCGAGGCGGAGACCGAGGGGGACGCGGATGTGGCGGTCGCCCCGGTGATCCCGCTCGGCTCCGCTCGCTCCGTCACCTCCGGCGTCTCCGCCCCCGGGCGGATCTACCGCTTCTCGACCCGCTCGGTCGCCATGCTCGCGGCCGCCGCCGCGGTGCTCGCCGCGGTCGTCGTCGGTGGGATCGCCATCCGCCCGACCGTCGCGCCCGATGAGCGGTCGCAGGCCATCTCGCAGCTCCGTGACGCTCCCGACGTCCGCACCGCGCGCAGCTCGGTCGACGGCGGCGGAACCGCCGAGGTCATGTGGTCCACCGGCCAACGGCGGGCGGCCATCACCGTCAGCGACCTCAAATCGCTGTCCGCGGCGCAGGTCTACGAGCTGTGGTTCATCGACGCCGCCGGCAATCCGACGCGCGCCGGCACGTTCACGATGGACGGGTCGTCGAAGACGATGCTGCTGTCGGGGAAGATGACCGCGGGGGACTCCATCGGGGTCACCGTCGAGCCGAAGGGCGGATCCGACGCCCCGACGACCACCCCGATCGTCGTCGTGGAGACCGCCTGACCCCGCCGCCATCGGCCCCGGTGCCGCCCACCTAGGCTGACCGGGTGAGCGTTCCGGGGCCCTGGTTGCGCACCGCGCGCGCCGCGGGACTCGTCGACGCGGACGGGATCGTCCAGGCGACGGTCTTCGCGCGGATGTCCGCGATCGCGGCCTCCCGGGGGGCGATCAACCTCGGGCAGGGCTTCCCCGACTACGACGGTCCGGCGGAGGTGCTCGCCGCCGCCGCGCGGGCCATCGCCGACGGCGCGAACCAGTACCCGCCCGGTCGCGGCATCCCCGCGCTGCGGCGGGCGATCGCCGCCCACCAGCGTCGCTTCCACGGCCTCGAGTGGGACGCCGACACCGAGGTCCTCGTCACGGCGGGCGCCACCGAGGCGATCGCCGCGAGCGTTCTGGCTCTGGTGGAGCCGGGCGACGAGGTCGTCGTCGTCGAACCGTTCTACGACTCCTACGCCGCGCTCGTCGGGCTCGCGGGAGGGCAGCTGGTCGCCGTGCCGGCCTCCGCCCCGGACTTCCTGCCCGAGGCCGGGCGACTGGTGGACGCCATCCGGGACCGCACCCGAGTGGTGCTGCTCAACTCGCCGCACAACCCGACCGGGGCGATGCTGCCGGCGGAGACCCTCCGCGCCGTCGTCGACGCGGCGGCCCGTCACGACGCGGTGATCGTCTCCGACGAGGTGTACGAGCACCTCGGCTTCCGCGCGGAGCACGTGTCGATCGCCGCGGTCCCGGGGGCGCGCGAGCGCAGCATCACGATCTCGAGCGCGGCGAAGACCTTCAGCGTCACGGGGTGGAAGGTGGGCTGGATCACCGCGCCCGCTCCGCTCCTGGATGCGGTGCTGGCGGTCAAGCAGTTCCTCACGTACGTCAACGGGGCGCCGTTCCAACCCGCGGTGGCACTCGGGCTGGGGCTTCCGGATGCTGTGTTCGACGCGGCCGCATCCGCCCTCGACGCGCGCCGTGCACGGCTCACGACCGCGCTCGAATCCGCCGGATTCACGGTGAACCGCCCCCACGGCGGCTACTTCCTCATCGCCGACGGCACGCCGCTGGAGCTGACGGATGCGGTGACCGCCGCCGAGCTGCTCGTCGACCGGGCCGGGGTCGTGGCGATCCCGGTGACCGCGTTCGTCACACCGGGGTCGCGCGCCGCCTACGCCCCGTACCTCCGTTTCGCCTTCTGCAAGCGCGACGAGGTCATCGACGAGGCCGCGGCTCGCCTCGCGGCGTTCCGCCCCTGACCCGGAGGTCGCCCCGAAGCGGGCCCGCGCACCCCCTCATTCGCCCCAATTGGGCCACGTGACCGCCCCGGGACCATCATTTGCGCCACATGATGCCGCCGTGCCGCCGTGCCGCCGTGCCGCCGTGCCCGGAGCGCCGGAGCCCCGCGCAGGAGTGCCCGCGCACCCGCGCCCGGAGCGCCGCCGCGCGCGCCCGGGTCAGCCGAACTTGCCGGAGACGTAGTTCTCGGTCTCCTTCTGGGTGGGGTTGGAGAACATGGTGACGGTGTCGTCGTATTCGATGAGCTTGCCGGGCTTGCCGGCGCCCGCGATATTGAAGAACGCGGTCTTGTCCGAGACTCGCGAGGCCTGCTGCATGTTGTGGGTCACGATGACGATCGTGTATTCCAGCTTCAGCTGCTCGATGAGGTCCTCGATGGCGAGCGTCGAGATGGGGTCCAGGGCCGAGCACGGCTCGTCCATCAGTACGACGTCGGGAGAGACGGCGATGGTGCGAGCGATGCAGAGCCGCTGCTGCTGACCGCCGGAGAGGCCGGATCCGGGCTTCTCGAGGCGGTCCTTGACCTCGTTCCACAGGTTCGCGCCCTGCAGCGACTTCTCGACGAGGTCGTCGGCGTCGCTTTTCGAGATGCGGCGGTTGTTGAGCTTGACGCCCGCGAGCACGTTGTCCCGGATCGACATGGTCGGGAACGGGTTCGGCCGCTGGAACACCATGCCCACCTGCCGGCGCACCATCACCGGGTCGACCCCGGATGCGTACAGGTCGTTCCCGTCGATCGTCACCTCGCCCTTGACGTGCGCACCCGGGATCACCTCGTGCATCCGGTTCAGGGTGCGCAGGAAGGTGGACTTGCCGCATCCGGAGGGTCCGATGAAGGCGGTCACGGTGCGCGGCTCGATCGCCATCGAGACCCCCTCCACGGCGAGGAAGTCGCCGTAGTAGACGTTCAGGTCGGTCACTTCGATGCGCTTGGACACGCGGGTTCTCCTGGCGGGACTCGGGCGGCTCAGCGCGCGCCCTTGGGCGCGAATAGCCGGGCGACGATGCGGGCGCTGAGGTTGAAGATGATGACCAGGATCACCAGGAGCAGCGCTGCTCCCCAGGCCGACGCGTTCGAGGCGGCGATGTCCTGCCCCGGGAACTTGTAGCCGGTGTAGGCGAGCACGGGAAGGGTCTGCATCGGCCCGGCGAACGGGTTGGCGTTGAAGTTGTCGGTGAAGCTCGCGGCGATGAAGATCGGCGCCGTCTCGCCGATGACGCGGGCGACGGCGAGCACGACGCCGGTCACGATCCCGGAGGCCGCGGTGCGCAGCACGATCTTGATGATGGTCAGCGCCTTGGTCACGCCCAGGGCGTAAGAGGCCTCGCGGAGCTCCATCGGCACGAGCCGCAGCATCTCCTCGGTGGAGCGCACGACGATCGGGATCATCAGCACGCACAGCGCGATGGAGGCCGAGAAGCCGCTGAAGGCCTTGGGCCCGACGATCAGGGAGAACAGCGAGAAGGCGAACAGGCCGGCCACGATCGAGGGGATGCCGGTCATCACGTCCACCAGGAACGTGACGGCGCGGCGCAGCGGCGAGCGGACGAGGGCGTACTCGGTGAGGTAGACGGCGGTCAGGATCCCGATGGGCACGGAGATCAGGGCGGCGATCCCGGTGATCAGCAGCGTGCCGACGACCGCCTGCAGGGCCCCCGGGGTGTTCACCACCTTGAGCGTGTCCATGTTGAACTTCGACCCGCCGGTCTGGGTGATGAAGGTCCAGTTCAGCTGGCCGATGCCCTGCATCACGACGGTCACCAGGGTGGAGATCAGCGGCGCGACAGCCAGTAGGAAGGCGGCCGTCACCACTCCGCGGATCACACGGTCGGTGGCTTTGCGGCGGCTCTCGACGAGTCCCGAGGCGACCCCGATCGCGAGGAGGTAGACGAGGGCGGTGAGCACGAGCCAGCCGGTCAGGTTGAAGCCGACGAGCAGCAGGCCCAGCCCGGTGATCACCGCGGAGGCGAGCACCAGCCACAGCTCGATCAGCCGCGGGAGCTGGCCGGTGGTGAGGGTGTTGACCCGCGGCCGCGGCTCCCTCGTGTCGGAGAGGGTGCCGGCGGTCATGCGGTCCTCTTCGCGGGGCGCTGTCGTCGGGCGGCGCCCGGGCCGGTGCGGGCCACGATGGCCCTGGCGAGGAAGTTGACGCCGAACGACACGACGAACAGCATCAGCCCGGTGCCGATAAGAGCCGAGCGCTGGAGGTCGGTGGCGATCGGGAAGTTCAGGGCGATGTTCGCGGCGATCGTCTGCGAGTTGCGCCCCTCCGTCACGAGGGCGGCGCTGAAGAGGATCGACGGCGAGATGATCAGCGCGATCGCCATCGTCTCGCCGAGCGCCCGGCCGAGGCCCAGGAGGATGGCCGACACCATCCCGCTGCGGGCGTAGGGGAAGACCGAGAGCCGCACCATTTCCCACCGGGTCGCCCCCAGGGCGAGGGCCGCCTCCTCGTGAAGACGCGGGGTCTGGAGGAAGATCTCGCGGGTGATGGCGGTGATGATCGGCAGCATCATCACCGCGAGCACCACGCCGCCGGCGAGGATCGTCGATCCGGTCGTCGACACCTCGCCCGAGAACAGGGGGATCCACCCGAGGTACTCGTTCAGGAAGCGCTCGAGGGGCAGCAGGAAGGGGCGGATCACGATGATGCCCCAGAGGCCGAAGACGATGGAGGGCACGGCGGCGAGAAGATCGACCAGGTAGCCGAGCGCGCCGGCGAGGCGCCGCGGCGCGTAGTGCGAGATGAACAGGGCGATGCCGACGGCGACGGGCGCACCCAGGATGAGGGCGATCACGGCCGACCAGATGGTGCCCCAGAGCAGCGGCGCCACGTACGCCCAGAAGTTGGGGAACCCGGCGGTCGGGCCCTCGCTCAAGGCGCTGTTCGTCTGCCAGTTGGCCGTGATCGCCGGCAGCGCCTTGATGATCAGGAAGATCGCGACCCCGGCGAGGATCGCCATGATCAGGATCGCGGAGCCCGAACTCAGGCCGAGGAAGATGCGGTCCCCGGTGCTGGAGACGCGCCCGGCGCGGGGCGACCGGCCCCCCTCGCGGGGGGCCGGTCGCCCGGGTCCGACTCCGCTCGAGGAGCCGGTGGAGGCGGTGTCGACGCTCAACGGCAGTCCTCTCGTGCGCGGCGCGGAATCGGGGGAGACGCAGAACTACTTGAGGGTAGCCAGCGTGTCGTTGATCTTCGAGACGATCGAGCTCGGCAGGGGAGCCGATCCGGCGTTCTTCTGCGCGACCTGCTGGCCGAGGTCGGAGACGAGGAACGACAGGTAGCCCTTGACGAGCTTCGCCTGCTCGGGCTTCTGCGAGGTCTTGCAGGTGATCGCGTAGCTCACCAGCGGGATCGGGTACGCGTCGGCCGAGGTGATCTTCGCGTAGTCGATCTTCTGCGACAGGTCGCCCTCGACGCCGTTCGAGGCGTCGGTGGCCCCGGCCGCGAACGCGTTCGAGGCGCCCTTGGCCGAGAAGGCGACGAACTTCGAGCCGACGCCCACCTGGGCGGCGGTCAGGTCGCCGATCGCGGAGTGGTCGGCGTACCCGATGGTGCCGGTGCCCGCCTTGACGGCGTTAACGACCCCGGATCCACCCTGCTGCTTAGACACGTTGCCGGCTACGGGCCACGCGTTCGAGGCCGGGTAGGGCCAATCGGCGGCCTGCGTGCCGGTCAGGTAGTTGCTGAAGGTCTGGGTGGTACCCGAGCCGTCGGAGCGCGCGACGGTGGTGATCGCGCCGGCCGGCAGGGCCGTGCCGCCGTTGTCCTTCGCGATCGCGGGGTCGGACCAGTCGGTGATCTTCAGGTTGAAGATCTTGGCGATGGTCGCGCCCGAGAGCTTGAGGCTCTTCGTGCCGGGCAGGTTGTAGATGATCGACACGCCGTCGAGGTACACGGGCAGGTTGATCGCGCCGCCGGTGCCGCAGACGGTCTGCGCGGCGGTGGTCTGCTCGGGCTTGAGCGGCGAGTCCGAGCCGGCGAAGTCGTAGGCGCCGGAGAGGAAGTTGGTGACGCCGCCGCCGGAGCCCTGCTACTTGTCGTAGTTGATGGTCAGGCCGGTCGCACCGGCGCCCTGGGTGATCGCGGCGGTCCACGCCGCCTGCGCGTTCGCCTGCGCGGACGAGCCGCCCGCGGTGATGGTGCCGGACAGGCTCTTGTAGTCGATGGATGCGGTCGACTTGGTCGGCTTCGGCGAGGTGCTGGCGGACGGGGTCGAGCTGGCGCAGCCGGCGAGCGCGACTCCGGCCAGGGCGATGACGGCGATGCCGCCGAGTCGCAGGTTCTTCACGGGGGTTCCCTTCGGGAATGCGTTGGAGGACACGGGCCCGCTGTGTGAGGCCCTCCGCCACGGTAGGAAGGGCAGGTGTCCAGGATCGGCCCGCCCGGTGAACGGGAGGTTAACGAGGGGCCAATCGGGATAGCGCCTCGTCGGGCTCGCCGCAAGTACCTCGGGTTCGCCGCCATCGTGCTGCAGAACGCCGGCCCGGACCCAGATGCCTTCCTCGGCTTCTACCGCGACGAGCTGAAGCCGCGTCTCGCCGGGTAGCCGCTGTCAGACCGGGTGGGTCGGGGCGGGGCCGTGCACCTCGACCGCGACGACGCCGGAGTCCGGCTGCTCGACCGAGAGGTGCACGACGGCGTACTCGCCGGGGGAGAGAGCGGATGCGGCCCGCAGCGGGGCGGCGTCCCGCGTGGCGCTCTGCCTGCCGAGTTCGGCGAGGATCTGCGGCAGGACGGGACCGTGGCTGCACAGGACCGCCGATACCCGCCGGCGCAGGCGCTTGGCGACCACTTTGGGTACGCCGCCGGTGCCCTGCTCGAACGCATCCTGACTGATCGCGGCGTTGGCCGAGACCGGCAGACCCGTGATGCGGGCCGTGGGAGCGACGGTGGATCCGCAGCGGACGGCGGTGGAGCTGATGAGCTTCTCGGGTCGGAACGCGGCGATGCCGGGCGCGACGCTCATCGCCTGCACGAGGCCCCGCTCGGTCAGCGGACGCGTCTCGTCGGCGCCCGCCCACTCCGCGGGCGGAACCGCCTTCCCGTGGCGCAGTGCGACGATGGCGAAGGTGCGCGCCCGGCCGAGGGCGTGCAGGGCGGCGAAGCGGGCGACCACATCCACGTCGTGCGGGTAGGTCAGGAGCTTCCGCGCCCGATGCACCGCGACCCACTCGAGCGACTCGATCTCCTCGTTCGGCGCGAACGACGACTGCGTCTCGGTCTCGGCGTCGACCTCCGCTGCCCAGTAGTGCACCTGCTTCGGCCGGCCGTTCGGCAGCGCGTAGGAGACCATGCCCAGCGGGGCACCCAGGGCGAGGATCAGCCCGGTCTCCTCGGCGATCTCGCGCGCGGCGGTCTCCGGCAGGGTCTCGCCGGGGTCGACTTTGCCCTTGGGCAGTGACACATCCCGGTGCCGGGGTCGGCGCACGACGAGGATCTGCGGATCGGCATCCGTCTCGCGCCAGCACACCGCGCCGGCCGCGAGCACGAGCCCGCGGGGTGAGGCGGAGCTCACCGCAGGACCCCACCACGACGGCGGGACACGTGGTCGGCCATCAGATCGGTCTGCAGGTCGTCGAGCGGCCCATGGCCGGCACCGCGCGAGTGCCGCGTCCAGGTGCCGTCGGCTTCCAGCCACCACGACGAGGTGGTCGGGGCCATCGCGTGGTCGAAGAGCGCCTCCAGCTCGGCGAGGTGCTCTGCGCGGGTGAGCCGCACCAGCGCCTCCACCCGGCGGTCGAGGTTGCGGTGCATCATGTCCGCGCTGCCGATGTAGGTCTGCGGATCGCCGGAGTTCAGGAACGAGAAGATCCGCGAGTGCTCGAGGTAGCGGCCGAGGATGGAGCGCACCCGGATGTTCTCGGACAGGCCCTCGACGCCGGGACGCACCGAGCAGATGCCGCGCACGAGGATGTCGACAGGGACCCCGGCCTGGCTCGCGCGATACAGGGAGTCGATGATCGCCTCGTCGACCATCGAGTTGACTTTCATGCGGATGCGCGCGGGCTTCCCGGCGCGGGCGTTGGCCGCCTCGGCGTCGATCCGCTTGACGAGCCCGCGCCGGAGGTGCAGCGGCGCCACGAGCAGGCGCTTGAACTTCTTCTCGATCGCGTAGCCGGAGAGCTCGTTGAACAGGCGGGTGAGGTCTTTGCCCACCGTGTCGTCGGCGGTGAGGAGCCCCAGGTCCTCGTAGATGCGACTCGTCTTGGGGTTGTAGTTGCCGGTGCCGATGTGGCTGTAGTGCCGCAGCCCGCCGCGCTCCTGACGCACCACGAGGGCGAGCTTGCAGTGCGTCTTCAGGCCGACGAGCCCGTAGACCACATGCACGCCGGCCTTCTCGAGCTTGCGCGCCCAGGAGATGTTGGCCTGCTCGTCGAAGCGCGCCTTGATCTCCACCAGCGCGAGCACGGCCTTGCCGGCCTCGGCGGCATCGATGAGCGCCTCCACGATCGGGCTGTCGCCCGAGGTGCGGTACAGGGTCTGCTTGATGGCCAGCACGTTCGGGTCGGCGGCCGCCTGCTCGAGGAAGCTCTGCACACTCGTCGAGAACGACTCGTAGGGGTGGTGCAGCAGGATGTCGCCCTGGCGCATCGAGCGGAAGATGCTCGGCGGCTCGGTGGGGTCCGAGGGCAGCAGCTCGGCCGCCGTCACCGGCACCTGCTTCGGGTACTTCAGCTTCGGGTTGTCGATCCGCTGCAGCTCGAACAGCCCGCCGAGATCGAGCGGAGCCGGCAGCCGGTAGACCTCGTCCTCGGTGATCTCCAGTTCCTGCATCAGCAGGCTGAGGGTCACGTCGTCCATGTCCTCGCTGATCTCGAGGCGGATCGGCGGTCCGAAGCGCCGGCGCAGCAGCTCCTTCTCCAGGGCCTGGATGATCGACTCGGTCTCGTCCTCCTCGATCTCCACGTCCTCGTTCCGGGTGACCCGGAACTCGTGGTGCTCGAGGATCTCCATGCCCGGGAACAGCTCGCCCAGGTGATGGGAGATGAGGTCCTCGAGGGGGATGAAGCGCAGACCGCTGCCCTTCACGTCCGGCAGGCGCACGAAACGCGGCAGGTTCGCGGGCACCTTGAGCCGGGCGAACTCGATCCGCGCGGTCTTCGGGTTCCGCACCCGGATCGACAGGTTCAGCGACAGCCCGGAGATGTAGGGGAACGGATGCGCGGGGTCGACGGCCAGCGGCATGAGCACCGGGAAGATCTGCCCGGTGAAGATGTCGTCGATGCGCGCGCGGTCGGCGTCATCGAGCTCGGCCCACGACTCGACGTGGATGTCCGCCTCCTCGAGCGCCGGCCGCACGGCATCCGCGAACACCCGGGCATGCCGCAACTGCAGCTCGTGCGCCCGCGCGCCGATGTCGGTCAGCACGTCCTGCGGTGCCCGGCCGACGTTCGTCGGGACGGCCAGGCCCGTGGCGATCCGGCGCTTGAGGCCGGCGACGCGCACCATGAAGAACTCGTCGAGATTGGAGGCGAAGATCGCGAGAAAGTTGGCGCGCTCGAGCACCGGCACCGTGTCGTCCTCGGCGAGTTCCAGCACGCGCTGGTTGAAGGCGAGCCAGCTCAGCTCGCGGTCGAGGAACCGGTCGGCGGGAAGGGTTCCGTCGTCCTCGATGGGCGGATCCTCCTCGTAGTCGTCGAGCAGGTCCGAGACGAGGGCGGCGTCACCGAAGGGGCTGTCCGTCTCCATACCGGCATTGTGTCATCGGCCCCCAGCACCCCGAGTCCCTTCGGTGAACTCCTGGTGAACGCCGCTCCGGGTGCGATCCGTCAGGGTGCGGGGATCCGCTCCTCCTCGTCGTCGTACACGTTGAAGCGGTAGCCGACGTTGCGCACCGTGCCGATCAGCGAGTCGAGCTCGCCGAGCTTCGCGCGCAACCGCCGCACGTGCACGTCGACCGTGCGGGTGCCGCCGAAGTAGTCGTAGCCCCATACCTCGCTGAGCAGCTGCTCGCGGGTGAACACCCGCGAGGGGTGGGTGGCGAGGAATCGGAGCAGCTCGAACTCCTTGAAGGTGAGATCCAGCGGACGTCCGTGCACCTTGGCCGAGTAGCTCGCCTCGTCGATCACGACGCCGGAGGCCTGGATCTTGGAGGCGGACTTCTCCTGCGCGAGCCGGCCGATGACCAGGCGGATGCGGGCATCCGCCTCGGCGGGACCGGCGGAGGTGAGGATGACATCGTCTGCGCCCCAGTCGGCGGACACCGCCGTGAGACCCCCCTCCGTCAGCACCAGCATGAGCGGCACGTTCACGCCGGTCGTGGTCAGGATCTTGCACAGCGACTTCGCGCTGGCGAGGTCGGCGCGAGCGTCGACGAGGATCAGGTCGCAAGTCGGCGCGCTGACCAGGGCGGCCGGCTCCGCGAGGATCTGCCGCACGCGGTGGCTGAGCAGGCCGAGCGCCGGGAGCACGTCGGTGGCCGTCGACGAGCTCAGGATCAGCAGCTGCGCCACGCATCCTCCCGCTGGGTCCTCGGGGCGGACCGTGCGGGCAGTCTATTGCGCCCTACGATGACGGGATGGGGCGGGCGATCGGCAGCATGGTGCCGGTCTGGCTCCTCGCGGTGGTCGGCGCGGCGCTCGTCGCGAGCCTGGGCGGTGAGCGCTACCTCACTCTGCTGCCCGTCGTCATGGCGCTCTGCCTCCTCGCGTCGTTCGCGATCCAGCTCGGCCTCGGTCGGGAGCCGGGACTCACCACCCGGCTGGGCGGCAGCGCCATCGGGGCGCTCGCGATCCTCGTCGCGGCGACCGGCATCCTGATGCTGGCGCGTCCCGGGGGAGTGCCCATTCCGGGCTGACGCTGCCGGTGATCGGGGGCGCCGCCGCCTATGCTGAGCAGCATGATGCTCGCCCTCGAACTGTTCTACATCGGGCTTCTCGGGCTGGCCTCGCTCGGCATCGGCTTCGTCGCGGTCACCGTGCTGTACAACCTGTTCCGGGGCCAGCGCTAGCGCATGGTCTTCGACCTCGGCTCCGGCGCGCCCGCCGAGCTCGGACCGCTCTCCTGGCTTCTCGGCGTCTGGGAGGGCACGGGGGTCGTCTCCTACCGGGTCGGCGACGACATCCGCGAGCACGAGTTCGGCCAGCGTCTGGCCTTCACGCACGACGGACTCCCCGTGCTCACCTACAGCGCGTACAGCTGGCTGCTCGAGGACGCCGGGACCGGGCGCGCTCCGCTGTTCACCGAGACCGGCTACTGGCGCCTCTCCCGGCTCCTCGGCTCGGGCGACAACGGCCCCGCGATGCTCCCCGGGGTGGGCGACCGCCCCTTCTCGACCCCGGATGCCGTCGAGACGCTCCGACAGCCGCACGGCGGCTTCGACATCGAGGTCTCCCTTGTGCATCCCGGCGGCGTCAGCGAGCTCTACCTCGGCACGGTGGACGGGGCGCGGATCGACCTCGCGACGGATGCCGTGATGCGCACCTCGACCGCGAAGGACTACGCGGCGGCCACCCGCGTCTACGGGCTGGTCGAGGCGCATCTGCTGTGGGCGTGGGACATCGCCGCGCTCGGCCAGGACCTGCGGACCCACGCGAGTGGGCGCCTGGCCAGAACGGAGTAGGCGTCATGGTGAGCAGTCCCTTCTCCCGGCTTCCCGGCGCCGTCGGCGATCCGCCCGAGCACTACGGCAGCCCGATCGGCGAGCAGCGCGCGCTCGAGCGCGGCGAGGCCGTCGTCGACCTCTCGGACCGCGACGTCGTCGCCGTGTCGGGAGAAGACAGGCTGACCTGGCTCGACGCGCTCACCTCGCAGGCGCTCGCCACCCTCGCTCCCGGCACCTCCACCGAGACCCTGCTCCTGGATCCGAGCGGCCGCATCGAGCACGCCGCCCGGGTCGTCGACGACGGCACGACCACTTGGCTGCTCCTGGACGCCGGCGCGGGTGCGTCCATGGCCGCGTTCCTGGAGCGGATGCGGTTCCGCTCCGCCGTCGAGGTCGCCGACCGCTCCGCCGAGTTCGCCACGGTCGGCACGCTCGGCGATCCGCCCCTGCTCGAGCCGGCCGGCTCCGACGTACCCCGGCCGGTCACCTGGGTCGACCCCTGGCGGGCGGTGACCGCAGGGGGTTGGCAGTACGCGACCGCCGCCGAGCATCCGGGGGCGTCGTGGACCTGGAGCGAGACCCTGGTGCCGCGGGACCGGCTCGGCGAGCTGACGGCCCTCCCGCACGCGGGGACGCTCGCCGCGGAGGCGCTGCGCATCGCGGTCTGGCGGCCGCGGGAGGCGACCGAGCTGGACGCGGCGACACTGCCGCACGAGCTGGACTGGCTGCGCAGCGCCGTGCACCTCGCCAAGGGCTGCTACCGCGGGCAGGAGACCGTCGCGAAGGTGCACAACCTCGGGCATCCGCCCCGTCGGCTCGTGCTGCTGCATCTCGACGGCTCCGAGGGCGCCGTCGTGCGCGGTGGCGACGAGGTGCTCGCCGGCGCGGCCGGCGCCGAGCCGGTCGGAGTCGGGCGCGTGACGGCCGCCGCCGTGCATCACGAGCTCGGCCCGATCGCGCTCGCCCTCGTCCGCCGCTCCGCCGACCGGGTCGCCGACCTGGTCGTCGTGACCGACGACGGCACCCGTGTCGCCGCCGCGCAGGAGATCATCGTGCCGCCCGACGCGGGGGCGACCGCCGGGGTCCCGCGGATGCCGCGACTCGCGCGCCGCTGATCCGGCGCGCGTCCGGGCCCATGCACTCTCCGTGTGACGAGCTCGCCCGGCTGGAGCGCCGCATCCGCCGCCGCCTCGACCTGCGGATGGCCGCGAACCGCGTCGTCGGGTCCGCCCCGGCGATCCTGCAGATCGTGCTCGCCGCCGCCGCGTCCTACTCCGTCGCACGGTGGGCGCTGGGGCATGCCACGCCGCTGCTCGCCGTGACCGTCGTCATCACCGCCCTCGGGCTCTCGCGCGACGCGCGACCCCGGCGGCTGGCCGAGACGATCATGGGGATGCTGCTCGGCATCCTGTTCGCCGATGTCCTCGTGCTCGCGATGGGGAAAGGGCTGCCGCAGCTCGTCGTCGTGCTGCTCACGACCCTGATCGTGGCGCGGGCCGCGTCGAGGAATCCGTCGTTCGCGATCGCCGCGGCCGTGCAGTCCGCGCTGGTCGTGCTGCTGCCCCCGCCGGTGGGGGGCCCGCTGTCGAGGACCCTCGACGCGCTGGTCGCGAGCGCTTTCGCGCTGCTGGTCACCGCCCTGGTGCCGCGCGACACCCGCCGCGAGGCGGTGCGGGATGGCCGCGCGCTGTTCGGGGTGCTCACCGAGTCGACCTCGTCCATCGCGGAGGCGCTGCGCAGCGCCGATCCGGGTGCCGCCGAGCTCGCCCTCGGTCGGCTCCGGCGCACGCAGCCGCTCATCGACGCCTGGACCGAGAGCCTCGACGGCGCGATCGCGGTCTCGCGGATCGCCCCGGTTCTGCGGCGCTTCCTACCGCAGCTGCGCGGGCAGCGACGGGTGCTCCGCGGGGGCGACCTCGCCGCCCGACACCTGCGGATCATCGGCCGGCGCGTTGAGTTCCTCGTCCGCGACGGGGAGCCGCGCCCGGCCCTCGGGGAGTCGGTCGGCGAGATCGCCCGCTCGATCGGGCTGATCGCCGACGAGCTGCGTGACCCGCAGATCGTCGGGGCGGCGCGCAGCATCCTGGGCGATCTCGCGCGCCGGATGGACCCTGCGGTGATGCTGCCGGGGGCAGGGGTCGCCGACACCACCGTGCTCGTGCAGCTGCGTCCGCTGGTGGTGGATCTCCTCGCGGCGACCGGGCTGGAGGAGGACGTCGCCCGCGCACTGCTCCCCCCGCTCTGAGCCCGCCGTCGCTCCGCTGCGCTCCGGCCGGACCACGGCGCGGGCGCCCGTCGATGCTCAGGGCGGTGAAGGGAGGGCGCGGCGTCGGGCAGCCGCGGCGCTCCTGCGGCCGGTGCGCGCGTTCGCGAGCTCACCGCGGGGCCACGGCGCTCCAGTCGACGGTGAGCTCGCCCAGCCGCCAGCGGCGGGGGCCGTCGCGCACCGGCCAGCCGCGCTCGCGCAGGGCGGATGCGGTGGCGAGGAAGCGCTGACGGGGTCCGTATGCGGCGAGCGGGACAGCGCGGGACCAGCGCTCGTCGAGTTCGCGCAGCAGGTCGTGGATGGGTTCGCCCGGCACATTGCGGTGGATGAGCGCCTTCGGCAGTCGCTCCGCGACGACGGAGGGTGAGGCGAGATCCGTGACCCGCAGCGAGAGGGTGAGCGTCTCGGGCCCGGCGGGGGAGAGACCGACCCAGCTCGCTACCCGGCCGAGCTCGCTGCAGGTGCCCTCGACGAGGAGGCCGCCGGGCTGCAGCCGCTCGCGCATGCGCTCCCAGGCGTCCGGCACCTCGTGCTCCTCGTACTGCCGCAGCACGTTCAGAGCCCGGATGACCGCCGGGCGTCGGCCCTCCGGCGTCGGCA
>JACRGJ010000119.1 GCA_016212425.1 Micrococcales bacterium | reverse complement strand
CGGTGCCCCTCGTCGGGGGCGCTCCGCCCGTCCGCGTCGCCATCGACCCGCGCTGGACGCACAACCGCCTCGTGCGGCCGCGCCTGCCCGGCGACGTCTCGCTCGACGGCGTCGTCGACGCGCTCGACCTCGTCGAGGTCGCGCGCCGCCTGGGCGGGACCCTGCCCAGCGAGCGCCGGATCGACGGCGCCTACGACCCGCTCTTCGACGTCGACGGCGACGAGCGCATCGAGCCGACCGACCTCGCCGCGATCGCCGACTGACCCGGCCGAGCCCTCCCCAGCGAAAAGCGCGTAGCATCGGGCGCCATGAGGACGCTCGGGGCGTGGATCTCGGCATGCATCATGGTGGGCTGCGGCGGGGGCGGAACGGGCGGCGACGGGGGGGCGGACGCGGCGGCCTGCGACGTGGACCTCGACGGCTGGACGGCGACGGTCTGTGAGGGCGACGACTGCGACGACGACGACCCGAACGTCCACCCAGGGGCCGACGACACCGTCGGCGACCGCGTCGATCAGAACTGCGACGACACCGATGGCGTGGACGCGGACGGGGACGGCGAGGCGTCGGTCGCTTCGGGCGGCGACGACTGCGATGACGCGGACGCGCACATCCATCCCGGAGCCGAGGACGACGTGGGCGACGGCGTCGATCAGAGCTGCGACGGCATGGACGGCACGGACGTCGACCGAGACGGTCACGCCTCGGAGGCGTCCGGCGGCGACGACTGCCTCGACACGGACGACGACATCCACCCGGGAGCCCTGGAGCTCACGACTTGGGAGATCGCAGACGTCGCGGAAGCCGCGGATCCGCGGTTCAGCTCCGTCGCCGTCGACGAGAGCGGGGCGGCTCACGTGGCGTTCCGCTACGGCGACGTCGATGCGGGGCGACTCGGGTACGCGACGAACGCAAGCGGGCAATGGGTCGACCTGGAGGTCGATCCGGGCGCCGACGTGGCCTACGGGACGTCGATCGCGCTCGGCGAGGACGGCGTGGTCCACATCGCTCACTTCGACCGAGGGGGACGCGCGCTCCGGTACGTCACGAATGACGGCGGCGAGTGGAGCGCCGAGGAGGTCGACTCAGACGAGTCGGCGCTCTGCGGCCCCTTCCCTTCCATCGCGGTGACGTCTGACGGCGAGGTCACGATCGCCTATTCGGGCGGTGGACTGCGCCTCGCGACGGGGGTCACGGGGAACTGGACCATCGACCCGGTCGACCCGCGGGCCACGGTCGCAGACTCGCTCGCGGTCGCAGGGGTCTCGCTCGCGCTGGAAGCCGACGGGACGCCGCGGGTGAGCTACGCGACGGCCGACGGGATCCTCCTCGGGATCATGGGGGCGTCCGAATGGCGCACCGGCGCTGTCGCCGGATGCCGCTTCCCCGACTGCGTGAACACGGCGCTGGCCGTCGACACCGAAGGCGGTGCGCACGTCGTGTACGACGAGTCCCTGGAGGGGTCGTCGTCTCAGGTCACCTACCGGGCCGACTACGACGACGACGGTCTGTTCAACACGGAGTTGACGGCATCCGGGTACGCGCCGTCGATTGCGACCTGGTACGGCGGGCAAGTGCACATCGCGACGCTCGACGCGGGACGAATCGTCTACACGGCGAACGCGGGTGGGGGCCTGGCGACGGAGGAGATCGAAGACGCCCCGCCCGCCGGCAACACCGCCGTCGCGCTCGGAGCCGGCCTCGTGTACGTCACGTTTCCGGGAACGGAGATGGTCCGCGTCGCCCGCCGATCGATTGAAGACCGGGTCGACGACGACTGCGACGGCATCGCGTTCTGAGCGCGATCGTCTCCCCGCTCACCAGGCCTTCAGCACCTCTATCAGGATGAGCAGGATGATCAGCACCTCGAGCACGATGGCGCGGCGCGAGTGCACGTCGGTGCCGAACGTCTCCGAGACGGCGGCGAGCGTCTCGATGTCCTGCTGCACGGCCTGGCGCGACTCGACGAGTCGGAACCGCCGCGCCGCCTCCCGGTAGACCGTGACCGTGTAGGAGTCACCGACGAGCGTGATGGCGGTCTCCAGACGGTCGCCGATCTCACCGACCTCGAGCGCGAGCGTCGCCGCACGCCGGGCCAGCGCCGTGAACGGGCTGCGGAGCAGCCACCACGTCGTGCGCGCCTTGGCGGCGTCGGCCGTCAGCGCCGCGGTCGCCCGCCGGACGATCGCGTCGTAGTACCGCACCTCGAGGAGCTGCGCGGACGCGATCTCGAGGACGTTGACGACGTCGAGCGCGCCGGCCGGCTCCACGATGACCGCGCTGTCCCAGGACAGCAGCAGCAGGTCGTCCTCGTAGTACCGGATCGCCTGGTCGACGAACGCCCGCCGGAGGCTGGGAGCGAGGCGGCGCGATTCGGGCTCGGCGAGCAGCAGGTGCACGAGCGCCGCCTCGCCCGCCTCGCCGTGCAGCGGTCCCGACAGGACGTACACCGTGAAGTCCTCGTCGAGCTCGAGCCCTCCGTCCCCGGGCGTCAGCGCCGCGCCGACCGCAGGCACGAGGACCTGCCAGAGCCGGCGCGCCTCGCGATCGAACGCGGCCGACAGCGCCGCGACATCGGTCCCGAGCCGCACGAGATCGCCGTTCGCGAGCCCCGTGCGCGCGAACGTGAACCGGACCGCGACGACACCGAAGTCGAACACGCGGATGCGCACCGCGGCCGACAAAGCGCCGACCGTGGTCTGCGCGAGCGTGAGATCCACGGGCGGCGTCGCGGGTACGACACCCGGGGTCGCGGGGTCCTGCGGTCCGAGCCTCGCGCCGGCCGGCAGGTCGCCGGACGCCGCCAGGCGCCGCAGCGCCCCGAGGTCGATGGAGTCGGCGATGTCGATCTGCCGCAAGACGTGGATGGTGACGTCGGTCATGACGAACCGGGGGCTCTCACGCGCTCGGGCTCTTAGCGAGCCTCGGGGTCGACGGCAAGGGCGTCGCCACAGGTGCGTCCCGAGCAAGCGACGTCCCTTGGAAGAACCTTCGTGTCTTCCCGGCTTTCCGTGTGATCCTCCGGGCACATGTCCTCCGGCCTCACCCCGGCTCAGCGCACGACTCGGTACGGCGTCTTCGGGCTGACGTGGGTGTCGTACGCGACCTACTACCTCGCCCGCAAAGGCTTCGGCGTCACGAAGGCGCGGATCGAGACACGGCTCGGCGTGTCGCCGGGCTGGCTCGCGACCATCGACACCGCCTACCTCATCGCGTACGCCGCGGGGCAGTTCGTCAGCGGTGTCTTCGGGGACCGCGTGGGCGCGCGCCGGCTCGTGGGCTGGGGCATGCTGGGCTCCGCCGTCGCGTGCGCGCTGTTCGGATCCGCGAGCGGCGCGCTCGTCATGCTGCTCGCGTTCGCCGCGAACGGCCTGTTCCAGTCGACGGGCTGGCCGGGGAACACGAAGGCGATGGCCGATTGGTACGCGCCGGCCGAGCGCGGGACGGTCATGGGGGTGTGGAGCACGTGCTATCAGGCGGGCGGGCTGCTCGCGACCGCGTTCGCGACGCTGCTGCTGTCGGCGTTCGGCTGGCGCTGGGCGTTCTTCGGGCCCGCCCTCGTCGTCGGCGGCGTGGGGCTGGTCGTGCTCATCACGCTCACCGAGCGCCCCGGCGAAAGGCGCGGCGCGCCGCCGCCCGTCCCGACCGCCGAGGAGGTCGCGACGGCTCAGGCGGAGCGGCGCCGCGTGATCTTGTCGCCGACGGTGTGGAGCTTCGGGGCCGCATACTTCTGCCTCAAGATCATCCGCTACTCGATCCTGTTCTGGCTGCCGTACTACCTGCACAACGCCCTCGAGTACACGGAGGCGAAGGCCGGCTACCTTTCCGTGAGCTTCGAGGTCGGTGGCATCGTCGGCGTGCTCATCGCAGGCGCGCTGTCCGACCGCGTCGCCGGGCGTCGTCGCAGCGTCCTCGCGAGCGCGATGATGGGACTGCTCGCGCTCTCGCTCCTGCTCTACAGCGTGGTCGCGGCGTGGGGTGTCTGGCCCAACTTCGCGGCGATGGCGCTCGTGGGCCTCTTGCTGTTCGGACCGGACTCCCTGCTCGCCGGCGCTGCGGCGCAGGACCTCGGCGGCAAGCACGCCGCAGCCACGGCCACCGGGTTCGTCAACGGCATGGGTTCGGTCGGCGCGATCCTGCAGGGAGCGTTCACGGTCACGCTGCGCGAGCACCTCGGATGGGACGCCGTCTTCTATGGCTTCCTCGTCGTCGCCGCGCTCGGGGCGCTCGCGCTCGCGCCGACGTGGCGCCGCGTGCCCGAGGTCGCCGCGACGTGAGCGCACCCCCCGGCCGCGGCCGCGCGTTCGGGCTGACGTGGCTGTCGTATGCGTCCCTGTACCTGTGCCGCAAGGGCGTCGCGGTCTCGAAGGCGAGCCTCGTCCGCGACCTGTCGCTGACCGAGGGCACCCTCGCCGCGATCGACACCGCGTACCTCGTCACCTACGCCGCGGGCCAGTTCCTGAGCGGGGTCGGCGTGCAGCGCCTCGGCGCGCGCCGCGTCATCGCCATCGGGCTCGCCGGATCCGCCCTCGCGAGCTTCGCCTTCGGCGCGTCCACCGCGGGGTGGTTGCTCGTCGTCTGCTTCGCGCTGAACGGGATCTTCCAGGCCACGGGATGGCCGGCCGGCACGAGCGTGATGGCGAACTGGTACCCCGGGCCCGAGCGCGGTTCCGCGATGGGCTTCTGGGCCACGAACTACCAGGCGGGCGGCCTCGCCGGGACGGCGCTTGCGACCCTTCTGCTCGCACACTTCGGCTGGCGCGTGGCGATCGCGGGGCCCGGCGTGTGGTTGCTCGTCTACGCCGTCGTCGTGCTCCTCGCGCTGCGCGAGCGTCCCGCCGCCGCGCCGCCGCCCGACGGCGCCCGATCGAAGGACGCGTCGCCGGCCGCGGCGCCGCCCCGGACGGGCGGGCTTCGCACGGCGCTCCGCGACCCCGCGGTCTGGGTCGTCGCCACGGCGCACGTGTGCCTGAAGGTGATCCTGTACGGCCTGCTCTTCTGGATCCCCTACTTCCTGCACACCGCGCACGGCTACGACGACGCCACGGCCGGGTACCTGTCGGTGTCCCTCGAGGCGGGCGGCATCGCCGGCACGATCGTCACCGGACGCCTCTCCGACCTCTCGGTCCGGCGCGGGCGCGGCTTCGTCGCGGCGATCATGATGCTGCTGCTCACCGTCGTGCTCGCGGCGCAGGCGCTGCTGCCCGCCGGAGCGCCGCCCGTCCTGCACGCCAGCTGGATCGCAGCGGTGGGCTTCTTCCTGTTCGGCCCGGAGTCGCTCGTCGCCGGGGCGGCCGCCCAGGATCTCGGCGCACGCCACGGCACGTCCGTGGCCGTCGGCGTCGTCAACGGCATCGGCTCGCTCGGCGGGATCCTGCAGGGCGTCGTCACGCTGGGGCTGCGCGACGCCTTCGGCTGGTCCGGCGCGTTCGCGGGGTTCGCCGTCCTGTCGGCCGTCGGCGGGCTCGCGCTGTTCGCCCTGCCCCTGGCCTCGCGCACCGCGAAGGAGTAATAGGCCGCATGCTCCGAACCGCACGCCCCCTGCTCACGCTGCTCCTCTCGCTCTCGCTGGCCGGCTGCGAGACCCCCGAAGACGGCGTGGAAGAGACCTCCACCGAGGACGAGGCGAGCGAGGACGGCCACGCAAGGCGCAAGGGCACGCGCACGGAGCGCACGGAGCGCAGCGAAGCGAACGAGGAGGCGCCGGCGGAGCCCGCGCGGCCCCGCCTCGACCCGACCCTCGAGGCGAGCGCCCAGCACGTCCTGATCCGGTACGCCGGCGCGCGCCGCGCCGGGCCCGAGGTCACGCGCACGAAGCAGGACGCCCGCGCGCGGGCCCAGGAGGTCGTGACCAAGGCCCGCGGCGGCGCCAACTTCGACGAGCTCGTCGCCCAGTACTCGGAGGAGCCCCGGGCGGCCGAGCGCAAGGGCAACCTCGGCATCTTCCGGCCGGGCCGCATGGTCCCGGAGTTCGATCAGGCCGTCTTCTCCATGGAGGTCGGCCAGGTCTCGGACGTCGTCGAGACGCCGTTCGGCTTCCACGTCATCAAGCGCCTGCCCATCGAGCGCGTGGCCGCCCAGCACATCCTCATCATGCACAAGGACTCGATGCGCGTGCCCCCGGAGATCACGCGCACGAAGGAGGAGGCGCTCACCCGCGCCCGCGAGGTCCTGCGCAAGGCCAAGGCCCGCAACGCCGACTTCACCGCGCTCGCCCGCGAGTACACCGACGAGCCCCAGCGCCCCGGCCGCACCCCCGGCGACCTCGGTCGCTTCGGCCGCGGCCAGATGGTCCCCGAGTTCGAGACGGCGGTGTTCGGGATGCAGCCCGGGCAGATCTCGGACATCGTCGAGACGCCCTTCGGCTACCACGTCATCAAGCGGACCGAGTGAGCATCGCGGCGATCGCGGCCTCGTAGGGCGGGCGCAGCACGCCCCGCTCGGTGATCAGCGCCGCGACGAGCTCGGCCGGCGTGACGTCGAACGCGGGGTGTCGCACCGGCACGTCCACCGCGACGATCCGAACGCCGCCGATCTGCCTGACCTCCTCGGGCGAGCGCTCCTCGATCGGGATCCCGGCCCCGTCGGGGATCGTGACGTCGAACGTCGACGAGGGCGCGGCGACGTAGAACGGCAGCCCGTGCACGTGCGCCAGGACCGCGACGCCGTACGTGCCGATCTTGTTGGCGACGTCGCCGTTGCGGGCGATGCGGTCCGCCCCGACGACCACGCACGTGATCTCGCCGCGTCGCATGAGGTCGGCCGCCATGTTGTCCGTGATCACGGTGACCGGGATCCGCGCCTTGACGAGCTCCCAGGCCGTGAGCCGGGCGCCCTGCAGGAACGGTCGCGTCTCGTCGGCGAACACACGGATCTTCTTGCCGGCGTCGCGGGCGCCGCGAACGACGCCGAGCGCCGTCCCGTACCCGGCGGTCGCGAGGGCGCCGGCGTTGCAGTGGGTCAGCACGGCGGCCCCGTCGGGGACGAGCTCGGCGCCGAGCCGGCCCATCTGGACGCAGGCCGCGACGTCCTCGTCGTGGATCGCGCGTGCCTCGGCCAGGAGCGCCTCGCGCACCGCGGTCACGGGCGAATCGCCCACGGCCGCGCGCCGCGCCTTCATCCGGTCGATCGCCCAGAACAGGTTGACCGCGGTGGGACGCGCGGCGGCGAACCGCTCGCACAGCGCGGCGAACCCGCGATCGAACGCGCCGCGCTCGTCGGGGAGCTCGCGCGTCCCGAGCGCGAGCCCGAACGCGGCGGTCACGCCGATCGCAGGAGCGCCCCGAACGACCATGTCGGTGATCGCGCGGGCCACGTCCTCGGCGTGCTCGAAGCGCAGCACCGTCTCGCGCAGCGGCAGGGCGCGCTGATCGAGCAGTTCGACCGCGCCCTCGTGCCACCGCACCGTGAAGAACCCCTCGTCGAGGATCGCGTCGTTCATGTCTGGAGGAGCCTCCGGAGGACGTCGTTGACCACCTGCGGGTTCGCCTGCCCCTTCGTCGCCCGCATCACCTGCCCGACGAAGAAGCCGAAGAGCTTGTCCTTGCCACCCCGGAGCTCGGCGAGCTCCCTCGGGTGCTCTGCCACGACCTTCTGGCAGACCGCCTCGAGCGCCGCCACGTCGGAGACCTGGCGCAGCCCGCCCTCCTCGACGACGCGCGCCGGGGTCGCGCCGGTCGCCGCGCACTCGTCGAGCACCTTGCGCGCCGAGGTCAGCGAGAGCTCGCCGCGCTCCACGAGGCCCTGCAGCTCGCCGATGGTCTCGGGGGGCACTGGAAAGCGTGCGTCGAGCGCGTCGAACGCCGTGGCGCCGAGCACCGCGTTGACGACCCAGTTGGCGATGGGCTTCCCCCGCGCCAGAGGATCGCCGCCGGACGCGAGCGCCACCTCGAAGTACTCGGCGACCCGCTGGTGCGACGTCAGGACGCCCGCGTCGTGCGTCGACAGCCCGAGCGTCTCGACGAAGCGCGCGCGCCGCGCCGCCGGCAGCTCCGGCAGACCGGCCCGGATCTCCTCGATCCAGGCGGGGTCGACGACGAGCGGCGGCAGGTCCGGATCGGGGAAGTAGCGGTAGTCGTCCGCCTCCTCCTTCGTCCGCAGCACGGTCGTCTCGCCGCGCGCGTCGTTCCACGTCCGCGTCTCCTGCCGGAGCGTGCCGCCGCCCTCGAGCACGGCGATCTGACGGGCGATCTCGTGGTCGATCGCATTTCGCACGAACTTGAACGAGTTGATGTTCTTGAGCTCGGTGCGCGTGCCGAGCGTCTCGTCGCCCGCGCGCCGCACGGACACGTTCGCGTCGCAGCGGAACGAGCCCTCCTCGAGGTTGCCGTCGTTGGCCCCGAGCGCCATCAGGATCTCCCGGAGGTGCTCGAGGAGCGTCGAGGCCTCCTGGGCGCTGCGCAGGTCCGGGCCGGTCACGATCTCGAGCAGGGGCACGCCCGTTCGGTTGCAGTCGACCAGGCTGACCGGCCGGCTCTCCAGGTGCACGTTCTTGCCCGCGTCCTCCTCGAGGTGGGCCCGCACGACGCGCACGCGCCGCCGGACGTCACCGACGTCGATCTCGATCACGCCGTGCTCGTCGATGGGCAGCTCGTACTGCGAGATCTGGTAGCCCTTGGGCAGATCCGGGTAGAAGTAGTTCTTGCGGGCGAACACGCTCGTCGGCCGCACCGTGCAGCCGAGCGCGAGGCCGACGCGGATCGCGATCTGAACCGCCTTGCGGTTGGTCACGGGCAGCGCGCCGGGCATGCCCAGGCAGACCGGACACACGTTCGTGTTCGGCGCGGCGCCGAAGCGCGTCGAGCAGCCGCAGAACAGCTTCGACGCCGTCAGCAGCTGGGCGTGGACCTCGAGCCCGATCACCGGCTCCCACGCGATCGCCGTCACGGCGCCCCCTCCGGAGCCCCGCGCAGCTCCGGCGTGGCGCGCTCGAACGCATCGGCGACGCGCACCACCGTCGCCTCGTCGAACGGACGCCCCATCACCTGAAGCCCGACGGGCAACCCACCGGCGCCGAACCCACACGGCACCGAGATCGCCGGCAGCCCGGCGAGGCTGGCGGGCAGCGTGCACACGTCGGCGAGGTACATGGCGAGCGGATCCTCGACGCGCGATCCGATCTCGAACGCGACCGTCGGCGCCGTCGGCGCCACGATCGCGTCGACGTCCGCGAAGGCACGCTCGAAGTCGCGCGCGACGAGCGTCCTGACGCGCTGCGCCTGCCCGTAGTACTGGTCGTGGTAGCCGGCCGACAGCGCATAGGTGCCGAGCATGATGCGCCGCTTCACCTCGGGCCCGAACCCGGCCTTTCGGGTGCGGCGGTTCAACTCCTCGGGCGTCGTGCCGTCGACCCGCAGCCCGTAGCGCACACCATCGAAGCGCGACAGGTTGGAGGACGCCTCGGCCGGCGCGATCACGTAGTAGGTCGCCAGCGCGTGCTCGGTGTGCGGCAGCGAGACCTCGCGCACCGACGCGCCCAGCGCCTCGAGGCGGGCGACCGCCGCGCGCACCGCACGCTCGACCTCGGGCTCGAGGCCGGCGCCGAAGTACTCGCCCGGAACGCCGAGCCGCACGCCCTCGAGGCCCGTCCCCAGCACCGCGGTCAGGTCGGGCACGGCCTGCGCGGCCGACGTCGAGTCGCGCGCGTCGTGCCCCGCGATCACTTCGAGCACGAGGGCGCAGTCGGCGGCGGAGCGGGCCAAGGGCCCGATCTGGTCGAGGGACGACGCGAACGCGACCAGCCCCCAGCGCGAGACGCGCCCGTAGGTGGGCTTGAGGCCCGCGACGCCCGTCATCGCCGCCGGCTGCCGGATCGAGCCGCCCGTGTCCGAGCCGAGCGCCACGGTCGCCATGCGGGCCGCGACCGCGACCGCGCTGCCCCCGGACGAGCCGCCGGGAACGCGGCTGGGGTCCCACGGATTTCGGGTGATCTGGAACGCGCTGTTCTCCGTCGACGAGCCCATCGCGAACTCGTCCATGTTGGGCGTGCCGACGAAGACGGCGTCCGCGGCGCGCAGGCGCTCGACGACGGTCGCGTCGAACGGAGGCACCCAGGACTCGAGCACGCGCGATCCGCAGGTCGTGCGCAGCCCCTTCGTGGACAGCAGATCCTTGAGCGCGACCGGCACGCCCGCGAGCGGTCCGAGCGCGGCGCCGGCGCGCCGCTTCGCGTCGACGGCGTCGGCCATCTCGAGGCACTGGGCGTCGGTGACGAGCAGGAACGCCCCGAGGCGCCCGTCGAGCGCCCGGATGCGCGCGAGGTGGGCCAGGGCGACCTCGCGCGCGGTGAGGGTGCCCTCGCGGACCCCGCGCGCGATCGCGGAGGCGGACAGGGTCGTCGGATCGACGGCGGTCAAGCGCCCCCCTTGCTTCCGGCGCCGACGATGCGCGGCACGACGAACGCGCCCTCCTCGACCGCGGGCGCGTTCGCGACGGCGTCCTCGCGGGCGAGCCCGGGCTGCACCACGTCCTCGCGCAGGGGCGTCCGCGCCGACAGGGTGTGGGTCCCCGGCGGCACGTCGCGCGTGTCGACGGGGGCGAGCCGGCCGACGTGCTCGAGCACGGCCCCGAGCTGAGCCGCGAACCTCTCGATCTCGGCCTCCGACAGATCGAGGCGCGCGAGCCGCGCCACCTTGATCACGTCTTGCCTGGAGATTCGCGGGCCGTCCATGGCGGCGCGCAGTCTAGCAGGGGCCCGATCGCGACGGGCCGCCGAGGGCGATTCCCTTGAGGGATGGCAAAAAGCGCGTATGATGTCGGCGGAATTCACGGGGTGGGACGGAAAGACAGCGCTGGACTCGGGGGCGACGAGGGCTCGAACCTGACGGCCGGCCCCTCGGTGGACGCCCTCGCGACCCTCGGCCGGCAGGCGGCCGGGATGGCACACGAGCTCAACAACGTGCTGACGTCCATCCTCGGCTGGGCGCAGGTGGCGCTGCGCGAGCCCCGCAGCGCGGCGACCACGGAGAGCGCGCTGCGGACGATCGAGGCCAACGCGCGCCGAGCACGCCGCATCCTGCGCGACGCGATGGACGCCGCCCGCGCCGAGGGCGTCCGGCGACCCGCGCGCATCGCCGACATCGTGGACGACGCGCTCCGGCTGCTCGACGGCGAGCTCCGCCGCGCGTCCATCCGGGTCGCCCGCGTCTACGAGCGCGTCCCCGATTTGAACGTCGACCGCAGCTCCATCGAGCAGGTGCTCGTGAACCTCCTGCTCAACGCGGTGCAGGCCATGCCGCAGGGAGGCGAGATCCGCGTGCGCGTTCGCCCGGAGGGCCTGGGCGTGGCGCTCGACGTCGTCGACACGGGCTCGGGCATGACCGCGGACGTCGCGCAGCGCGCGTTCGAACCGTTCTTCTCGACGAAGACCACGGACGAGTCGGAGTCGAGCGGGGGCCTCGGGCTCGGGCTCGCGATCGCGCGCCGTCTCGCCGAGGCGCACGCCGGCCGCCTCGGGTTCGCGTCCACGCCCGGGCTCGGCAGCACCTTCACGCTGTGGCTGCCGATCGGCACACCGACCGACGAGGAGCCGGAGGCGGTCCCCGCCGAGGCTCCCGCCAGCGTACCCCGGCGCATCCTGGTCATCGACGACGAAGCCGACATCCGGGAGCTTCTGGCCACCGCGCTCGCGTTGCGCGGCCACATCGTGGAGACCGCGGCCGACGCGGCGAGCGGCGTGTCGCGCGCGACGCAGCCGTACGTGTCGCTCGTCTTGCGCGACTACTCCCTGCCCGGCGCGCGGGGCTCCGAGGTCCTCGCCGAGCTGCGCGCCCGCCGCCCAGAGCTGCCGGTGCTCTTCATGTCCGGCCGCAGCGGCGTCGCGTCGCACGAGCACGTCTCCCACGGCAGTGGCGGCACCGGCTGGCTGCGAAAGCCGTTCGACCTCGACGACGTCTACCGCGAAGTGGCCCGCCTGCTGCGCTGATCGAACGGCCCGCTACCGATTCCTCTCGTCGAGGCGTCGCAGGCCCTCGAGCAGGAGGCCCTCGGCGGAGCCCTGGATCACGCGAGGTCCAGGGGTGAAGGAGGGGTCGAGCGAGAACTCGCCCTCCGTGACGTTGAGCAGCGCGTAGAAGGCGTCCTCGCCGCGCAGCGCCCCGTAGACGGCGTTGGCGATCGCGCCTTCGGCGAAGTGCACCTCGCCCTGGCCCGCCGGGCTCTCGATGCCGAGCTTGCCGGTCTTGCGGCCCTGCGCGAGCAGCTGCACGAGATCGGGGATCGCGAGCTCGGCGAGCGACCCGGAGACGCCGCCGCGCTTCGGGGCGGCGCCAGCGGACTTCTTCTTGTCGTCGGCGAGCCGCCGCAGCTTGGCGGCGATCACGTCGGGCGCGACGGGCTTCGGGAAGTACTCCGCCGCGCCGAGCTCGAAGCCCCGGTTGACGTCGGCGGTGTCGAAGCGACGCGCGACGTACAGGAACGGGATCGTGCGGAGCTTGGGGTCGGCCTGCATCTGGCGGAGCAGCTCGAAGCCGTCGAAGGGCTCGAGCTCCACCTCGCTGATGACGAAGTCGACCTCGCCCTTCTGCACGGCCGCGAGCGCGACGTCGGCGGCGCGCGCGAGGTGGACCTCGAACCCCAGGGACCCGAGGCGCAGCTCGAGCACGGTCGCGTCCTCCGGGTCGGTGTCGACGAGGAGCACGACGCGCCGCTCGGACAGCAAGCGCTGCTTCAGGTCGTCGCCGGTCACGGCCAGCCGGAAGATCTGGACGAGGTTGCCGTCGAAGATCGTCTCCGCGTGCTTCGCCAGGGCCGCGTGCGCCTGCGCGGGCTCGAGCACGCGGCGGAACGGATTGCGCGGGTTGGTGGTGAGGTCCGCGTACGTGTCGCAGATGGCCAGGATCCGGGCGCCGAGCGGGATGTCCTTGCCCTTGAGCCGCGCCGGGAACCCGGACCCGTCCATCCTCTCGTACATGGAGGAGACCGGCGCGAACGCCGCGTCCAGCGCGCGGACGGCCTCGAACAGGCGCGCCGGCGTCGAGAACGACTTCTGCGCCGCCAGGCGGTGCCCCTCGTACTCGGCGACGTTGAGGGCGGTGAGGTGGAAGCCACCCATCTTGCCGACGTCGTGCAGGTACGCCGCGATCGTCAGGGTCGACACGTCCGACGCGGCGAGGCCCATGCGCTCGGCCGTCTGCCGGCACAGCCGCGCGACGAGCGCCGAGTGCCCGCGGAGATCGCCGCGGTTCGCCTCGAGGATGGACAGAAGGACGTTCATGCTCTCGAGGAAGTCGACCTCGCCGACCGTGCGCACGCCGCCGGGCGCAGCCGCGACGGG
>JACRGJ010000118.1 GCA_016212425.1 Micrococcales bacterium | reverse complement strand
CCGGTCACGATCGGCGACGACACCGTGACCCGAGCGGTCACCAAGGTCACCTGGACCGCCGAGGGGCCCGGCACGCCGCCCGATGCCCTGCAGCTCCTCCCGCTCTCGGTCGGACCGGTGCCCGACACCGGGGCGCTGCGCTTCCCCACCCGCGAGTACTACAGCGACGGCTCCGTGGTGGACTGGACCGACCCGAGGCCCTCGGACGACGATCCGGCGCCGATCCTCTACGTGAACGACGCTCCGCCCGTCGACGAGCGAGGCGGATCGGCGACGGGTGCCTCCCCGATCAGCTCGGCGCCCGACGTCGTGGGGCGGACCCTCGGGATCGGCGGACTCGTGATGGCGGCGGTCGCTCTAGTCGTATCGGCGATCAGCCTGCGTCACCGCGGCGGCGCCCGGTGAACGCCGCGCGCAGGATCAGGAGCGGATGCGCGACACTCGCGCTCGCCGCGCTGCTGGTCGCGGTGCCGGCCACGGCCGCATCCGCTCACGATCGGGTGGTCGCCAGCACACCGTCGGCGGGCTCGGTCCTCACCGAGCTGCCGGCGCGCTTCTCCCTCACCACGGATCGATCGCTCTTCGTCCTCGCCGGGGCGACGACCGGCTTCGCGTTCGACGTACGCGGTCCGGACGGGAGGTACTACGGCGACGGCTGCATCCGGATCGTGGATAACGTCATGTCGACTGCGGCGGCGATCGGCCCGGCGGGGGCCTACACCGTCCGGTGGCAGGCCGTGTCCTCCGATGGACATCCGGTGAGCGACGGCTTCGCCTTCACCTGGCAGCCCCCGGACACCACGCCGCCCGCCACCGCGCCACCGTCGCGCGGGTACGCCTCTCCGCAGCGCTGCGGACGACCGGCCGCGAGCTCTTCGGGCCCGGCGACGACCGCCGGCAGCGAGGGAGCCGGCGCGCGGGTGCCGCTCGGCGACGTGCTCTGGATCGGCGGAGGGGTGCTGGTGGTCCTCGCCGCCGGAGCGGCGGTGCTCTTCGTGAGCACGCGTCGGCCGCGCCCGCCGACGGGGTGAGGGACCGCACTGGCGCCGCGCGCGCGGACGCGCAAGCGCCCGAGGTTCGCGGCGGCCTCGGGTCGAGCCGGCCCGGGGCTCAGCCGGCGTCGGGCGTGAGTTCCACCACCGGGAGGCGGCGGGCCACCTTGGCCTGATGGTCGGCGAAGAAGGGCGCCCGCTCGAGCACTCGAACCCAGGCCGCCTCGCGGCGCGCCCCGTCGAGCACGGCCGCCGAGCCGTCCCACTCCGCGTCCGGCAGCTCGACGTGCACCCGGGGGTCCGCGACGACGTTGAGCACCCAGTGCGGATCCCGCGGAGCCGCGTTGGCGGAGGCGACAACCAGGATGCCGTCACCGTCGCGCACGAACATCATGGGCGCGGTGCGCGGCCTACCTGACGCCCGGCCGATGGTCGTGAGCAGCAGCATCCGCTCGCGGTGCATCCCGCGTACCCCGATCTCGCCCCCGGCGCGGAAATCGTGGATGACCTTCTCGTTGATCGCCGCCAAGTCCATCCCGCCACCGTAGAACCCCGAACGGCCCGCCGGGGACTCCGGCGGGCCGTTCGCGACGCGGACTAGCCGACGGTCAGCGCGGGGATGCTCTTGCGGCTGGTGAGCACTTGGTCGATCAGCCCGTACTCCAGCGCCTCCGCGGCGGAGAGGATCGTGTCGCGCTCGAGGTCGCGGTTGACGACCTCCTGGGTGCGGTTCGAGTGGCGGGACAGCGTCTCCTCGAGCCAGGTGCGCAGGCGCAGGATCTCCTTCGCCTGGATCTCGATGTCGGACGCCTGGCCCCGGCCGGCCTCGCCGACGGCCGGCTGGTGGATCAGCACGCGCGCGTTCGGCAGCGCCAGGCGCATGCCCTCGGTGCCGGCGGCGAGGATCACCGCGGCCGCGGAGGCGGCCTGGCCGAGCACGACGGTCTGGATGCGCGGGCGGATGTACTGCATGGTGTCGTAGATCGCCGTCATGGCCGTGAACGAGCCGCCGGGCGAGTTGATGTACATGACGATGTCGCGGTCCGGATCCTGCGACTCGAGCACCAGCAGCTGCGCCATGATGTCGTCGGCCGAGGCGTCATCGACCTGCACGCCGAGGAAGATGATGCGGTCCTCGAACAGCTTGGCGTAGGGGTCCTGGCGCTTGAAGCCGTAAGCGGTGCGCTCCTCGAACGAGGGCAGGATGTAGCGCGACTGCGGCATAGTCGCCATCCGGCCGGGCAACTCGCCCGCGGCGCGGAACGTGGGGGTCTCCATGGTTCTAATCCTTCGTGTCGGTACGCAGGGTGGGTCGTGCGCGATCGCGGGTCAGACGAGGGTCGTCGGCTTGAGGGATCCGTCGTCGCCGGTGCCGCCGCCGCCGACGACATCGGATGCCGACTCGCGGATGTGGTCGACGAATCCGTAGTCGAGCGCCTCCTGCGCGGTGAACCAGCGGTCCCTGTCCCCGTCGGCGTTGACCTGCTCCACCGACTTGCCGGTCTGCGCGGCGGTGATCTCGGCGAGGCGCTTCTTCATGTCGAGGATCAGCGCGGCCTGGGTCTGGATGTCGGACGAGGTGCCGCCGAATCCGCCGTGCGGCTGGTGCAGCAGCACCCGCGCGTTCGGGGTGATGTAGCGCTTGCCCTTCGTGCCGGCGGTCAGCAGCAGCTGGCCCATCGAGGCGGCCATGCCGATGCCGACGGTGACGATGTCGTTCGGCACGAACTGCATCGTGTCGTAGATCGCCATGCCCGCGGTGATCGAGCCGCCGGGCGAGTTGATGTAGAGGAAGATGTCGCGGTTGGCATCCTCCGCGGCCAGCAGGAGGAGCTTCGCGGCGATCTCGTTCGCGTTGTCGTCGCGTACCTCGTCGCCGAGCCAGATGATCCGGTCGCGGAGGAGTCGATCGAAGACACTCGGCTGGAATGTCGGTTCGGCCATGAGGGTGGTGCTCCTGTTCTGTGCGTCGGGTCGAATCTACCGACCACCCCGAGGCCGCCCCGGCGCTGTTCGCCCTGGGCAGAGCCCTGCCGTCGACGGCGGGTCCGACACCTGCCGCACCTGCCGGACCCGGGTCGATGCGGGAGGGGAGGCGGACGACGAGCTCCGACGCCTCCGGACGCGGAGCACCTGCCGGGAGCCTCCTGTTCACCCCGGCGACACCCGGTCGACGTAGCCTCGCCCGGATGTCGCCCCCGCCCGTGCTCGCCCGGGCGCCCTTCCGGCGGGATGTCCAGGGCCTGCGGGCGGTGGCGATCGCGCTGGTCGTGGCCTGGCACGCGGGCGTCCCGTTCGTGCCGGGCGGGTTCATCGGCGTCGACGTGTTCTTCGTGATCTCCGGATTCCTCATCACCGGCCTGCTGCTCCGGGAGCTCGACGGCGCCGGACGCATCCGCCTCGCCGAGTTCTGGGCGCGCCGGGCCCGCCGCCTCCTCCCCGCCGCCCTCCTCGTGCTGGTTGCGACGGCGCTCGCCTCGGCACTCCTGCTCCCGAGGGAGTTCTGGTCGCAGACCGCGACGCAGCTCGCCGCCTCCGTGCTGTACGTCGAGAACTGGGCGCTGACGGCATCCGCCACCGACTACCTCGCGCAGGGCGCCGACCCCACGCCCGTGCAGCACTTCTGGTCGCTCTCGGTCGAGGAGCAGTTCTACCTGCTGTGGCCGCTGCTGCTGCTGGCGGCGGTCGGCTGCACGAGGGTGCTCCGTCGACGCGGCGTGACCTCGCTCCCGCGAACGCCCACCCGGGTTCTCGTGGCCGTCATCGCCGTCGCGACCCTCGCCGGCTTCGTCGCGGCCCTGGTCTGGACCGCGCGCGCCCCGGAGTCGGCGTATCTGGCCACCCCGGCGCGTACCTGGCAGTTCGGGATCGGCGGTCTGCTCGCGGCGCTCCCGGTCCTGCGCGGCGGAGAGCGGCTGCGGCAGCTTCGGCGCGGACTCGGCTGGGCGGGCCTGGCGGCGATCGTCGTCGGCGCGGTCCTCATCGACGGCTCCACGCCGTATCCCGGCACGGCGGCCCTGCTGCCCACGCTCGGGGCGGCCGCCGTGATCGCGTCGTCCGGCGACGGCATCCGGGGGTCTGCGAGCGCCGTGCTCGGCCTCGCTCCCGCGCAGCAGCTCGGCCGCATCTCGTACTCGCTCTACCTCTGGCACTGGCCGGTACTGGTGCTCCCGGTGTACGCGCTGCGGCAGACCGCGCTCGGCGACGGACCCGGGGTCATCGCGGGGCTGGTCGCTGTCGCGGTGCTCCTCGCCGTCGCGACCACTCTCGGGCTCGAGGAGCCGATGCGCCGGGGACGACTGGCACGACGACCCCCGCGATTCACCCTCGTCGCCGGAGCCGCGGGAATGGTCCTCGTACTCGTCGTCGCCGGGGCGGGCTGGGGATCCATCCAGCTGCAGCGCCGCGCCGACCTGGCGCTCGCCTCGAACATCGCGGACGAGCGCTGCTTCGGCGCGGCCGCGATCGCCGAGACCGGATGCGCCCTCGCCGGCGACCGGGGCGTCGTCGTCCCCTCCCCCGCGACGAGCGATCAGGACCTTTCACCCGTGTGGTCGGGATGCAGCTCGGAGAGCAGCACGGTGCGCGAGTGCGTGACCGGGGTGCGGGGCGGGACCCGCGTCGCGCTGATCGGGGATTCGCACGCCCACGCGTGGGACGCCGCGCTCGTGCGACTGGCCCGGGAGCGCGGCTGGGAACTGCACATCCTGGTCAAGAACGGCTGCGCGTTCAGCCGCGTCGCGTGGCCGGGATCCGGACCGTCGGATCCCGAACGGTGCGCCGCCTGGAACACCGCCGTCGACCGGCGCCTGGCCGAGGAGCCGCCCTACTCGCTCGTCTTCACCTCGATGCGCGCGAACGACAAGTCGCTGCCGGGCCCGGATGCCGTCGAGGTCGCGGCGGCGGGGTTCGCTCGATCCTGGGGGCCGCTCATCCGGCGGGGAGCGACGGTGCTGGGGATCCGCGACGTGCCCGCGTCGACCGCGGGGACCCGGCAATGCGTCGACCGCAACCCCCGGAACACCCGTGTTTGCTCGCTCGACCAGTCCGAGGTGCTGGGGCGCGACTACCTCGCGCTCGCGGCGCAGCGCGTCCCCGGCGCCCGACTGGTCGAGGTCACCGACCTGTTCTGCCGGGACGGACGGTGTCCCCCCGTCATCGGCGACGTGCTCGTGTACCGCGACGCGCAGCACCTGACCGCGACGTACGCGCGCTCCGCCGCTCCCTACCTGTGGCGGCGGGTCGCCGAGGTGTGCCCGTCGTGCGTCGCCACCGGGTGAGCTACGTCGCGCGCGCCTTCTTCGTCGACTTCTCGGCCTTCGCCGACTTCTCAGCCTTCGCCGACTTCTCGGGCCTGGCGGCCTTCTCGGGCTTGGCGGCCTTCTCGGCCTTCCGCCCCTTCGCCGGCTTCTCGGCCTGTGCAGCAGCGGCCGACTCGGCGTCGCCCCCCGCATCCGCGAGGTCGTCATTCGACGGCTCTCCGAGGCGGGAATCCGCGTCGTCCTCCGCGCCCGGGATCGCCGCGAACGCGGACACGTCCACCGCCTTGCCGGCGGTGTCGACGACGGTCGCCTTCCCCAGCACGACCGCGAGGGCCTTCGAGCGGGCCACCTCGCCGACCATGGCCGGGATCTGCCCGTTCTCGTCGAGGGCCTTGATGAACTCCTCCGGCTCCATGCCGTACTGGGCGGCCCCCTGCACGAGGTAGGTGGTCAGCTCGTCCTGACTCACCTGCAGCTTCTCGTTCTCGACGACGCGGTCGAGCAGCACCTGCGAGCGGAACGTCTTCTCGGTCGCCTCCGTGACCTCGGCGCGATGCTCGTCATCCTCGAGCCGGTTCTCCTGCTCGAGATGGCGGTGCACCTCGTCCTCCACCATCTTCGGCGGCACGGGGATCTCGACCTTCTCCAGCAGGGTGTCGACGATCTTGTCGCGCGCTTCGGAGGCCTGACCGAAGACCTTGGACTGCGCGAGCTGGCCGCGCAGGTCGTCGCGAAGCTCGCCGATGGTGTCGAACTGGCTGGCGATCTGCGCGAAGTCGTCGTCGGCCTCCGGCAGCTCGCGCTCCTTGACGCTCAGCAGGGTGACGTCGATCTGCGCCCGCTCGCCCTCGTGGTCGCCGCCGAGCAGCGGGGCCTCGAAGGTGGTCGACTCACCGGCGGTGAGTGTGTCGAGGGCCTCGTCGATGCCCTCGATCAGCTCTCCCGAGCCGAGCTCGTAGGAGATGCTCGAGGCCGTGTCGACCGTCTCGCCCGCGATCGTCGCGGTGAGGTCGAGGGTGAGGAAGTCACCCGACTTCGCCGGCCGGTCGACGGTCACGAGCGTGCCGAAGCGGGTGCGGAGGTTCTCCAGCTCGGTGTCGATGTCGGCGTCGCTCACCTCGGCCGGCTCGACCGTGAGGGTGAGATTCTCGTAGTCGGGCAGATCGAACTCGGGCCGCACGTCGACCTCGACGGTGATCGTCAGGTCGCCCTCGAAGGTGTTGACGTCGGGCAGCGTCACGACATCCGCCTCGGGACGGCCGACCGGCTTGACGTCCTCGGCGACGGCGGCCTCGCGGTAGAACTGGTCGATGCCCTCGTTGACGGCGTGACTGAGCACCTCGCCGCGTCCGACCCGCTGATCGATGATGCGCGGCGGCACCTTGCCCTTGCGGAACCCGGGGATGGTGACCTGCTCCGCGATGTGCGCGTAGGCGTGGTCGATCGAGGGCTTCAGCTCGGCCGGCGGGACCGAGATGGTCATCTTCACCCGGGTGGGCGTCAGCTTCTCGACGGTCGTGGTGACCATGGGTGCTCCCTGTTCGTTGGGGGATGTCGTGCGGTCTGGGTTCAGTGGTCGGGGCGACAGGATTCGAACCTGCGGCCTCCCGCTCCCAAAGCGGGTGCTCTAGCCAAGCTGAGCTACGCCCCGAATCCGGACTGCAGCCGGCTGCCGGCGCGCACGCCGACCCGCGAATGGCCGCGGGAGAGTCTATCGGAGTGCGCCGGAGCGTTCGCGGTCGGGTTGCTGACCCGCGGGGTGCGCGTGCGCCTGAGGTGCGGGCGCCAGGGTGCGCGCGTCAACCGGGGCGACCAGCTCCCCGAGGCCGGCGCTCGCGGCGAGTTGGCACCGTCGTCGCGAGTTGGCACGTTCGGCGGGGTCAACTCGCGTCCAGGATGCCAACTCGCGTCCCGGCGCGCGTGGCACCGACCGGATGTCGGTACCCGATCGCAGACTGTTGGCATGGCGGATGTGGAGATCATGGAAGTGCGGGCGTTCGAGCCTCGCTGCACGGAGTGCGGCGAGACGGGCCCCATCGAGTCGACCTGGTTCTTCGCAATGGCGTGGGACGAGCAGCACGCCTGCCGAGCGGCGCGGATCGACGCGGAGCCGCTGACCGAGGCGCAGTTGCGCGTCGCGTCCTGAGCGGTACCGGGGGTGCCAGACAGGGTCCCGACGGCGGCCCGCTAGACTCGGGGCCGCATCCTCCGGGGATGTAGCTCAATGGTAGAGCCTCAGTCTTCCAAACTGATTACGCGGGTTCGATTCCCGTCATCCCCTCTCTGACGTCACCGTTCGAGCACCTGTCCTGACCGGGCGAGGCCCGCGATCGGCCCCGGTGAGACTCGCGGAATTCCTCATGCTCGCGCTCATCGCCACGGGGTTCACCGCCACTCGGACGGGCTCACGCGGTGCGGACTCTGCAGTCCCGCTGACGAAACCCGGGTTAGAGCTCCGAGAGGAGGGCCGCGACCGCGTCGAGCGATCCGGGGACGAGGCGGTAGTACGCCCAGGTGCCGCGCTGGCTTCGCGTGAGGTAGCCGGCGCCCGCGAGGATCTTGAGGTGGTGGGAGACCGTCGGCTGGCTCAGCCCGAGGGGCTCGATGAGGTCGCAGACGCACGCCTCGCCGCCGTCGTGCGCCGCGACCATCGAGAGGAGGCGGAGGCGCGCCGGGTGGGCCAGCGCCTTGAGGAGGCCCGCGAGACTCTCGACCTGCTCGGGGTCGATTTGCTCGGGGGCGACCGGCGCAGGGGCGATCGGTTCAAGGGCGATCGGCTCGCGGACGGCGGGTGAGCAACGCGCCGTCAGGTCGGGGAGGGGCAGGATTTCGCTGACCGGCATGACCCGATCCTCCCACATCCATTGACATTCATCGATGTATCTGGGAAGACTCAGGAGCATCGACATCCGTCGATAGAAGGAGGCGCTCATGCTCGAGTGCTGCGACCCGGTGCTGTGTTCCCCGGGATGTTCTGAGAGCTGTTGCGAGAGCGACTGCTGCTGAACCGCCGCGTGGTCGCCGAAACCTCGGCGACCACGCGCTCCCCCCGACCTGCAGGAAGCGAGACCGATGAGCATCCCCACCGTCCTCTTCGTGTGCGTGCACAACGCCGGCCGCTCGCAGATGGCCGCCGGCTTCCTGCAGCACCTCGGCGGCGCTCGCGTCCGGGTGCTCTCGGCCGGCAGCGAGCCGGCCGACCGCATCAACCCGGTCGCCGTGCAGGCGATGGCCGAGGTGGGCATCGACATCGCCGCACACCGCCCTCAGGTACTGGATGTCGAGGATGTCCGCGCCTCCGATGCCGTCGTCACGATGGGCTGCGGCGACGCGTGTCCCGTCTTCCCCGGCAAGCGCTACGAGGACTGGACCCTCGACGACCCGGCCGGGCAGCCGATCGAGGCGGTGCGCCGCATCCGCGACGACATCCGCGGGCGGGTGGAGATCCTTCTTGCGGAACTGGACGCGGCGCAGTCGCCGACCCCGAGCTGAGCGCGGTGCATCGCTCGGGAACGGCACGGGGTCCACTCGCTAGCCTCGAGGGGTGAAGCAGAACATCCCGACCACACGCGGGCTCATCGTGCGCCTCGGGATCCTCGTCGTCTGGGCTGCCCTCCTGGGCGTCTCTATCGGCAGCGGCCAACCGCTGCGCATCGCCGTGAGCTCGATCGGACTCGCGGCAACGGTCGCCCTGGTCGCCCTGTGGGCGGTGCAGCGCCGCCGACGCACGCCAGCGGCCGAGGAGAACGGGCCGGAATGAGGGGGTTCGTCGCCGCAGCGTCAGCGGATTGGTCCGCTATGACGGGCCGACCCGTAACGATTCGGTAACGGACGGCCGCCGAGTCCGGCTGAGGGAGTGTCTTCGGGCGGAGCGTCCAGTGCTTCGCACAGTATGGAAGTCCTGGTCAGAGCGCCTTCTTGCGGTCTTTTGGCCCCCCGGTAGGCGGCCCACACCGTGTCCTCCACATGGAGGACACGAGCGCATCCGCTGTCTACCCCCGAACGGGGGCATACGACCCTCGTAATGGGGGGCCATATCGTGGCGTCACCGCAACCCGATGAGTCCCCATCGTGCGGTGCACGGCCCGAACCGACCGCTGTAACCCCGATACAGAGGAGCCCTCCGATGACCCTTGTCACGCCCACCACCACGTCCGCCCCGGCCGGCTGGTACCGCGACCCCCTCGGTCTTCCCCAGCTGCGCTGGTGGAACGGCATGACCTGGACCAACACCATCCAGGACCAGCGCCCCGAGCTGCACAGCTCGAGCCCGGCCCGCACTGCGGCCGCCTCGGTCGCATAGACCCACCGCAGCACAGCTTCGGTCCCGCGCCATCGGAGGGATAGCGCGGGACCGGAACCCCCTCGGTCGCACCGCTTCCGTCACCCCCCAGACGCGAGCGGATCGGCCGCCGGAGGCGATATTCCCCCGATCGCCTCCCGAAAGAAGCCCGAGCCGACCGCACCCGAAGCGGTCGGCCCGGGCTTCGTCGCGTCACAGGGCGTGATGAATCCACTCGCCGCCGAGCAGCGTCCCCGCAACCGGCGTCGAACGCAGCGCGGCGGCATCCTCGTCGCGGGCGGTGCGGGCGGGATCCGCGTCCAGTACAGCCAGGTCGGCCGGTTCACCCACCGCCACGCGGCTGCGCACGCTCGCCTCGAGCGCCTCGGCCAGGGTGATCCGCTGCTCCGGATGCCAGGGCGCGCGCGCGTCGCGGGCACGGAGGACCGCGGCCCCGATCGCGATCCACGGGTCCAGCGGCGCCACGGGCGCGTCGGAGCCGAGGGCGAGCGACGCCCCCGCAT
>JACRGJ010000120.1 GCA_016212425.1 Micrococcales bacterium | reverse complement strand
CGTCCCACGGCTGAATGCCGCGCTCGATGAGCGCCGGGACGCCATCGCCGGCGGCCTCGAGCGTGCAGAGAAGGCGCAGGCCGAAGCCGCGGCGGCGAAGGACAGCTACACCGACCAGCTCGCCGAGGCTCGCGCCGAGGCGGCGCGGATCCGCGAGCAGGCGCGCCAGGACGGGCAGAAGATCATCGCCGAGATGCGCGAGCAGGCCTCGGCGGATGCGGCGCGCATCGCCGCGAACGCACAGGCGCAGATCGAGGCCGAGCGCGCGGCCGCGCTCGCGTCGCTGCGCGTCGAGGTCGGCTCGCTCGCCCTCGGTCTCGCGTCATCGGTCATCGGCGAGTCGCTGACCGATGACCGCCGCTCCCAGAGCATCGTCGACCGCTTCCTCGCCGACCTCGAGACCGCCGACGCTGCCGCCGCGCAGGCACGACGCTGATGGGTGCGGCGAGTCGGCAGGCGCTGCGATCCGCGATCGAGTCCCTCGACTCGGCGAAGAAGGTCACCGTCGCGACCGGCGAGCAGCTCCTGACCGTGAGTCGGACCGTGCAGGGCTCGGCCCAGCTGCGTGGCATCCTCGCCGACGACGCCATCCCGGCCCCCGAGAAGACCGCCCTGGTGGGAAGGGTGTTCCCGGGCCTGGGATCGGCCGCGGCGGCGGTCCTCAGCGAGGTCGTCGGGTCCCGCTGGTCCGACGGGGAGAGCCTCGTCGCCGGGGTGGAGGAGCTCGGCATCCGGGCGACCGCACGGGGCGACGGCCACACGAAGGCGATCGAGCGGGAGCTGTTCGCCTTCTCCCGGATCGTCGCGGGCGACGCCCAGCTCGAGCTGGCGCTCGGCAGCAAGCTCGCCGACCCGGTCGCCAAGGCGGGGGTCGTCGACGCGCTGCTCGGCGGGAAGGCCCACGAGGGCACCATCGCGATCGTGGACCACCTCGTGCGCTCGCCGCGCGGACGCCGCATCGGATCGATGTTCGCCTTCGCGGCGGATGTCGTCTCGGCCGCGGGCGGTCGGCGGATCGCGACCGTCACCACCGCCGTCCCGCTCACCGACACGCAGCAGGCCCGCCTCGCGGCCGCGCTGGCGGAGCGCCACGACACCGACTTCCAGCTCAACCTGATCGTCGACCCCGACGTGCTCGGCGGTGTCCGAGTGCAGTTCGGCGGCGACGTGATCGACGGCACCGTCGCCGCGCGGATGATCGATCTTCGACTCCAGCTCGCCGGCTGACCCGGCTCACGACCGACCGACGCCCTACACGGAGGACAGCCTCATGGCAGACATCACCATCAGCCCGGACGAGATCCGCGACGCCCTCCAGAGCTTCGTCGCGTCCTACAAGCCCGAGACCGCCACCGCGAACGAGGTCGGCACGGTCCTGGACACCGCCGACGGCATCGCCCACGTGCGCGGTCTGCCCGGCGCGATGGCCAACGAGCTGCTGCGGTTCTCCGATGGCACCCTCGGCCTCGCGTTGAACCTGGACGAGGACGAGATCGGCGTCATCGTGCTCGGCGACTTCGGCGGCATCGAGGAGGGCATGGAGGTCGCCCGCACAGGGGAGGTGCTCTCGGTGCCCGTGGGCGACGGCTACCTCGGCCGCGTGGTGGATCCGCTGGGCAACCCGATCGACGGGCTCGGCGAGGTCGCGTCGGAGAGCCGCCGCGCCCTCGAGCTGCAGGCGCCGGGGGTCATGGCCCGGCAGAGCGTCAAGGAGCCGATGCAGACCGGCATCAAGGCGATCGACGCGATGATCCCCATCGGCCGCGGTCAGCGCCAGCTGATCATCGGCGACCGTCAGACCGGCAAGACCGCCATCGCGATCGACACGATCATCAATCAGAAAGACAACTGGGCCACCGGCGACCCGACGAAGCAGGTGCGCTGCATTTACGTCGCGATCGGGCAGAAGGGCTCCACGATCGCCTCCGTCAAGGGGGCGCTCGAGGATGCCGGCGCGATGGAGTACACGACCATCGTCGCCGCTCCGGCGTCCGACGCCGCGGGCTTCAAGTACCTCGCGCCCTACACCGGCTCGGCGATCGGCCAGCACTGGATGTACGACGGCAAGGCCGTGCTCATCGTCTTCGACGACCTGTCCAAGCAGGCCGAGGCCTACCGCGCCGTGTCGCTGCTGCTGCGTCGCCCGCCGGGACGCGAGGCCTACCCCGGCGACGTCTTTTACCTGCACTCGCGGCTGCTGGAGCGCTGCGCGAAGCTCTCCGACGAGCTCGGCGCCGGCTCGATGACCGGCCTGCCGATCATCGAGACCAAGGCGAACGACGTCTCGGCCTACATCCCCACCAACGTCATCTCGATCACCGACGGGCAGATCTTCCTGCAGTCCGATCTGTTCAACGCGAACCAGCGCCCGGCGGTCGACGTCGGCATCTCGGTGTCCCGCGTGGGCGGCGACGCCCAGGTGAAGTCGATCAAGAAGGTCTCCGGCACGCTGAAGCTCGAGCTGGCGCAGTACCGCTCGCTGCAGGCGTTCGCGATGTTCGCCTCCGACTTGGATGCGGCCAGTCGTCGCCAGCTCGCCCGCGGCGCCCGCCTCACCGAGCTGCTGCGTCAGCCGCAGTACTCGCCGTACCCCGTGGAGGACCAGGTCGTCTCGATCTGGACCGGCACGAACGGCTACCTCGACGAGGTGCCCGTGGAGGACGTGCTGCGCTTCGAGCGCGAGCTGCTCGACCACCTGCGCCGGAACACCGAGGTGCTGACGACGCTGCGGGAGACCAACGTGCTGGACGACGCCACCGCGGACGCGCTGCGCGCCGCCGTCGAGCAGTTCCTGACCGAGTTCCAGACCGGCGACGGACAGAGCCTCGGCCAGCCCGGCGAGGAGTCCTCGGACGAGATGGAGCTCGAGGACATCAACCAGGAGAAGATCGTCACGCAGCGCCGCTGAGCGCTGCCCACCCGACGGAGAGGAGAGACCGGCATGGGAGCACAGCTCCGCGAGTACCGTGCGCGCATCCGCAGTGCACAAACCACCAAGAAGATCACCCGCGCCATGGAGCTGATCTCGACCTCGCGCATCCAGAAGGCCCAGCAGCGCGTGCGCGCCTCGAACCCTTACGCGCGGGCGGTCACCCACGCGGTCTCGGCGGTCGCGACCTTCTCGAACGTCGGGCACCCGCTGACGACCGAGGCCGAGAACCCGGTCCGTGCCGCGATCGTCGTGTTCTCCTCCGACCGCGGGCTCGCCGGCGCCTTCAACTCGCAGGTCCTCCGGGAGGCGGGCGAGCTGCGCAACCGCCTCGAGGGCGAGGGCAAGGAGGTCGTCCACTACCTCGTCGGGCGTAAGGCGGTGGGCTACTTCGCCTTCCGGCGGCGCTCCTACGAGAAGGAGTGGATCGGCGGCACCGACAGTCCCGAGTTCGAGACGGCGCAGGACATCGCCCGGACGATCGTCGACCGCTTCGTGCAGCCCACCGACGAGGGCGGGGTGGACGAGATCCACATCATCTACAACCGCTTCGTCTCGATGCTCGTGCAGGAGCCCGAGACGGTACGGCTGCTGCCGCTGGAGATCGTCGAGGGCGTGGAGGAACCGGACAGGTCGGGTCCGCTGCCGCTGTACGAGTTCGAGCCGGACGCGAACACGGTCCTGGACGCGCTGCTGCCGGTCTACATCGAGAGCCGCATCTTCAACGCGATGCTGCAGTCGGCGGCGGCGAAGCACGCCGCGACCCAAAAGGCGATGAAGGCCGCGAGCGACAACGCCGACAACCTCATCGGCGACTACACGCGCCTGGCCAACAACGCCCGCCAGGCGGAGATCACCCAGCAGATCGCCGAGATCGTCGGCGGCGCCGACGCCCTCGGCTCCGCCCGCTGACGACGGCCCACGAGACCGCACACGAGAGAAGAACAGTCATGACCGACACCCTCGCTCCCGCCTCCGAGGCGACGACCGCCGCCGGATCCGGGCGCATCGCCCGCGTCACCGGACCCGTCGTCGACATCGAGTTCCCGCACGACGCGATCCCCGAGATCTACAACGCGCTGGAGACCTCGATCACCCTGGGCGGCGAGACCGTGATCCTCACCCTCGAGGTCGCCCAGCACCTCGGCGACGACGTGGTGCGCGCGATCGCGCTGAAGCCCACCGACGGGCTCGTCCGGGGTCAGGAGGTGCGCGACACCGGCGCCCCGATCTCGGTGCCCGTTGGCGATGTCACCAAGGGCCACGTGTTCAACGTCATCGGTCAGCCGCTGGACGTGCCGGTCGAGCAGCTCGAGATCACCGAGCGCTGGCCCATCCACCGCAAGCCCCCGGCGTTCGACCAGCTCGAGTCGAAGACCGAGCTGTTCGAGACGGGCATCAAGGTCATCGACCTGCTGACGCCCTACGTGCTCGGCGGGAAGATCGGCCTGTTCGGCGGAGCGGGTGTCGGCAAGACGGTGCTCATCCAGGAGATGATCCAGCGCGTCGCGCAGGACCACGGCGGTGTCTCGGTGTTCGCCGGAGTGGGGGAGCGCACCCGCGAGGGCAACGACCTCATCGGCGAGATGGAGGAGGCGGGCGTCTTCGACAAGACCGCGCTGGTTTTCGGTCAGATGGATGAGCCGCCGGGAACCCGGCTCCGTGTCGCGCTCTCCGCGCTGACGATGGCGGAGTACTTCCGCGACGTGCAGAACCAGGATGTGCTGCTGTTCATCGACAACATCTTCCGGTTCACGCAGGCCGGCTCCGAGGTGTCGACACTGCTCGGCCGGATGCCCTCCGCGGTGGGTTACCAGCCGAACCTCGCCGACGAGATGGGCGTATTGCAGGAGCGGATCACCTCGACCCGTGGCCACTCGATCACCTCGCTGCAGGCGATCTACGTGCCGGCCGACGACTACACCGACCCCGCCCCGGCCACCACCTTCGCCCACCTCGACGCCACCACGGAGCTCTCGCGCGAGATCGCCTCGCGCGGGCTCTACCCGGCGGTCGACCCGCTGACCTCGACCTCGCGGATCATGGACCCGCGCTACCTCGGCGAGGACCACTACCGCGTGGCCACGTCGGTGAAGCAGGTGCTCCAGAAGAACAAGGAGCTGCAGGAGATCATCGCGATCCTCGGCGTGGACGAGCTCTCCGAGGAGGACAAGATCACGGTGTCGCGGGCGCGCCGCATCCAGCAGTTCCTGTCGCAGAACACCTACATGGCGAAGAAGTTCACCGGCGTCGAGGGTTCGACCGTCGCGTTGAAGGACACCGTGGAATCCTTCGATGCGATCGTCAGGGGCGATTTCGACAACGTGGCGGAGCAGGCCTTCTTCAACGTCGGCGCGATCTCCGACGTCGAGGAGAAGTGGGCCCAGATCCAGAAGGAGAACGGCTGATCATGGCCGATCTCGAGGTGAGTGTCGTCTCCGCCGATCGCGAGCTCTGGGCGGGGACGGCGCGGCAGGTGGTGGCGCGGACGACGATCGGCCAGATCGGCATCCTCGCGGGACACGAGCCGGTGCTCGGGATCCTCGCCGAGGGGGAGGTCCGGGTGACCACCACCGACGGGCAGGTCGTCACCGCGCGGGCCGAGAACGGCTTCCTCTCGGTCGAGAACGACCAGGTGACCATCGTCGCCGGCGCCGCCGAGCTCACCTGACGTGCTCGTCGTCATGGCCGGGCTGCCGGGCTCGGGCAAGAGCACGCTCGGGGCCCGGCTCGGCGAGGCCCTCGGGGCGACGCTGATCTCGGTCGACCCCCTCGAATCGGCGATCCTCTCGGCCGGCATCGACGCCGACCAGCCCACCGGCCTCGCGGCGTACCTCGTCGCGGAGTCTCTCGCGCACGCCGTGCTCACCGCGGGGCGTCCGGTGGTGCTCGACGCCGTGAACGCCGTCGTCCCGGCGCGGGAGCAGTGGACCGGGCTGGCCGAGCGGCACGGGGTGCCCATCGGGTTCGTAGAGGTGCGCTGCTCCGACGAGGCTCTGCACCGACGGCGGCTCGAGGAGCGGCACCGCGGCATCCCGCAGGTCGAGGAGGTCGGCTGGCACCGGGTCGAGGAGGCCCTCGACGAGTGGGAGCCCTGGAGCGGACCCAGCGGATCGGCTCCCCGGATCACGCTCGACACCGTCCGTCCGCTCGCCGAGCTCCGGGATGAAGCGATCGCGTTCCTCGAGCGTCTCGCACCCGAGCGCGCCTGACGCGCCGTCCCGCCCCGGATGCTCATCCTCCTTCCCCCGTCGGAGACCAAGCGCGGGGGTGGCGATCCCGCCCTCCCTCTCGACCTGGCCGGGCTGAGCCGCCCCGCTCTCGGCAGCGCTCGCCGCAGCGCACTCGCCCGGGTCGCCGAGCTCTCGCGCAACCTCCGGACCGCGGCGACGGCACTCGGCCTGGGGGAGCGCAACGCCGCGGAGGCGGCGCTCAACCGCGAGATCCGCCGTGGGCCCACCATGCCGGCGATCGAGCGCTTCGACGGCGTGCTGTTCGAGGCCCTCGACGCGCTCGACCTGGATCGGGCCGCACGCGGATGGCTCGACCGGAACGTCGCCATCGCCTCCGCGCTATTCGGACTCGTTGCGCCCGAGGACCGCATCCCGACCTACCGGCTCTCGGCCGGCACCCGACTGCCCGGCACCACCCTGCGGGCGATCTGGCGTCGGCCCCTCGGGGCGGAGCTCGCGGCGGCATCGGGGTTCGTGCTCGACCTCCGATCCGAGGCGTACGTTGCGCTCGGTCCCGCGCCGGCGGGCTCCGTGTTCCTGCGCGTGGTCACCGGGGAGAGCGGGGCGGTCCGGGCCCTGAACCATTTCAACAAGGCGGCGAAGGGGAAGTTCGTGCGCCGGTTGGCGCTCGACCGACCGAGCATCTCGGGCGTGGCCGACCTGGAGACCTGGGCCGCCACGGCGGGTCTGCGCCTCACCCCCGGCGTGCCCGGCGAACTCAACCTGGTGGTCCCCACCCCGGGTTAGGTGGAAAGCACCTGCGTGCCGGTCCGCCGACTTGCAGCGCCTCGCGCGCGGTTCCAGAGTAGGCACATGAGTTCCTTGCATACCGGCAACCAATCCGACACCGTCCAGCCGGACGTCATGTCTCATGAGGTCGAGATCGCCCGGATCATGCAGACGGGCACGATCTGGGTGGCCGCGATCGTGGTCGGAGCCGGACTGGTGCTCGGCCCGCTGCTCGCAGCCGGGTGGCGGCCGACGCAGCTCCCGGCGTTGGCGCTCGTGCCGTGGTGGCTGGGCGTCGCCGGTGCGGCCGGTGGCCTGGCGTTGCTGGTCTGGGCGGCCTGCCCCGTCCTCGCCTTCGGATTGGAGGACGCCTACGCGCAGAAGGTGTTCTGCATCCGCGTCGGCATCGTGACCAGTCTCGCCGGATTCGCCCTCGCCGGGGTGACGCTCTTCTTCGCGCCGGTCACCGGCGGGTGATCCTCGGGTCCGCGGGTGCGGTCGGATCCCTCGCAGACGGCTGTTGCGGTCGCCGCCGCGGCTCGCGGTGGCCGTGCGGCTACGCCGCGGCGCGCCAGCATCCGGCGACATGATCGTCGACGAGCCCCGCGGATTGCATCAGCGCGTACATCGTCGTCGGCCCGACGAAGCGCAGGCCGTGGCGCTTGAGCTCCGCGCTGAGGGCCGTCGATGCGGCGGTCGTCGCCGGGAGGTCCGCGAGCGACGCGGGCGGGTGCGTCCGCGGTGGCGGGGCGAAGCGCCACACGAGGCGGTCGAGGGCTCCCGGGTCGTCGGCGACCAGGTCGCGCATCACCCGGGCGTTGCCGATCGCCGCTTCGATCTTCGCGCGATTGCGGATGATGGTCGCATCCGCCATCAGTCGGCCCCTGTCCAGGTCGTCGAACGCCGCGACGGCGTCGATGTCGAATCCGGCGAAGGCGCGTCGGAACGCCGTGCGTCGACGCAGGATGGTGAGCCAGGACAGGCCCGCTTGGAAGCCTTCGAGGACGAGCTTCTCGAAGAGCGGCCGGTCGCCGTGCAGCGGCCTGCCCCACTCCTCGTCGTGATAGCGCAGGTACTCCGGATCCGAGCCCGCCCAGCCGCACCGGGCGAGACCGTCCGCGGCGACGACCAGGCTGCCGGTCACGCGGCGGGCACGCCCGCGCCCTGTTCCGTCGCAGCGGGAAGGAGCGCTGGAGGTGCGAGCACGATGCCCTCGAGCTCGAGGAGGGCGAGCTTCGTCGGGATGCCGTCCCCGGCGCTGTAGCCGGTCACCCGGCCGTCGCTGCCGAGCACCCGGTGACACGGGATGAGGATCGGCACCGGGTTGGCGCCGATCGCCCGACCCACCGCCCGACCCGCGCTCGCGTGGCCGGTGCCCCGACCCAGAGCGCCGTAGGTGGTGACGGCGCCCCAGTCCAGTTCGGCGAGCTGCTGCCAGACGGCGCGCTGGAAGGCGGTCCCGCCGGTCTCGACGGGAATATCGAAACGTCGGCGGGCGCCCGCGAAATACTCGGCGAGCTGCGCCGCCGCGCGGTCGAGAAGCTCGTCGGGGTCATCCGGCAGCGCGTCCTGCGGCAGCCTCCCGTCCCGCTCGATGGTGACCGAGACGATGGCCCGGCCATCGCTGATCAGCTCGAGCCGCCCGACCGGGCTCGCCACGCGGAGGAGGTGGAGGGGGCCACCGGGCTTGATCATGCTCGAAGGCTAGAGGGATCGGCCGACGGGGGGAGACGGGCGAACGCGATCTGGGAGAAAAAGCGGCCGGCGGGGCCTGGGGAGGAGCCAGCCGGGCAGGCGGCCGAGACCGTCGCGACCGGGACGGCGGCGAGGAGGCGCCGCCTATCCGCGTCCTGCTGTCCTGCCCGCACCTCCGCGATCGCGTTCTATTCGCCGCTGCCGCCGGCACCCATCACCGCGACGCGGTCGTCCGCGACGGCCGCCCTAGGCTTGTGGCATGGAGTATCGGAAGCTCGGAGATTCGGGCCTGCGGGTGTCGGCGGTCGGTCTCGGGTGCAACAACCTGGGCCGTGAGGGCACCGCAACGGAGGACCAGGACGGCACGGACCGCGTGGTCGGCGCGGCGCTCGACGCCGGCGTGACCCTGTTCGACACCGCCGACATCTATGGCACGGAGTTCGGGCTCAGCGAGCGCCGGCTCGGGAAGGCGCTCGGGTCGCGGCGCGACGAGGCCGTCGTCGCCACGACATTCGGTCACCAGGCTGTCGAGGGTGCGTACCCGAGCTGGGGCGCGAAGGGCGGCCGTCGCTACATCCGCCGCGCCGTGGAGGACTCGCTGATGCGGCTGGGCACCGATCGGATCGACCTGCTGCAGCTGCACACCCCCGATCCGGAGACGCCGATCGAGGAGACCCTCGCGGCGCTCGACGAGCTCGTGCGCGCGGGGAAGGTGCTCTACCTCGGGCACACGAACCTGGCGGCGTGGCAGCTCGCGGAGGCGGAGCTCGTCGCCCGGGCGATGGGGGTGGAGCGCTTCGTCAGCGCCTCGAACGAGTACAGCCTGCTGCAGCGCGCGCCGGAGCAGGAGATCCTGCCGGCCGCCGAGCACTTCGGCGTCGGGTTCCTGCCCTACTTCCCGCTCGCGAACGGGCTCTTCACGGGCAAGTTCACTCGAACGGAGCGGCCGGAGGACTCCCGCATCCAACGGCAGCGACCCTGGATCGCCGAGCACGCTCCCTGGGACGCGATGGAGTCGTACGCCGCCTTCTGCGCCGAGCGCGGCATCACCATGCTCACGGCGACGATCGGGTGGCTGCTCGCGCAGCCCGCGCTCTCGAGCGTGATCGCCGGGGCCACGAGGCCCGAGCAGATCCGGCAGAACGCCGAGGCCGCGACGGCGTGGAACCCGGATGCCGAGGACGTCGCGCACATCTCCCGGCTCTTCCCCGGAGCGGACGCGAGCGGAGACTGATCCCCTCGCCTCGAGCGGCCGTGACACGCCGCTCCGCGCCCCGCCGTGGCGGCGTGTCGTGGCCTTTGGGCGGGTCGGGCCCGCCTTCAGCTGTTGAGTGCCGCGAGGGCGAGGTTCAGCGTCGTCGCGTAGAGCACCCACGCCCAGTAGGGGATGAGCAGCACCGCTGCGACGCGCCGCACCGGCCAGAACCGCAGCATGGTCACGAGCACCATCACGTCCAGGGCGGCGATGATCGCCAGCGCGACCCAGAGGGCCGGCGCGCCGACCGCGGGATACAGGCCGAAGAACACCGGGGTCCAGACGGCGTTGAGGACGAGCTGCGCGACGTAGGCCAGCAGCGCCGTCCTGACCGCCGCGGGGTTCACGCCACGCCGGTGCCAGACGAGCCACGCCGCCACCGACATGAGCGCGTACAGCACGGTCCAGACCGGGCCGAAGACCGCGTTCGGCGGCGTCCAGGACGCGGTGTCGGCCTCCGCGTACCAGCCGTCCACGTTGCCGAAGGTGGCCAGGCCGCCGACCGCCGCCACGGCGTAGCTGATCGCCAGGAACGCGAGGAGGACGAGGGCCGAGCGCACCGGCGACGGTGCGACGGCGCGTGACTCGGCGGCGATCGTCATGGTCCGAGGCTAGACGTGGAAGGGGGTGGCATCCGGAACTCGGATGCCACCCCCAGGAAGTAAGCCAGCTTACGACCGGCCGGATCGGAGGCTCAGGGCTGCAGCACGAGCTGGATGTCGAGGGCGATCTTGACCTCGTCGCCGAGCGTCAGGCCGCCCGCCTCGAGCGCCTGGTTCCAGCTCACACCGAAGTCGTGCCTGTTGATCTTCGTCGTCGCGGAGACACCGGCCTTGGTCTGGCCCCAGCCGTCGGTCACCACGCCGCCGAGCTCGCCTTTGAGGGTCACCGGCTTGGTCACGCCGCGCAGCGTGAGGTGGCCCTCCAGCTCGAACTCCTCGCCGTCGAGCCGGATCCCGGTCGAGCGGAAGGTCATCGTCGGGTGCTCCTCGACCAGGAAGAAGTCGCTGGTGCGCAGATGGTTGTCGCGCGCCTCCTGGTTCGTGTCGACGCTCGCGACGTCCACGGAGGCCTCGACGGAGATCTGCGCGGGGTCCTCGGGTGTGGTGACGGTGACGTCGAAGCTGCGGAAGACGCCGCGGACCTTGCTGATGGCCAGGTGGCGCACCGTGAAGGAGAGTTCGGAGTGGGTGGGGTCGAGGGTCCAGGTGCCGACGCGGTAGTCGGAGTGGGTGGCGATGTCAGTCATGTTCCATGCAAACGCATCGACGTCGCCGGTATTCCCGACGAGCGCGGTCAGCCGCCGATGAGGCGGCTCATCGCTGTCGCGGCTATCGAACGGCGGCCAGTGCGCGACTCCTCCACGTCGGCGATCGCCATCGACGAGAGCCCCGCATTGGCGCCGAGGAAGCGGAGTGGCTCGGGCTCCCAGCGCGGCGAGCGGTGCCCGACCCACGGCAGGCGGGTCAACTCGGTGTCGGCGCCGGTGAGCAGATCCGCCAGGGTGCGCCCGGCCAGATTGGTGGTGCTGAGCCCGTCGCCGACGTAGCCGCCCGCCCAGGCGACCCGCGTCCGGCGGTTGTAGTGCACGCTCGCGTGCCAGTCGCGCGGCACCCCGAGCGGGCCGCCCCAGCGATGGGTGACCGCGGCATCCCCGACCTGCGGGAACAGCTCACGCAGCGCCTCGTGCAGGTGCTCGAAGACCCGCGGCACGCGGTCGTAGTCGGAGCGGATGCGGGAGCCCCAGTGGTAGCGCGCGCCTCGGCCGCCGAACGCGACGCGGTCGTCGGCCGTGCGCTGTCCGTAGACCAGCAGGTGCCGGAAGTCGGAGAACGTGCGGCCGTGCGGGATCGCGACCTCGTCCCAGAACGACGCCGGCAGCGGTTCGGTGGCGATCATCAGCGAGTAGAGCGGCAGGATGCGGCGGCCCACGCCCGGCAGGCCGGATCCGTACGCCTCCGTGGCCAGGACGATCCGGTCGCAGCGCACCCGGCCGTGCGTGGTCTCGACGATGCCGGGGGCGAACCGGGTCGCGGCCGTGCCCTCGGCGATCCGCACCCCGCGCCGCTCGAGGGCGCGCGCGAGTCCGCGGACGAGCTTCGCGGGATGCACCCGGGCGCAGGCGGGGTCGTACACCGCGCCGCGCGCCCCCGACGCCCCGACGCGGTTCGCGTTCCACAGCTCGAGATGGTCGACGCCGTACCCGGCCGCCTCGGCGACCTCCTCCTCGGCGGCCCGGAGCTGCACGGCGGAGCGGGCGTAGACCACGGTGCCGTTCTTCGCCCAGTCGCAGTCGATCCCGGCCTCGGCGGCCGCCCGGCCCACCTCGTCGACGGTGTCGATCATCGCCCGCCGCAGCGCCAGGGCGGCCACCCGACCGTGCTGGCGTTCGAGGGAGAGGGTGCTGCGCGGGAAGAGGGCGCTCGACCAGCCGCCGTTCCTGCCGGAGGCGCCGAACCCCGCGATCTCGCGCTCCAGCACCAGGATCCTCAGCGACGGATCGCGATCCAGCAGGTACCACGCGGTCCACAGGCCGGTGAGGCCGCCGCCGACGATGGCGACGTCGGCGTCCGCGTTCCCCTCGAGGCGCGCACGCGGAGTGAGGTCGTCGCCGACCGTGTCGTGCCAGAACGAGAGTGCGCGGTAGTCGGTCATCGCGGAGCGGCGCCCGTCAGAGCCGGGTCCACGCCTCGGTGAGCACCGAGCGCAGGATCTGCTCGATCTCGTCGAACTCGCGCGGCCCGATGGTCAGCGGCGGTGCGAGCTGCACGACGGGGTCGCCGCGGTCGTCGGCACGGCAGTAGAGACCCGCCTCGAAGAGCGCCTTGGACATGAAGCCACGCAGCAGCCGCTCGGACTCGGCGTCGTCGAAGGTCTCCTTGGTGGCCTTGTCCTTGACCAGCTCGATGCCGAAGAAGTACCCGTCGCCGCGCACGTCGCCCACGATCGGCAGGTCGGTGAGCTTCTCGAGAGTGCGACGGAAGATCGGCGAGTTCTCGCGCACGCGCTCGTTCAGGCCCTCCTCCTCGAAGATGTCGAGATTCGCCAGGGCGACCGCGGCGGACACCGGATGCCCGCCGAAGGTGTAGCCGTGGTAGAAGCTCGTGGAGCCGTGCTTGAACGGCTCGTAGATGCGCTCGCTCACGATCGTGGCACCGATGGGGGAGTAGCCCGAGGTCATCGCCTTCGCGCAGGTGATCATGTCGGGCTGGTAGCCGTACGCGTCGCAGGCGAACCACTGACCGATCCGCCCGAAGGCGCAGATCACCTCGTCGCTGACGAGCAGCACGTCGTACTGGTCGCAGATCTCGCGGACCCGCTGGAAGTACCCGGGAGGCGGGGGGAAGCAGCCGCCCGAGTTCTGCACCGGCTCGAGGAACACCGCCGCCACCGTCTCCGGGCCCTCGAACAGGATCTGCTCCTCGATGCGGTTCGCCGCCCACTGGCCGAACTCCTCGAGCGCGTTCGCCGGATCTCTCGGCACGAAGCCCATCTCGTCGGAGCGGTAGAAGTTCGTATTCGGCACGCGGAAGCCGCCCGGGGTGACCGGCTCGAACATCTCCTTCATGCCGGGGATGCCGGTGATCGCCAGCGCCCCCTGCGGAGTGCCGTGGTAGGCGATGGCGCGGGAGATCACCTTGTGCTTGGTGGGCCGGCCCTGCAGCTTCCAGTAGTACTTGGCGAGCTTGAACGCGGTCTCGACCGCCTCGCCGCCGCCGGTGGAGAAGAACACGCGGTTCAGGTCGCCGGGCGCGTAGGAGGCGATCCGGTCGGCGAGCTCGATGGCGGCGGGGTGGGCGTAGGACCAGATGGGGAAGAAGGCGAGCTGCTCGGCCTGCCGCGCCGCGGCCTCGGCGAGCCGCCGACGACCGTGCCCGGCGTTGACCACGAACAGCCCGGAGAGGCCGTCGAAGTACTCGCGCCCTGTCGAGTCCCAGATGCGGTGGCCTTCGCCGCGGACGATGATCGGCACGCCCGGCCCGTCCTCCATCACCGACTGGCGTGCGAAGTGCATCCAGAGGTGGTCCTTCGCCTTCTGCTGCAGTGCGCTCTCGGAGGCGCCCGTCGTGGTCGCCAGTTGCTCTGTCGTGGTCATCTCGTACCCCAGTTGTAGAACTGCTTGTGGAGGCGCAGGTAGACGAAGGTCTCGACCGACTGCACTCCGTGGATCGCGCGGATGCGCGTGTTGAGAAGCTCGAGGAGGTCGTCGTCCGACTCGCAGACGACCTCCACGAGCAGGTCGAAGGTCCCGGCGGTGAGCACGACGTAGTCGATCTCGTCGATGCCTCCCAGCTCGTCGGCGACGGCGGCGGCGTCGCTGGAGACCCGGATGCCGATCATCGCCTGCCGGTAGAAGCCGAGCTGCATCGGATCGGTCACCGCCACGATCTGCATGACACCCGACTCCGTGAGGCGCTGGACGCGCTGCCGAACGGCTGCCTCGCTCAGCCCGACGGCCTTGCCGATCTCGGCGTAGGAGCGCCGGCCGTCGGTTTGGAGCTGCTCGATGATGGCCTTGGAGACATCGTCGAGCACGACGGGACGCGGACGCGCTGGCACCTGACGATCCTCTCAGCGCCGCGCGCTGCTCACAAGCGGATCCGAAGGATCTCGTCGGGAATCCGGACGATCTCCGCTGTATCGGAAGCCAAGAGCGCGGATTAGGGTAGCCGCATGGCGACCCCCCACCTGCAGAACTTCATCCACGGCGCCTATGTCGCCCCCCGTGGCGACGACGGCTTCGAGGTCATCGACCCGGCAACGGAGCAGGCGTACGCGCTGTCCCCGGTCTCGGGCGCCGCGGATGTGGACGCGGCGTTCACGGCGGCGCAGGGGGCCTTCGAGGAGTGGAGCGAGTCGACCCCGTCGGAGCGTTCGCTCGCCCTCTTCCGCATCGCGGACGAGATGGAGAGGCGCGCGGACGAGTTCGCCGACCTCGAGTCGAAGGACACGGGCAAACCGCGGGCGAGCCTGGTCGAGGACGAGATCCTGCTCTCGGTGGACCAGATCCGCTTCTTCGCCACCGCGGCCCGGCATCTGAACGGGCTGAGCGCCGGCGAGTACCTGAAGGACCACACGAGCTTCATCCGGCGGGAGCCGATCGGTGTCGTCGGCCAGGTCACTCCGTGGAACTACCCGCTCAACATGGCGGTGTGGAAGTTCGCGCCCGCACTGGCCGCGGGGAACACGAGCGTATTGAAGCCCTCGGACACCACCCCGTCCTCGACCCTTCTTCTCGGCGAGATCGTCGCCCAGCACACCCCCGCGGGCACCCTCAACGTGATCCTCGGCGACCGCAGCACCGGCGCCGCGATGGTCGAGCATCGCATTCCGCAGCTGGTGTCGATCACCGGGTCGGTCCGGGCCGGCATGGAGGTGGCGCGATCGGCCGCGAGCGACCTGAAGCGGGTGCACCTGGAGCTCGGCGGCAAGGCTCCCGTGATCGTGTTCGACGACGCCGACCTGGAGAAGGCGGTGGAGGGCATCGCCATCGCGGGCTACTTCAACGCCGGCCAGGATTGCACCGCGGCGACCCGGGTGCTCGTGCAGGAGGGCGTGCACGACGCCTTCGTGGCGGCTCTCGCGGAGTACGTGCGCGGCAACGTGAAGACCGGTGATCCGCACGGCGAGGACACCTTCTTCGGCCCGGTGAACAACGCGACCCAGTTCGAGCGCGTCACCGGCGTGCTCCAGGCGCTGCCCGCCAACGCGGAGGTCGTGATCGGCGGCACGGCCCGCGACGGGAAGGGGTACTACATCGACCCGACCGTCGTGACCGGCCTGGCACAGACCGACGACGCCATCCAGAACGAGATCTTCGGGCCGGTGATCACCGTGCAGTCCTTCACCGACGAGGCGCAAGCCCTGCGCTGGGCGAACGACGTGCAGTACGGGCTCGCCTCCAGCGTCTGGACCCGCGACCACGGCCGCGCGCTGCGGGTGTCGAAGCACCTGGACTTCGGCTGCGTATGGATCAACACCCACATTCCGCTCGTCGCGGAGATGCCGCACGGCGGCTTCAAGCACTCCGGCTACGGCAAGGACCTCTCGATGTACGGCTTCGAGGACTACACCCGCCTGAAGCACGTCATGTCCTTCATCGGGTAGCGCCGGGACGCCGGGCCCGCACAATAGGGGTGTGCAGCCGCCCCCGGATCACGAGGACACGCTCCAGCGCGCCCGGATCCCCTCGACACGGGATGCGGACCCGGCCCCTGACCTCGAGTCGACGATCGCGGTGCGACGCTCGCGCACCGCGACCTCCCCTGCTCCGATAGGGGCTCGGCTCAGTGCGCCGCCGCCGCCCTCGACGCTCGCCCCTCCGCAGGGTCCGGCCCTCTCCTCGCTCGACCGGGTGCGGATCGGCCACGAGACGGTGGTGCTCGCCGTCCCGGTGCGCATCGGGCGGAACCCAGGTCGGCCGCGCATCCCGACCGCGATGGTGCGGATGCGCGTGCCCTCGCCCGAGCTCGGCATCTCCGCCGACCACCTCGAGATCCGCCAGACCGGGTCGGCGATCGTCATCCGGGACCTCGACAGCACCAACGGCTCGCTGGGGCACCTGCCGGGGCGTGCGCCGCGCCGCCTCGCGCGGGGGGAGTCGATGGCCGTCCCGATGGGCACGGTCCTGGACCTGGGCGAGGGTGTCGAGGTCGAGGTGCTCGGCCCGGCGGCGAGCCCCGGCGATCCGGCGGGCACCAGCGCGTGAGCGTCGTCGGAGACGCGCGCGGGCAGTGGTCGGCGCCCGGGTTGCGCCTCCGATGGGGCCTCGCCACCGACCTCGGCAGGCACCGCGAGATCAACGAGGACAGCGTGCTCGCGCTGCCGCCGCTGTTCGCCGTCGCCGACGGGATGGGCGGGCACGCGGCGGGGGACCGGGCGAGCGACCTCGCCGTCCGGCGGCTCGCGCGCATCGTGGACGACGCGGAGGGTGACGCAGAGGACGACGCGGAGGGTGACGAGGAGGGTGACGAGGAGGACGACCCGCGGCGCGACGCATCTGCGGAGGACAGGATCACCAGGGCGCTCACCCGCGCCGCTCGCGACATCGATCGGCTCTCGGAGGAGCTGGGCGTCGACGCCGGCACCACCGCGACGGGCGCGATGCTCGAGGGGGGAGAGCATCCGGAGGCCGTGGTCGTCAACGTCGGCGACAGCAGGGTCTACCGGTTCGAGGCGGGACGGCTGCACCAGGTGACCACTGATCACTCCGTCGTCCAGGAGCTCGTGGACGCCGGGGAGCTCGACGCCGATGCGGCGGAGTACCACCCGGCGGCCAACATCATCACCCGCGCGCTGGGCTTCCACGAGGCGCCCCGGCCGGACTTCGTGCGCCTTCCCGCCGCGGCCGGACTCCGCCTGCTCCTGTGCAGCGACGGCCTCACGAAGGAGGTCGACCGCAGGCACCTGCGCCTGCTGCTGGCGTCCGGGCTCTCCGCCGAGGTGACGGCATCGGCCCTGGTGGACGCCGCCCTGGCGGCCGGCGGCCGGGACAACGTCTCCGTCATCGTCGTCGACGTGCTCTGACACCCTCGGGCAGGAGGCAGGACGGCCGGACCACCCCCTCTCTGGGGCACACACCGCCTGGCCCCCGTTCGGGGGCGCCGCCCCGGATGCCGGTACTCGCCGACCTACAATCGCCGGGAGTCGCCTGGAGGGAGGGGGACACCTATGTCGCGCCGTCTGCCGTCCCAGCCTCCCGTCCTGCCCGGATTCTCGTTCGTCCACGTGCTGGGATCCGGCGGTTTCGCGGACGTCTTCCTCTTCGAGCAGAACATGCCGCGTCGGCAGGTGGCCGTCAAGATCCTGCTCAGCGAGGTCGTCAACGAGCACGTGCGGCAGATGTTCCAGGCCGAGGCGAATCTCATGGCCCAGCTGTCGTCGCATCCGTCGATCCTCACCGTGTACGAGGCGGGGGTCTCGGCCGACGGCAGGCCCTACCTCGTCATGGAGCTCTGCTCGGCGGCGCTCGGCGAGCGCTACCGGCGAGAGCGGATCCCGGTCCCGGAGGTGCTACGCGTCGCGATCCGGATCGGCAGCGCGATCGAGACCGCGCATCGCGCCGGCGTGCTGCATCGCGACATCAAGCCCTCCAACATCCTGCTCACCGCGTACGGCTACCCGGTGCTCAGCGACTTCGGCATCGCCTCCACGGTCGCCGGGGACGCGAACGACGAGTCGGTCGGGCTCTCCATCCCGTGGTCGGCGCCGGAGGTGCTGATGGACGAGAGCCCCGGATCTATCGCCTCGGAGGTGTGGGCCTTCGGGGCGACGGTGTACTCGCTGCTCGCCGGGCGCTCGCCGTTCGAGCTGCCGGGCCAGACGAACTCCTCCAGCGACCTGATCGGCCGGATCGGGCGGGCGAAGCCGCAGCCCATCGGCCGGCCCGATGTGCCCGCGAATCTCGAGCAGCTGCTGCGCCGGTGCATGTCCCGCAAGCCCGAGGGCCGACCCGCGACGGTGCTCGAGGCGGTGCGCGAATTGCAGCTCATCGAGGCGGAGCTCGGACTGCCGCAGACGCCGATCGAGGTCGCCGTCGACGAGTGGGCGACCGGCACGGTCGGCGACCCTCAGGAGCGCACCCGCATCCGGGCGCTGGCCACCCCCCGACGAGCCGCGCCGACCGCCGCCGCCGCCGCGCGGCCAGCGGACGCCCGACGTACACCGCCACCGGCATGCCGATGACGGCGGCGGAGAGCGCCTCGAGCAGGCGGAACACCACGACCGCCTCGCCGCCCGCCGCGAACACCCGCATGCTCGGCTGGGTGCTCGGGATCAGCGTCGCCATCATCGTGGTGCTGGGCATCATCGCCGTGGCGATCGGGGTCCGCAGCACCCAGGCGACGGACATCCCCCGAGTCTCGGACATCTCGGCGCTGACCCAGTCCGGCGGAACCATCCGCTTCTCCTGGGATGACCCCGGCATCCTGCCGGGCGACCGCTACCTGGTGCAGGTGGGCACCGACGCGCCCAGCCTCCAACGCCGGTCGAGCTTCACCGTGGACGGCGCCGCCGGTCAGGTCTGCGTGACCGTGACCGTCAACCGCGCCGGACGCACAGGCCAGCCGAGCGTCGCGAAGTGCGTCGGCGTCGAGGGATGACCGGGATGCTCGGCCGGGACGGGAGGACACGGTGATCGGACGCTGGTTCGCGGCGCACAAGTCCCTCGTCGCCACCCTCTCCAGCACCGCCGCCCTGGCGGCCGCGGTGGGCACCACCGCCTACCTCTCTCCGGGGTTCACCGCCCAGCGGATGGATCTCGACGCCGGCGCGGTGTGGGTCGTGAACGACAGCGCCCCGGCGGTGGGGCGCGCCAACCCCCAGGTCGCCGAGCTCAACTCCGTCGTCGCCGCGCAGGGCGCGGACCTCGAGGTGGTCCAGCGCGGCTCCACCGTGCTCGTGGTGGACCGCACGAACGCCTCCCTGGACATCGTCGATCCGGCCACGAGCGAGGCGGGCGACACGATCGCGCTGCCGCCCGAGCAGCCCGAGGTGTGGATCGCGGGGGCCAACGCGGTGATCATGGCGCAGGGCACCGGCGAGGTGTGGATCCTGCCGATCGGGGACCTGCAGGGCTTCGACCCCGGCACGCAGGCGACCTTCACCTTCGGCAAGGACGCCGTGGCCACCGTCGACGCGGCGGGCACCCTCTACGCCTACGGTCCGGACAGCGGGCAGGTCTACCAGGTGGACGCCACTCGGGGCGGGTCGCCGCCGCAGCGGTCGCCGCTCAGCTTCTCCTCCCCGAAGCATCCGTTCCAGATCACCGCGGTCGGGGGCTCGTGGGCGGTGCTGGACCGCACGGACCGCCGGCTGGCCACCGCGAAGCGGACCGTCGACCTCTCCGACCGCATCCCCTCCGCCGCCTCTCCGACGCTGCAGGAGCCCTCGGCGAACGGCGACGGCATCGTCGTGGCCTCCACGACGGCGCTCCTGACGGTGCCGCTCGGCGACGGGGCGGTGCGCGCGGTCGCCGGCGGCCGCCAGGGCCAGCCCGCCGCGCCGGTCGTGCGCGACGGATGCGTGTGGGCGGCCTGGTCGGTGAGCGGCGCCTGGAAGCAGTGCGGATCGGACGCCTCGACGAGCCTCCGGCTCGATTCGCTCGCGCCGAACGCGCGGCTGGCCTTCGCCTGGAACGACAGTTCCTTCGTGCTCAACGACAGCCGTTCCGGCGATGCCTGGGCGGTGGCGCAGCGCGGTGAGCTGATCGACAACTGGGCCGACCTGCTGAAGAAGGACCAGAACCAGGTCGAGCAGAACGACGAGGACACCCCCCCGCAGACCGAGCAGCAGGAGCAGCCACCGGTCGCGGTCGACGACGAGTTCGGCGCGCGGCCCGGCCGGGCGACCGTTCTGCCGGTGCTGCTGAACGACTACGACCCGAACGGCGACGTCCTGATCGTGCAGGCGATCGACCCCATCCCGGTCACGTCGGGACGCGTCGACCTGATCGCCCGGAACCAGCAGCTGCTGATCACACTCCCCGCCCGGGCCGCGGGGTCGATCTCCTTCCGCTACACCATCGACGACGGTCGCGGCGGGACGGCCTCGGCGACGGTGCGGGTGCAGGTGCGGGCCCCGGATGAGAACAGCCCGCCGGTGCAGGTCCGCACCTCGAAGACCACCGTGCAGGCCGGGGGGCAGGTGAGCGCACAGGTCCTCGGCGACTGGGTCGATCCCGATGGCGACGCGATGCTCCTGCAGTCCGCCGCGGTCCAGGGGCCGAGCACCGTGAGCTCGAAGCCGGACGGGGTGGTGCTGTTCCGCGACGGCAACGAGGGCGGCGACCTGAAGACCGTGGCGCTGCAGGTCTCCGACGGGCAGTCCAGCGGCTCCGGATCCCTCGCCGTGACGGTGCGCAGAGCCGGCGAGGTCGCGATCATCGCCGATCCGTTCCCCATCTCGGCGTACGTCGGGCAGCAGATCACGATCTCTCCGCTCGAGCACGTCCGCGGCGGCAACGGCCCGGTGCGACTGAACGCGGTGCCGGCGAAGACCGGCGTGACGATCGTGCCGAGCTTCGACAAGGGCACCTTCACCTTCGAGAGCGACCAGGTGCGCACCCACTACCTCGAGTACGTCGTCACCGACGGGACGCAGACGGTCACCGGGCTGATCCGGGTCGACGTCACCGCGCCGCCGGCCACCGACGCGAAGCCCATCACCGTGCCCAAGACCGTCTTCGTGCAGGTGGGCGCGTCGGGGAGCGTGGACGTCGCGGGCACGGATATCGACCCGGCCGGCGGCGTGCTCCTCGTCAGCGGGATCGAGGACCTTCCTCCCTCGAGCGGGGTGCGCGGCGAGATCCTGCAGCAGCGGACGGTGCGGGTCACGTTGCTCTCCCCGCTCGTGCAGCCGCTCACCTTCGGCTACACCATCACGAACGGCGTCTCCGAGGCCACGGGCACGATCACGGTGATCCAGGTCCCGGCACCCTCATTGCTGCAGCCGCCCATCGCTCGAGACGACTCCATCGCGGTGCGGGCCGGTGACGTGATCGACAT
>JACRGJ010000010.1 GCA_016212425.1 Micrococcales bacterium | reverse complement strand
GGAGGGCGCGTCGGTGCAGATCGGTGCGAGCCCGCGCGTGCTCGTGCGCAAGTCGGGCGACTTCTGGGCGGTCGTCGTGCTCGACGAGGCGGCGCCCGTCTTCGCCCTGCACCGCGCGCCGGCGCGATGATCCCGCGCCCCATCGAGCTGCTCGCGCAGTTCCAGGAGAAGGACGCGCTCGTCACCGTCCGGCGTCGCGGCGACGTCCACGAGGTCCTGTTCGACGGGCGCATCCTTCTGGCGTCAGACGCCCACGAGACCGAGGAGGAGCTCGGCCGCCTGGCCGGCACGCTCGAGGATCGCGAGGGCGCGCGCGTGCTCGTCGGCGGGCTCGGGTTCGGCTACACGCTGCGGGGCGTCCTCGACAGCGTCGGCGCAGGGGCCCGCGTGCTCGTGGCCGAGCGCGTCCCCCGCATCGTCGATCTCTGCCGCACGCTCCTCGCGCCGCTCGCGCGCGACCCGCTGGCCGACCCACGCGTCACGGTCGCGACGTGCGCGGTCCAGGAGGCGCTCGGGATGGGGCCGTTCGAGCTCGTCTTGCTCGACGTCGACAACGGCCCGGACTGGGCGACCTTCCGGGACAACGCCTGGCTGTACTCGGACGCCGGCGTGCGCGCGTGCGCGGCGGCGCTCGCTCCCGGCGGTCGGCTCGCCGTGTGGTCCGGCTACCCGGCGCAGCGGTTCCTGCCCATCCTGCGGCGCGCCGGCCTGCAATCGTCCGAGATCCCACTGCGCGTCCGTGGCCGGCAGCGCGCACGGGCATACGTCGGAGACAGACGCAAGTCTTGAACGGTGGCCGCGCCGCGTCTACGTTCCGGCCCAGTGGCGAGTCCGTTCCTGAAGTGGGCCGGCGGCAAGAGCCAGCTCCTGCCTCAGTTCGAGAGCCTGTACCCCGCGGCCGAGGACGTCGAACGTTACCTCGAGCCGTTCGTCGGCTCGGGCGCCGTGTTCTTCGACGTCCGCAAGGTGCTCTTGCCGAAGCGATCGATCCTGTCGGACAACAACGCCGACCTCGTCAACGTCTGGAAGACCCTGAAGCAGCGCGTCGAGGACGTGATCGCGGCGCTCGACCGTCACAGGCGACTGCACTCCGAGCGCCACTACTACGCGGTGCGCGCCCAGAAGATCGACGACCTCGACGAGGTGGAGCGCGCGGCCCGGCTCATCTACATGAACAAGACCTGCTTCAACGGTCTGTACCGCGTGAACTCGAAGGGCCAGTTCAACGTGCCGCTCGGGCGCTACGTGAACCCGCCGATCCTCGACGCGGAGAACCTGCGGGCCGTCTGCGAGGTCCTCGGCCGCGCCTCGATCAAGGTGGCCCACTTCCGCCAGACCCTGAAGGACGCGCGGCCAGGCGACTTCGTCTACTTCGATCCGCCCTACGATCCCCTCTCGCAGACCGCGTACTTCACTGCGTACACCGAGGGTGCGTTCGGCCGGAAGGACCAGGCCGAGCTCGCCGACGTCTACGCCCAGCTCGCGCGGCGAGGGTGCCGGGTGATGCTCTCCAACAGCGACACCGAGTTCGTGCGGTCGCTCTACCGCGACTTCGACGTCCGGACGGTGACGGCCCGGCGCACCATCAACTCGCGCGCCGATCGGCGCGGGCCGATCGGGGAGGTCGTCGTGATCAACTACGAGCCGCCGGCGCGGATTGTGACCCGCAAGCCGACACGCCGCCGGGCGTCGGCGCGGGCCGACTGATGGCAGGGCTCGCGAGCGCCGTGAAGAACGGGCAGGAGCTCGAGCTCGCCGTCGTCGCGATGGGGCGGGGGCTCGGGCTCGACGTTCGCCAGCAAGTCCGGGTGGGGCGCCGGCTCTGGGGCGCGGAGCGGAAGATCGACGTCATCCTGACGCATCGCGACTCGCGGCGCAGCCTCGGGCTCGAGTGCAAGTACCAGGGCACGACGGGCACCGCCGAGGAGAAGATCCCCGCGACGATCGCCGACATCGCCGCGTGGCCCATCCCGGGGCTCGTCGTGTTCGCGGGCACGGGGTTCTCGCCCAACATGCGCCAGTACCTGATCGCGAGCGGCAAGGCCGTCGAGTTCGAGGACGCCGAGCCCTGGGTCGCCCTGTTCTTCGGCCTCTGACAACCGTCATGGGCCCGAGCGGCAGGCTTTCGCCGCGCGTGCAGCACCGCTACGATGGTGCCGGGATGGGCGCGCACAGATCTTCGCTTCTCTTCTGTCTCCCGGGGCTCTTGTTCGTCGCGTGCGGCGGTGGCGACGCGAGCATCGTCGTGCTCGGCAACGTCGCCGCCTCCGCTTCTTGCGAGTACTCGAACGAGGCCTCTGCGCCGATGATCCCGGTCGGCTACCTCGACCTGGCCTTCGAGCGGCCGTACGTCGCGCACGTCCTCGTCGAGAACACGGGCAGCGATGCGGTGGTCGTGGACGGAGGCTGGCGCAACGTCTGGCGCGAGCCGTCGCACGGCGAGATCATCACGGGACGCGGCGATCCGGCACGGGACGGCCTCGTCCTCCACTCCGTCGAGGTCGCGGGCGGCGCGCGCAAGGTCGTCGAGGTGGACATCCTCGGCCCTGCCCGCATCCGCTTGCGTCGCGACTTCGAGGACCAGGTCGCCGCGGGCGTCGCGCCGCTCGACTGGGACACGAGCACGGTCATCACGTTCGAGGGCGACGCCGGCGGCGACGTGATCCGCTCGGAGCCGTGGACGTACGGCGTGACGGTCGGGCTCGGCCGGCTCGTGGACGCGCCCGCGGAGGCGGACAGCCTGGGCATCCCCGGCCAGGACTGCTGCCTCGACGTGGCCTCGAACTCGTGCACGCCCGGACAGGACGATCACCGCGGCTCCTGCTCGGAGTGCGCCGCGTGCTGGCCGGAGGTGTGCAACTTCAGCCAGAACCCGTCGTGCGGTGGGACCCGGACACCAGGGTGCGGAACATGAGACCTGCGCGATGGGTCGTGACGCTGGCCGTCGTCTTCGTGGCGGGTTGCGGCGCCAAGTCCGGCTTCTTCGACGACGGCGCCGGCGGCGGCGGGGGCGACGGCGGCGGCGGCCGGGACGGCGGCGGCGGCAACGACGGCGGCGGGGGCAACGACGGCGGCGGCAGCGACGGCGGCGGC
>JACRGJ010000117.1 GCA_016212425.1 Micrococcales bacterium | reverse complement strand
GCGACCGCGTCGGGACCGGAGGGCGGCCCCTCGGAGCCGGTCGTCCGATCCGGTGCCGGGGCTCCCGTCTCGAGGCGGGGGATCCGGGGAGCGTCCTCGAGCGCGACGTCGCGGACCGTCCTCGGCGGTGCGGCAGGTGTAGGAACGGCCGCGGGGGCGGGCGTGGTGATGGCCACGGGTGCGGACGCGGGTGCGAGCGTGGTCGCGGTCGCGGACGCGGGTGTGAGAGCAGAGGCGGGGGCGGCCGCGGCCACGGGAGCGGTCGCGGGCGCAGTCGCGGCCTCGGGCGCGGGCGCGGTCGTCTGCGCGAGCGCATCCGCGCGGACGGGGACGGCCTTCGGGGTGTCCGCGGGGGTCGGGACGGCCATCGGCGCGACCGCGACCGGCGTGGGGACGGGAGTCCGGGCGAGCAGGGCGCGCAGACCGCGAGGAGCCGCCGTGGATGTCCGGCGGCGGGGTTCCCGGCCGGTCTTCGCGGGGTGCGGCTGGGCGTCGACGGGTGGCGCGGCGAGGGGAACGTCCGGGGTCGGCTCCCCTGGCGCGGGCAGGCCCGCGAGCGCCTCCGGTCCCGGCAGCCCCAGCAGCGCATTCGCGCGCGGGGCGGTCGGAGTCTGACCGGGGAAGAACATCTGCATGTCGGCCGCGGGGCGCGTTGGCGGCGTCGGAGCCGGGCGGCTCGGAGCGGCCTCCCCACCGCCCAGTCCCAGTTGCGCCTTCCGCGCGGCGAGCAGCGCCGCCAGCTCCTCCTCTCCGGAGACGGGGAGACCCGTCGCTGCGACGGAGACCTCCGCCGGGTCCGGGGCCAGCGCGAGCTGACGGATGGGCGAGTCGGCCGCGGGTCCCACGGGGGCCGGCAGGGAGAGCCCGGTCACATCCGTCGGCACCGCCGTCGGCGGGACGTCCGACTGCGGGTCCGCGGGGACCGGGAGAGCGAGGGCGGGCCGGGCGCCTGCAGGGGGCGGGGCCATGGCCGCGGTGATCGGGGTGACGGTGGCGAGCCGATCCGAAGCGGCGGTGAGCGAGGCCGCGGATGCCGACGCGCCGTCTTTCGTCATCCCGCGGTCGGTCCACTCCGTGCCATTCCACCAGCGCACCCGTGCCGGATCGGCCGGGTCGTCATACCACCCGGCGGATGGTGCTGCGCTCGCGACGTCCGACATCGGCGTACCCCCCACTGCCAGCGGCCCCCCGGCCGCTTGGGGCGAGTCTACGAAGGCCGGGTGCGGTGCGCCTTCCCCAGCGTGGGGGGCAGACGGCCGGGTCGAGCGGGCCCGTCCCGCCCGGGCGCACGCGCGCGGCGCTCCGTCCGGTCGTCGCCGCAACCGGGTGGGTTCAGCCGGCGTCGCCCCTCGGGGTGGGGTCAGCCCGCGTCGCCCCTCACGCCGTTGGAGGCCATGAAGATCCCCCAGTCGTCGACGCGCCAGCTGATCCATCCGTTGCTGCGCTGCAGGCTCACGGTCACGCCCCAGGTGATCGGACTGTCCCCCGTCTCGGTCGCCTGGCACACGAACGCGTCGCCCACGATGGTCGGGGGAGTCGAGGGGCACGTCACGGAGATGTCCGCACCGAGCGCCTTCGCCTGCTGGGTCACCGACTGCTCGATGCTCGCGGAGTAGCCGAGGGGATTCAGTCCGATGATGACGCCGGGGACGGCCAGGGCGACACCGGCGGCGAGACTGGCGAAGGCGGCGCTCCCCAGCAGCGGGCCGTATCCGCGTCCGCCGGTCCGGATGAGCACGATCGCCCGGGCGATCAGGTAGGCGGCCGGTGTCGCGAGCGCCCAGAGCCAGTGCGCGGGGTCGTAGCCGCGGCGCTTGAGCAGGGTCCAGTCGGCCATGGCGAAAGGGATGCCCAGCAGGTAGGGCACGACCAGAGCGGCGAGCCCCATGATCGTGCCGGTGGGGTCGGTGATCTTCGAGGCGAGCATCACCAGGGCGGTGAAGAGTCCGAGCAGCGGGAACACCGCGATGAGCCAGACCGGACCCGTCGAGGTGTTCTTGCGGCGCGGCTCGAGCGAATACGCGACGGCCGCGGCGGCCGCGGCCGCCCCACCGGTGACCGTCGGATAGTCGTAGCTGAAGGCCCCCGCAGGTGTGGCGGTCTGCGCGAAGTAGCCGCCGAGGGTGCCGGGCACCGGCTCCGCCGCGGGTGCGGCCACGGGCGGGAGGGTCGCGTCCGGTGCTGCCGCCGCAGCGCGGGGCACGTCCGGCGCGGCGGCGGGCGCCGCAGCCGCGGGCGCATCCGCCACGAGGTCGTCGAAGCGGCAGTCGAGGTCGAAGACCGGAGCGGTGGGGGTCGCCAGCACGAACTCGGCGAACTTCGCGGCCGGGGAGAGCTCCTCTTCGGGCTCCGGCTGGGCCGGGACGCCGATCGGCGCGGCGGTGTCGGCGCCGGATGGTGCGCCGCCGACGGCGGTCCTGACCGCCGGAACCTGATCCGTCGCCTGCGGGGCCTCGAGCTGGCGCAACGACTCGGCCAGCGGGATGCCGCGGCCGGTCGAGTCGCGCGCGCCGTCACTCGCAGCCTCCGCCTCGCGACGCTCCCGCCGGGTGCGGCCCTCGACCACCGGTCCGTCGGCGAGCGGCGCCTCCTCCTCGGCATAGGTGAGCCGGGTCTGCTGCGGCTGGGTCACCGTCTCCTGCGCGACCATGGGCTGACGCGCGTCGGAGGTGTACTCCGTCCACGCGTGGTTGTCCCACCAGCGCAGCTGCGGCAACCCGAGCGGGTCTGGATACCAGCCCGCCGGCACGCGCACGTCGTCCGCCACTTGTCCCCCAAGTCGATTGCCGTGACGGGCGCCGTTCCCCCAGCGCATCGTCACCGGGAGTCTATTGACGGCGGTTCGTGGGCCGGAAGGAGCCGCGCTCACCCAGGACGGGGGACAACCCGACCCCCTTTCGGTGGGCAGCCGCCGCGCGCTCTGCATTCGCCGACAACAGCTGTCGTCGGCTCTGACAGCGGAGATCCCGGGTGTTGGCAGCGGCGACAGCTGTTGTCCCCGAGGATGGCCGGGTGCTGATCGACCGCCTCCCCGCGCCCGCCTCGGGCCACGAAGACTCGGGGGAGTGGGATGCGGATGCGTTCTGGGATGCGTTCTCGGGGTGGGCCGAGGAGGGCGGCCGGACCCTCTACCCCGCGCAGGAGGAGGCGGTCCTGGAGCTGCTGCTGGGCCGGCACCTCGTCCTGTCCACGCCGACCGGCAGCGGGAAGTCGCTGGTGGCGCTGGCGGCACACGCGGCCGCCCTCCTCCAGGGTCAGCGCTCGTGGTACACCGCACCGATCAAAGCCCTGGTGAGCGAGAAGTTCTTCGAGCTCGTCGCCGAATTCGGCCCCGAGCGGGTGGGCATGATCACCGGCGATGCGCGCATCAACCCGGACGCGCCGATCGTCTGCGCCACCGCCGAGATCCTCGCCAACCTCGCACTGCGCTCCGGGGCGGATGCGCCGGCCGACCAGGTCGTGATGGACGAGTTCCACTTCTACGCCGATCCCGACCGCGGCTGGGCGTGGCAGGTGCCGCTGCTCGAGCTGCCGCGCGCGCGATTCGTGCTCATGTCGGCGACGCTCGGCGACACCTCCGCAATAGCGGGCGACCTCGTGCGGCGCACGGGCCGCGAGGTGGGCATGGTGACCGGGGTGACGCGCCCGGTGCCCCTCGGGTTCCGCTACTCGACCAGCCCGATCCAGGAGGAGGTGGAGACGCTCCTGTCCGAGCAGCGCGCGCCGCTCTATCTCGTCCACTTCTCTCAGGCCGCTGCCGTCGAGCGTGCCCAGGCACTGGCCAGCGTGCGCGTGGCGAGCCGCGAGCAGCGCGACCGGATCGCGGAGGCGATCGCCGGCATCCGCTTCGCCCCCGGCTTCGGCGGCGCGCTGAACCGCCTGATCCGGGCCGGCATCGGGGTGCACCACGCGGGGATGCTGCCCCGCTACCGCCGGCTGGTGGAGACCCTGGCCCAGCGGGGGCTGCTGCGGGTGGTGTGCGGAACCGACACGCTCGGGGTGGGCATCAACGTGCCGATCCGCACCGTGGTGCTCACCGCGCTGACGAAGTTCGACGGCCAGCGGATGCGGCAGCTCACCGCGCGCGAGTTCCACCAGATCGCGGGCCGAGCCGGCCGTGCGGGCTTCGACGCCGAGGGCGACGTCGTGGTGCAGGCACCCGAGCACGACATCGACAACGCCCGCGCCCTGGCGAAGGCGGGCGAGGATCCGAGGAAGCGCGCGAAGCTGAGGCGCAAGCGGCCGCCGGACGGGTTCGTGAGCTGGGGCGAGGGCAGCATGCAGCGCCTGCGCGAGGCTCAGCCCGAGACGCTGCAGAGTTCGATGCGGGTCACCGCCGCGATGCTCATCAACCTCATCGGCCGCGGCACCGGCGACGGCCGCGGCGTGTTCGAGGACGTCCGCCGACTCCTCTTCGACAGCCACGAGCCGCGGGAGCGCCAGCGCGCCCTCGCCCTGCGGGCGATCGCGATCTACCGCACCCTCCGCACCGCCGGGGTGCTCGCCCAGGAGGGCGGCGGGTTCGACGGCACCGCCCGCATCCGCCTGCTCGTCGACCTCCAGCCCGACTTCGCGCTGAACCAGCCGCTCTCGCCCTTCGCCCTGGCCGTGATCGACCTGCTCGAACCCGACTCGCCGACCTACGCGCTCGACGTGGTCAGCGTCGTCGAGGCGACCCTGGAGGATCCGCGGCCGATCCTCTCCCAGCAGCAGTACCGCGCCCGCGGCGACGCCGTGGCCGCCATGAAGGCCGACGGGGTCGAGTACGAGGAGCGGATGGACCGGCTCGAGGAGGTCGGTTGGCCTCAGCCCCTCGCGCAGCTGCTCGGTGAGGCCTTCGAGGTGTACTCCGCATCCCAGCCGTGGGTGCGCGAGCTCGAGCTGCACCCGAAGTCGGTGGTGCGCGACCTGTGGGAGCGGGCCATGTCCTTCTCGGACTACGTGGCCTACCAGCGGGCCGCCCGCAGCGAGGGCCTGCTGCTGCGCTACCTCAGCGACGCGTGGCGGGCGCTGCGGCAGACGGTGCCGGAGGCGGCGAAGACCGACGAGCTGCGCCTCCTCATCGACTGGCTCGGGGAGGTGGTGCGCCAGGTGGATTCGAGCCTGGTGGACGAGTGGAGTGCCGAGGCGGTCGGGGCTGTCCCGGCCGCGCCGGTGCTCCCGCCCCCGCCGCCGAGCATCGTCGACAATCGCCGCGTCTTCACCGCGATGGTGCGCAATGCGCTCTGGCGCCGGGTGCAGCTGGCCGCCCTGCAGCGCGACGCGGAGCTGGCTGCCCTCGACCCGAGCGTGGACTGGACGGCGGCGCTGGATGCGTACTACGCGGAGCACGACGAGATCCGCACGGGCGCGGAGGCGCGCGGTGCCTCCCGATTGATCATCGAGGAGTCCGTCGACCGCTGGCGGGTGCGGCAGATCCTCGACGATCCGGCCGGCGACCACGACTGGGGCATCGACGCGGAGGTCGACCTGATCGCCTCCGCCGAGGCGGGGGAGGTCGTCCTCGTGATCCGGCGTGTCGCGCGGCTGTAGGGCTCAGGGCCCCGGCGGGGGCAGCGCCTCGTCGTCGTGGTCGAGCGCGCGGCGGTGCTGCGCGGACTCCTCCTGAGACGGATCGCCCGCGGCGGCGCGCGCCTCCTCCTCGCGCTCCTCTCGCCGGGCGTCGATGACCCAGATGATCGCGGTCACGACGCCGACCACCAGCGCGAGGGTCCCCAGCGCGGCCACGGCGACGGCGATGACCGGGATCGCCTCGTGCGCGCAGCTCGGCCCGGCCGGGCGGCAGGCCTTGCTGATCGAGGTCGTCACATCGACGACGGCGAAGCTCACCGCCGCGACGGCGAAGCCCACGATCGCGGCCACGCCGAGCGTTCTGCGGAAGCGCATGGAACCTCGTCGCATGGAACTGCCCGCCGACGATCGGCGGCGCTCTCGAGGGTAGGGAGGGGGACGGACCGGGGGACACGCCCAATACGGGGACCACCCTCGGGGTCGCTCCCGAACAGGGGTCGAGCGGATGCGCGGACCGCCTAGGCTTGGTCGGTCCCGACAGCCGAAGGAGCCTGCCGATGCCCGAAGCATCCCCGGGTTCGGACGCGAGGTCCGCGCCACCAGCGCCCGCCCGATCCGACCTCGCCTCTCCGACCGACGACGACACTTTCGCCTCCAGCGGACCCAGTTCCGCGCCCGAGCGGCTCGCTCTCGCCGAGCGGGGGGAGATCCCCGTCCGCGTGGAGTCCGACTCGCTCGGCTCGATGAGCGTCCCCGCCGAGGCGTACTGGGGTATCCACACCGCGCGTGCCGTGGTCAACTTCCCGATCACGCGCCGCGAGATCAGCAACTACCCCGACCTGGTGCGCGCACTCGCCCAGGTCAAGCAGGCCTCGGCCCGGGCCAATCTCGAGCTCGGCGCCCTGGACGCGGCGACCGCCGACGCGATCGATCGCGCGTGCCAGCGCATCGTCGACGGAGAGCTGCACGACCAGTTCGTGGTCGGGGTGATCCAGGGCGGCGCGGGCACCTCGACGAATATGAACGCGAACGAGGTGATCGCCAATCTCGCGCTGGAGGAGCTCGGCCGGCCGCGGGGTGAGTACGGCACGATCCACCCGATCGACGACGTGAACCGAAGCCAGTCCACCAACGACGTGTACCCGACGGCGATCAAGCTCGCGATGGTGTTCGGCACCCTGAAACTGCTCGAGGAGCACCGACGGCTGACGCAGAGCTTCGCCGCCAAGGGTCGCGAGTTCGCCGAGGTGCTCAAGGTGGGCCGCACGCAGCTCCAGGATGCGGTGCCCATGACGCTCGGCCAGGAGTTCAGCGGCTTCGCGCACACTCTCGCCGAGGATTACGACCGGCTCTCCGAGGCGATCCCGTGGCTGAACGAGATCAACATGGGCGCCACCGCGATCGGGACGGGGATCACCGCCGACCCGCGCTTCTCGGACGCCGTCCGCCGTCACCTCGAGCAGATCACCGGGCTCCGGATGGAGACCGCGCCCGACCTCATCGAGGCCACCAGCGACGCGGGCATCTTCATGACGCTCTCCGGCATCCTCAAGCGCGCCGCGGTGAAGCTGTCGAAGATCTGCAACGACCTGCGGCTCATCTCCTCGGGCCCGCAGGCGGGGTTCGGCGAGATCACTCTGCCGCCGCGCCAGGCGGGCTCGAGCATCATGCCCGGGAAGGTGAACCCGGTGATCCCGGAGGTGGTGAACCAGGTCGCCTTCAGCGTGGTCGGCGCGGATGCGACGGTCACCGCCGCCGCGGAGGCAGGGCAGCTCCAGCTCAACGCCTTCGAGCCGGTCATCGCGCACTCCATCCTGCAATCGCTGGTCTGGATGACCCGCGCCTGCCTCACGCTGCGGGTGAACTGCGTCGACGGCATCACCGCGAACACCGACCGGCTCTCGCAGATGGTCGGCATGAGCGTGGGCGTCGTCACCGCGCTGACGCCGTACATCGGCTACGCCGCCGCGGCCTCCCTCGCGCACCAGGCGCTCACGACGGAGGCATCGATCGCCGACCTGGTCGTGGCGCAGGGCCTGATGGGTCGGGACGAGGTGTCGCGGGTGCTCTCGCCCGCGCGCCTCTCCGGCATCCTCCCGCCCACCGGCGTGCTCGACCTGACGGCGGTGGCGGAGGCGCAGCGCGCCTCGGCATCCGCCCTCCCGCGCACGGAGGCCGACCTCACCTGAGGGAGGCGCGCCCGCGCGGGGGAGGCGCGCGCCCGCGGGGGAGGCGGGCCCGCGGGGGAGCCGCGCCCGGTGCACCGCCGAGCGGCCACGACACGCCGCTACGGCGCGGGAGGTCGCGGCGTGGCGCGGCAACTCGGCGGGGGTCTCACGCGTTCAGGGGTCCGGGGACTCGTCGCGGACCTCGGCGGGGTTCTTGTCCGGGCGCCAGCCGCGCCAGCTCGCGTGCCGGAGGCGGCCGTCGCCGGTGCGTTCGGCGTACTCGACCTCGCCGACGAGCTCGGGACGGATCCACCTGGCGTCCCTGGCATCCGCTCGGGGGACCTGGATCGCGGGGGAGCCGTCCTGCGCCAACGGCGGGAAGCGCTCCTGCATCTCCTCGAGGTCGCGCTCGCGGAAGCCGGTTCCCACCCGGCCGACGTAGCGGATGCCGTCCGGCCCCGGAATGCCGAGCAGGAGCGATCCGATGGTGCCGGAACGGCGGCCAGCGCCGGGGCGCCAGCCCAGAACCACGACCTCCTGCGCGAGGTGATGCTTGAGCTTGATCCAGTCCCGGCTGCGCTTCCCGACCCGGTAGCGGCTGTCGCGGCGCTTCGCCATGACCCCTTCGAGGCCCAGCTCGCGGCTCGTGGCAAGCGCGTCGTCGAGGTCGTCCCCGGCGTCTGCGGGCACCTGGATCGGCCCACCGGCTCGCACCGCACGGACTAGCTCGGCGCGGCGTACGGTGTACGGCTCCCGTGTGAGATCGATCCCGTCGTGCTCGAGCAGGTCGAACACGAAGTAGGCCACCGGCACGGCGCGCGCCGCGCGCTCGACGTCCGCGGGGGTGGTCAGCCCGGCCCGCTGCTGCAACCGCCCGAAGCTCGGGCGTCCGGCGCGGTCCAGCGCGACGATCTCGCCATCGACCACCGCGTCCGCCTCGACCGCGCCGGTCAGCGCCGCGAGCTCGGGGAACGTCGCGGTCATGTCCTTCCCACTGCGCGACGTGACCCGCACCTCCCCGCCGCGCGCGGAGGCGACCGCGCGGAATCCGTCCCACTTCATCTCGTACGCCCACGCGTCCCGTTCGGCCGCGGGGAAGTCCGCCAGGGTGCCCAGGGTCGCGAGCTCCGGTGCGTAGGTCGCCCCGAGCGGCGCCCGCGCCGCTGCCGCCCGCGGCGCGGCCGTCCGCGGCGCGACCGCCGCCCGGGCTGGGGGACCGGACGTGCGCGATCCGGATGCCGCGCGCGAGTGTGCCCGGCCATCGCGCGAGGAAGGCGAGGCCGACGCATCCGGCTGCTGCTCCTTCATGAGGTGGATCAGCCACTGCGCCTTCGCGGTGCCGCCTCCCGAGCCCGAGCCGGTGCGGATGAGGGCGTAGCGGTGGTCGCCGCGCGTGCCATGCAGTGTGACGATCACCTCGTCGTCGCGCCACTTCTCCAGCGAGTAGGTGCCCTCGTCCCAGATCTCGACGTGTCCGGCGCCGTACTCGCCCGCGGGGATGTCGCCGGCGAAGCCGGCGTAGTCCATCGGGTGGTCCTCGGTCTGCACCGCGAGGTGATTCCGCCCCGGGCTCTCCGGCACCCCCTTGGGCAGCGCCCAGCTGACGAGCACGCCCTCGTGCTCGAGGCGGAAGTCCCAGTGCAGCCGACTCGCGTGGTGCTCCTGGACCACGAAGACGGGCTCGCCGGAGCGCCCGGCCGCGCGGTGCCGTTCGTCGCCGAAGGGCTCCGGGGTCTTCGCGCTGTCGCGCTTCGCCCGGTACGCCCCGAGGGGGGCGCCGGGTCGGCCCGCGACGAGCCCGCCGAGCGGGTCTCCGCGCCGCCGCAGCCGCTGCAGCACCTCCGGATACTCGAGCTGCCTGAGGTCCTTCGCCGCCAGTTCCCGCCAGGTGCGAGGAGCGGCGACGGTGGGCCGCAGCCGACCGCGCAGCGAGTACGGCGCGATGGTCGTCTTGTTCCCGTTGTTCTGGCTCCAGTCCACGAGCACCCGGCCCTGCCGCAGGGTCTTCTTCATGTCGCTGACCACCAGATCGGGGTGGTCGGCCTCCAGCGCCCTCGCGAGCTCGTGGGCGAAGTCGCTGATCTGCCGGCTGCTGCGGCGCTCGTCGAGACCGCAGTACAGATGGATCCCCTTGCTGCCGCTCGTCGCCGGGAGCGCATCCAGGCCCACGCCCCGCAGGAGCTCCCGCGCGAGCTTCGCCACCTCGACGCACTCCGGCAGCCCCGCGCCCTCGCCGGGGTCGAGGTCGAGCACCAGCCGGTCCGGGTCGTGGCGGGCGCCGCCCCGCCCGAAGCGCCACTGCGGCACGTGGATCTCGAGCGTCGCGGTCTGCGCCAGCCAGGTGAGCGTCGCCAGGTCGTTCACCAGCGGGTAGTCGTTCGCGTGGTCGCTGTGCTCCAGGGTGCGCCGCGGAACCCAGGACGGGGTGGACGCGGGGTCGAGGTTCTTCTGGAAGAACATCGACCCGGGCTTCGTCGCCGTGCCGACCCCGTTGACCCAGCGCTTGCGAGTGGCGGGCCGCTCGGCGATGTGCGGCAGCATCCACTCCGCGACGGCGGCGTAGTACTCGAGCACGTCGCGCTTGGTGGTGCCGGCCTCCGGAAAGAGCACCTTGTCGAGGTTCGTGAGGGTGAGCCGGTGCCCCTCCACCGACACGACGGTCTTCTCGGATGCGCCAGCCGCCATGCCCCGATGCTTCCACTTCGGCCTTCTGCGGGCGGGAGCGTTCAGGGGATGATGGGGTGATGAGGGCCATCTGGAAGGGCTCGCTGAGTTTCGGCCTGGTGAACGTGCCGATCAAGCTGTACTCGGCGACCGAGGATCACGACCTGCCGTTGCACCAGGTGCACGACAAGGACGGCGGGCGCATCCGCTACAAGCGGGTCTGCGAGCTCGACGGCGAGGTCGTGCCGTTCGAGCACATCGACAAGGCCTACGAGGAGGGCGGCCGCACGGTCGTGCTCACCCAGGAGGACCTCGACTCGCTGCCCGTCGAGAAGCGGCGCGACATCGACGTGGTCGAGTTCGTGCCGAGCGAGCAGGTGGACCCCATCCGCTTCGACCGGAGCTACTTCCTCGCCCCGGACGGTGGCTCGACGAAGGCGTACGTGCTGCTGCGGCGCACCCTGGAGTCGACCGATCGCACCGCCATCGTGCAGGTCTCGCTGCGTCAGAAGACCCGGCTCGCGGCGCTGCGGGTGCACGGGGACGTGCTGCTGATGCAGACGCTGCTCTGGGACGACGAGGTGCGCGAGGCGCGCTTCCCCGAGCTCGAGGAGACCGTGCGCGTCACCGAAAGGGAGTTGGCCATGTCGGCCCAGCTCGTGGAGAGCTTCTCGGCCGACTTCGACCCGTCCGAGTACACGGATGAGTACCAGGCGCAGCTGCGGACTCTGGTCGAGGCGAAGCTCGACAAGGGCGACACGCTCGACACCGACGAGACCTTCGGCACCGATGAGGCGACGGGCGGGGAGGTGCTCGATCTCATGGAGGCGCTTCGCCGCAGCGTCGACGCGAAGCGGACGGCCAGGAAGGGCGGCGCGGATGCGGGCGACACCGCGGCGCAGAAGTCGAGGAAGAAGTCGGCGAAGGCGAGCAGGGCGAGCTGAACCCGGATCAGCTGTCGCGCAGCGCCCGCACCAGCTGCGGCTTGGTCTGGCGGGAGTAGCCGGTGAGCCCGAGCTCCTTCGCCCGCCGTCGGAGCTCGGGCACGGTCCACTCCTCGTAGGAGGGGGAGCTCCCTCCCGCGCGGCCGACGGCCTTCGCGCCGCGCGCGGCGACGGCGTTCGAGATCCGGGCGGCCTTCTGCTCGCTGTCGCCCCTGTCGCGCAGCTCGTCGTAGAGGCCGGGATCCTTCAGGGAGCTGCTGCGGCGTTCTGCCATCCCGCCAGGGTAGATCCGGCCCGGCCAGCGGCGCCGCGACGGTCAGGCGACGCCCGGTGAGTCCTCCCATCCGGCGAGTCCGGAGACGGACCCGTGATTCTAGGATGAGCGTCGGCACGGGGCGAGACCGAGGAGGACCGTGGGAAAGCTGCTGTACGGATCGATGAAATCCGAGATCCAGATGGACGATCGCGTCCTCGCGCATCTGCAGGCCGTCTTCTCCAGCAAACTACGCCGCGGGGAGGGCTTCTTCCTCAACTGGAAGGACGACCCGGGCATCGGGGACGGGCAGAGCGCCGCGTGGATCGGTCCCGGCATCCCGGTCTTCTTCAAGTACTACGGGTCGCGCCCGATCGAGCTCAACAGGCAGTGGCTGGAGACGCTGACCATGTCGGCCAACTCCAACGGCGGACTGCAGCTGATCGACGAGCCCACCATCGGTCTCCTCTCCCCGGCGCACAACGGCGACTAACTCGGGCCCTCCCGTCGGCGCGCGCGGGCCTCGTCGCGGATGCGCGTCGCCTGCTCGAGGTCGTCGTGCCGCCGGCGGGCCAGGACGAGCTGCCGGTGCGTGCTCTTCACCGGCAGCAGGATCGACTCCACGGCGTCCTCGCCGCGCTCCAACTGATCGAGTCGCACGATCTCGGCGTCCAGCTGCGCGCCGATCATCAGGGCCAGGTTCGAGAGATAAGCCCAGAGCAGGGCGACCAGCAGGAGACCGAGCCGACCGTACAGGTTGCCGTAGGTGCCGGTCAGCGTCACGTACGCCGCGAACGCGAGGGTGAGGATCGCCCAGGCCCCGAGCGAGAGCAGGGTGCCCGCCGACAGGAGCCGGAAGCTCGTGAGCCGCACATTGGGTGCCACGCGGAACAGGACGGTGAGGATCGCGAGGAGCACCGCGACGAGCAGGGGCCATTTGGCCACGTTCCACACGGCGACCACGGCGCCGCCGATGCCCGCGTCGCCGGCCAGCCGACGCGCGACGGACGGGGTGACGAGCAGGATCGAGGTCGCGACCGCCCCGAGCGCCACCAGCGGCACCGAGGCGAGGAGCATCGCACCGCGGAAGCGCCAGTACATCCGCCCCTCCTGCACCTCGTAGACGGCGTTCACCGCTCGCCCGAACGCGGTGGTGTAGCCCGACAGCGTCCAGATCGTCAGGCCGAGACCGACGACGAAGGCGACCGCGGGGACGTTGACCTGCAGAAGATCCCGGAGCGTGTCCTGCACGGCGCGCTGCTCGCCGTCGGGGATGAACGTGCCGAGCACCGCACCGAGGGTGCGAACGGCCGAGCCGCGATCGCTCAGCAGCGAGAAGCTCGACACCGTGAGCAGGGTCGCCGGCAGCACCGTCAGCGCTGTGAAGAACGTCAAGGCCGCGGCGGAGTCGTAGCCGCGATGGCGCAGGAACCCGTTCCACGAGCGTCGCAGCACCCGACGACGGCGACCGCGGGGGGACCGGTCGCGCTCGGTCATCCGGGGCTGCGTGGGCTGCCGGGGCTGCCTGGGCTGCCTGGGCTGCCTGGGCTGGCTGGGCTGGCTGGGCTGCGTGGGCTGC
>JACRGJ010000116.1 GCA_016212425.1 Micrococcales bacterium | reverse complement strand
GGGGCGCGGGGGCGCAGGACTGGGCGCGGGGGCGCGCGAGCCCGGGCGCGGGCGCAGGAGCCCGCGCGGGACTGGGCGCGGGGGCACGGGAGCCCGCGCGCGGGACGGGGGCGCGGGTGCGGGAGCGGCTCAGGATCCGGGCGGAGCGAGGCGGGTGATGACCGCAGAGTCCGGGGGCAGCACCAGGGTTCCGGATACGGGGGAGCTGACCTCCGCGCAGGTCGCGAAGAGCAGCTCGTCGGCGGGGACGGTCCACTCCGCGGTGCCGAGATTCGCGTACACGGTGACCGCGCCGGAGCGCAGCGCTGCGGTGCACGCGGCATCGTCGACCTCGGCGGAGAGCTCCGGGAATCCGACCCCGCCGAGCTCGGGCGTCGCGCGGCGCAGACGCAGCAGCTCTCGGTAGGCGGCGAGCACCCGGTCGTGCGGCGGCTCGTCCCGCTCCGACCAGTCGAGCCTCGACCGCTCGAAGGTGCCGGGGTCCTGCGGGTCCGGAACGACAGAGGGGTCCCAGCCCATCCGCTCGAACTCGGCGATCCGCCCCTCCGCGGTCGCCTTCCCCAGCTCGGGCTCCGGATGCGAGGTGAAGAACTGCCACGGCGTCGACGCCGCCCACTCCTCGCCCATGAACAGCATCGGGGTGCCGGGCGCGGCGAGGGTCAGGACGGCGCCGACGAGGAGCCGGTCGGTCGAGAGGGAGGCCGCGAGCCGGTCCCCCGCGGCGCGGTTGCCGATCTGATCGTGGTCCTGCGCGAAGACGACCAGCCGCGACGGCGGGATCTCCGCGGGGATCGGCGATCCGTGCTCGCGGTCCCGGAAGGAGGAGTATGTGCCGTCGTGGAAGAAGCCCTGCGACCAGGCCTTTCCCAGCGCCTCCAGGGAGGCGAAGTCGGCGTAGTACCCCTCGGTCTCGCCGGTCAGGGCGACGTGCACCGCGTGGTGGTAGTCGTCCGACCACTGCGCGGTCATCCCGTGACCGTCCTCGGCGATCATCCGCGGGTCGTTGAGATCCGACTCCGCGATGAGCGAGAGCGGCCGACCGAGCCGCTCCGCGAGCACCGCGGTCTGGTCGGCCAGCTCGCGCAGGATGTGCCGGGGCGAGTCCTCGTCGACGAGCGCGTGCACCGCATCCAGCCGCAGTCCGTCGACGCCGTAGTCCTCCAGCCACATCCGCGCGTTGTCGAGCACGAAGCGGCGCACCTCGGGCTCGTCGAAGTTCACCGAGTCGCCCCAGGTGTTGCGGCTGCCCGAGCGGAGGTACGGACCGAACTGCGGCAGGTGGTTGCCGCTCGCGCCGAGATGGTTGTACACGACGTCCTGGATGACCCCAAGACCGAGCGTGTGCGCGGTCGCCACGAAGCGCAGGTACGCATCCGGTCCGCCGTAGCTCTCCTGCACCGTGAACCAGGCGACCCCGTCGTAGCCCCAGTTCCAGGCGCCGTTGAACCCGTTCACCGGGAGCAGCTCGACGAAGTCGACCCCGAGGTCGGCGAGGTCGGGGAGCCTCTCGATGGCCGACTCGAGGGTGCCCGTCGGCGTGAAGGTGCCGACGTGCAGCTCGTAGATCACCCCTCCGGCCAGCTCGCGGCCGTCCCACTGCGGCGCCGCGTACCCCGGCACCACCTGACCCGGGCCGTGCACGCCCTCCGGCATCCGTCGCGCGCGCGGGTCGGCGATCACGGCGGCCTCCCCCTGGAGCCCCTCGCCGAACAGGTGGTAGCCCCAGCGGCTCCCGGGGCTGAGGGGCGCGCCCTCGGATGCCCACCAGCCGCCCTCCGTCGGGTGCATCGGGTGCACGGCGCCGCCGGATCCGCCGTCGACCCAGAGGCGCACCTCGTCGGGGCGCGGTGCCCAGACGCGCGGGATCAGGCCATCGGATTCCGGGGTACCGGATGCGGGAGTATCAGTCACAGCGGTTCCTCGGATCTCAGAGTTCCTCGAGCCGGGCCAGCAGGGCGACCGGGTAGCGATCGAGCACCTCGTCCAGGCGCAGCTCCCCGCCCGGATGCACCTGCTGGGTGATCACGTCCACCATGGGCACCGAGGGCACGAGGATCGACGAGCCCCGCCAGCCCGTGCGGGCGAGCCCGCGCGGCAGCCGGGTCGCGACGGTGATCGCGCCGCCCCGGTCGAAGGCGACGGCGTGCTCGGCGGATGCCCCCAGCACCGGCACCGGCGCGTAGCGGTCGAAGAGCTCCGGGCGATCGCGGCGCAGGCGCAGCGCCCGCGAGGTGACCAGCAGCTTCGCCGCGCCGCTCTCCTCCACCGGGGGCAGCCAGCCCTCGTCGAGTCGGTGCAGCATCCGCCGTCGCTCGTCGAAATCCACCGGGCGCCGGTTGTCGGGGTCGACGAGGGAGGTCTCCCACAGCTCGCTGCCCTGGTACACGTCCGGCACCCCGGGCGCGGTGAGCTGGATGAGCTTCGCGGCGAGGGAGTTCGACCAGCCCGCGTCGCGGAGGAGGGCGACCATCGCCTCGAGGTCGGCGGCGGCATCCGGGTCGTCGAATACGTCGTCGACCAGGCGGTGCAGCCGGTCCTCCCAGCGCTCGTCGGGGTCGGTGTAGGTGGTGGAGACGCCGCTCTCGCGGGCCGCCTTCTCGGCGTACGCCTGCAGCGCGTCCAGCTCCCGGGGCCACGATCCGACGACCGACTCCCACAGCAGGTTCTCGAGGGCGCCGTCGCCGAGGGTGCGGTGCGCGCGGCGGCGGGCGATGAAGGAGGACCACTCCTCTGCCGCCTCCGAGATCACGGAGATGCGGGCGCGGGTGTCCTCCCCCCGCTTCGTATCGTGGGTCGAGAGGGTCGTCATCGAGGTCGGCGAGGACGCCAGCCGGGTCTGCTGCCGCGCGTGGAACTCCTCGACCGAGATCGAGAATTCGCTCGGATCGGCGCCCACCTCGGTGAGCGAGGCCAGGCGCGAGGTGCGGTAGAACGCGGTGTCCTCCACCCCCTTGGCCATCACCATGCCGGAGGTCTGCTGGAACCGGATCGCCACCGCGGTCGCCGGATCGCGCAGCGCCGGATGCAGCAGGGCGATCGTGTCCGCCAGGTCGGGCCGGTGGAGGGTCGCCCGTGCGGCCGCCTCGTCGAGGTGCTCGGCGCCGTAGGGGAGGTAGCTGCGGTAGACGGGGAAGCAGGCCAGCAGCTCGGCCATCGCATCCGCGAGGGCGAACTCGGCTGTGTCTTCTGGCATCGCCGGTCCTCGCCCGGCGATCGCATCCGCACCTGGGCCGACGCCCGCGTCCGCACCCGCACCCGCATCCGGGCCCGCGCCCGCAGCGGCGCTCGCCCCGGAGGGGAACTCGGCTCGGTAGTCGCGCACCAGGCGGCGCACCTCGGAGCCGAGGATGGTGTCGGCGATGGTGCGCTTGGTGAGGTGGATGAGGTCGGACCAGAGGATGCGGCCGCCCTGCCGGATCGCCGCGTCGAGGGCTCCGAGGGTGGCGGCCCCGGCCGGGTCGACGAGCACCCGGTCGATCTCGGCGAGCGCGTCGTACCCGGTGGTGCCGGCGGCGGCCCAGAACGAGGGCAGCTGTTCGCCCGACTCGAGGATCTTCTCCACCAGCACGTAGGCGCCGTCGGTCGCGGCCGCGAGGGCGTCGAGGTAGCCGCCCGGGTCGGCCAGACCGTCGGGGTGGTCGACGCGGATGCCCTGCACGAGCCCGTCTCTGACCCAGCGGACGATCTCCACGTGGGAGTCCTCGAACACCTGCGGCAGCTCCACCCGCAGCGCGGCGAGGTCGCTCACCGCGAAGAAGCGCCGGTAGTTGAGGTCGCCGTCGCCGCGGCGCCAGTCCATCAGCTCGTAGTGCTGGCGGGCGTGCACCGCATCCGCCGCGGCACCGTCATCGGCGGAGCCGGGCGCAAGCGGAAAGGAGTGGTCGTAGTAGCGCAGGCGGTCGCCCTCGACGCGCAGGGCGCCGGATGCGGTGGCCTCCTCGATCGGCTCGCCCAGCACCGGGACGCGGACCTTGCCGCCGCCGAAATCCCAGTCGATGTCGAAGTGACCCGCCCACGCCGACTCGCGGCCGAGCCGCAGCACGTCCCACCACCACACGCTCACCTCGGGCACCGCCACGCCGACGTGGTTGGGCACGATGTCGACCAGGATGCCCAGGCCCGCGTCCCGCGCCGCCGCGGCCACGGCATCCAGCCCCTCGCGTCCGCCGCGAGCGTCGTCGACCTTCGAGTGGTCGACGACGTCGTAGCCGTGCATCGAGCCCGGCGCCGCCTCGAGCAGGGGGGAGAGGTAGAACCAGTCGGCGCCGAGGCGCTGCAGGTAGTCGGCGAGCGCCGCGGCATCGGGAAGCCGGAACTCCGGTGTGACCTGCAGCCGGTAGGTGGAGGCGGGAACGCGGGTCATGACTCGGATGCCGGCCGCGCGCGACCCTTCCGTTTCGGCTTCGGCTTCGGCTCGGGAGACTCCGGAGCGGGGGCCGCCGCGGGGTCGTCCGTGGCGGGGGCCGCAGCCGGACCCTCCGCCGCGGAGGCGCGTTCCTCGGACGCCTGCGCCTGCCGCTTCAGGGCGGTGAGTTCGGAGATCGAGGCGCTCACCGAGTCGTCGGCCACCACCTTCTCCTGATGCTCGCGCAGCAGCACGAAGCTGTGCGCTTCGAGGGTGAACTGCTCGGCGGGCTGCACGACACCGGAGTCGACCTCCCGTGCGGCGGTGTCGACGACGATGTCCCAGCCCCTGGACTCCTGCTCGCCGGGCACCGTGATCTGCACCGGCTGATCGTGGGCGGAGTAGTAGAGCAGGAAGCTGTCGTCGGTGATCCGCTGCCCGCGGCGGTCCTGACCGGCGATGCCATTGCCGTTGAGGTACACCCCGATGACCCGGCCGAACCCGGCACCCCAGTCCTCCGGGTCCATCGCGGTGCCGTCCGGCTTCAGCCACTCGATGTCGGGCAGCGGCTCCCCCTCCCCGCGGCGCACCGGGCGTCCGTCGAAGAAGCGCTGGCGGCGGAACGTCGGATGCTCGCGCCGCAGCCGCGTCATCGTCGCGGTGAACTCGATGAGCGGACTGTCGGCCTGGTCCCAGTGCACCCAGCTGATCGGCGCATCCTGGGCGTAGACGTTGTTGTTGCCCTCCTGGGTGCGGCCGAGCTCGTCGCCGTGCAGGATCATCGGCACACCCTGCGCGAGCAGCAGCGTCGCGAGGAAGTTGCGCTGCTGGCGGGAGCGCAGCGCGAGCACGCCGGGGTCGTCGGTCGGCCCTTCGGCGCCCGAGTTCCAGGAGCGGTTGTCGTCGGCCCCGTCCTTGCCGTCCTCGCCGTTGGCCTCGTTGTGCTTGCCGTTGTACGAGACGAGGTCGCGCAGGGTGAAGCCGTCGTGGGCGGTGTGGAAGTTGATGGAGGCGACCGGGCGCCGGCCATCCTGCTGGTTCAGGTCGGCCGAGCCGGTGATCCGGCTCGCGAACTCGCCCAGGGTGCCGGGCTCACCGCGCCAGAAGTCGCGGATGGTGTCGCGGTACTTGCCGTTCCACTCGGTCCACTGCGGCGGGAAGTTGCCCACCTGGTAGCCGCCGGGCCCGACATCCCACGGCTCGGCGATCAGCTTCACCTGGCTGACCACCGGATCCTGCTGCACGAGCTCGAAGAAGGCCGACAGCCGGTCGACCTCGTAGAACTCGCGGGCGAGGGTGGCCGCGAGGTCGAAGCGGAAGCCGTCGACGTGCATCTCGGTCACCCAGTAGCGCAGCGAGTCCATGATCAGCTGCAGCGTGTGCGGGTTGCCGACGTTCAGCGAGTTGCCCGTGCCGGTGTAGTCCATGTAGTACTGCGGGTCGTCCTCGACCAGCCGGTAGTACGCGGCGTTGTCGATGCCGCGCATCGAGATCGTCGGGCCCTGGTGGTTGCCCTCCGCGGTGTGGTTGTACACCACATCCAGGATCACCTCGATGCCGGCCTCGTGCAGGGCCTTGACCATGCCCTTGAACTCCTGCACCTGCTGGCCGCGGTCGCCGGCGGAGGCGTAGGCGGAGTGCGGTGCGAAGACGCCGATGGTGTTGTAGCCCCAGTAGTTGGAGAGGCCCTTCTGCTGCAGGGTGTCGTCGTTGACGAACTGGTGCACCGGCATCAGCTCGATAGCGGTGATGCCGATCCGCTGCAGGTGCGCGATGACCGACGGATGCGCGAGCGCCGCGTACGTGCCGCGCTGCTCCTCCGGCACATCCGGGTGCAGGGCGGTGAGCCCCTTCACGTGCGCCTCGTAGATCACCGACTCGGCGTAGGGGATGCGGGGGGAGCGGTCGCCGGTCCAGTCGAAGAACGGGTTGACCACGACGCCGAGCATCATGTGCGGCGCGGAGTCCTCGTCGTTGCGCTGCTCCGGGTCGCCGAACGTGTAGGAGAACATCGGCTGACCCCAGTCGATCTCACCGGAGGTCGCCTTCGCGTAGGGGTCGAGCAGCAGCTTCGACGGGTTCGAGCGCAGCCCCGTCGCGGGATCCCACGCCCCGTGCACGCGATAGCCGTACCGCTGCCCCGGCTGCACCCCGGGCAGGTAGGCGTGCCACACGTACGCGTCGACCTCGGTCAGCTCGACGCAGGTCTCGGTGCGCTCGTCGTCGAAGAGGCAGAGCTGGATCCGCTCGGCCGACTCGCTGTAGATCGCGAAGTTGGTGCCGTTGCCGTCGTACGTCGCGCCGAGGGGGTAGGGATTGCCGGGCCAGACCTGCATGAGCGCCTTTCGGGGAGGAGGGGGTGCGGCGGCGCTGCCGTGCCGTGTGCAGGCTTCACCGTATAGGAGGGGTGCCGGAAGGGCCGGGCGCTCAAGGCGCGCTCCCATCCCGTCCCTCGGGGGGTGGAGTGCCGGTGCGGTGCGGTGCGGTGCGGTGCGGTGCGGGGCGGGGGGCGGGCGCCCTGTGCGCGGGTGCGCCGTCCGCAGCTTCCTCCGGACGAGACCGCTCCGGAGATCCCCCTCCGGCGGATCCGACCTCCAGATCCGAAGACCCTACGGCACAGGACGCGAAGGCCTGGGGCGATCGGAGGGCTTGCGCGACGGTCGGGTCGCCGAGCCCGGATGCTAGAGTTCTGGGGTTCGTCGGGGGGTCTTCCGGCGTGCGCCCCCTTAGCTCATTGGTAGAGCACTTCCTTGGTAAGGAAGAGGTAGTGGGTCCGATTCCCACAGGGGGCTCCGCACCCGGACGCCGCTCCGGATGCCGTGGCTGAGTAGCTCAGTTGGTGAGAGCGCACGACTCATAATCGTGAGGTCGCGGGTTCGAATCCCGCCTCAGCTACAACGAAGAAGGTCAGCTTCCCGCGTGCTGCAAAAGGGCGCCTGTTCGACTCTCGACACTGCATCTAAAACATGCCGCTCGAAGACACCCAGGACATTGTCTAGAGCGCCCGACATGAAGGCCAACGATCATTGAAGTTTCATGCGTTCGAATACGAGCGAGCGCATCGGACTCCTTGAGAACCGGAGTCGTAACAGTCATTGGCTGAGTCACGCCACGGCGCACCATCGCCCGGTCAGACCCGATGGCGAGGGCATGTACGGGCGGTTGAGCAAGAGGACTTCCAAGGGCGGTCGAGGTGCAGGTCAAGCGCGCGGGTCGACTAGTAAGCGCCGAATCGGAGATCAGCCAGTGCCCATCTCGCCTATGTTGATTGCATGTCAGGACGAGTCCTCGATCAGCACATCGCCGTGTTCGGCGAGCGTGGCAGCGGAAAGACGGTGCTGCTCTCCTCTTTCTATGGGTTGGTTCGCGAGAAGGAGGCCCTTGAGCGCACGTTTCTTGACGTTGTTGCGGACGACGCGGGGCAGGGCGATCGTCTGATGCAGAACTACCTCGGCATGAGCCGCGAGGGACGGGTACCGTCGACGAATCGATTCGCCACCACAACCTATTCGTTCACCGCGAAGATCACTCCGCCCGCCGGGACGGCCGCAAAGGGGCGCAACTTCGACCGCATGCGATTGGTCTGGCACGACTATCCAGGGGAATGGTTCCACCAGTCTCCGAGCGGACCGGAAGAGGCGGAGCGTCGCGCGCAGACGTTCCACGACCTGTTGGTCTCCGATGTAGCACTGGTGCTCATCGACGGTGAGAAACTGAAGGCGAACACGGGTGAGGAGGAGCGCTACCTCAAGCTGCTGTTCACGAACATTCGCAATGGACTGGTGCCGATTGTCGACGCGCTGCAGGTGTCGGGCAAGCCGCTCCTGCGGTTCCCGCGCATCTGGATGTTCGCACTGTCGAAGGCGGATGTTCTGCCGGACATGACCGCAAAGCAGCTTCGGGAAGTCGTCGTCTCGAAGGCCGCGCACGAGGTGGACCGGCTCCGGTCGACGATCGCTGCGGCCGTCGTCGACCCACAGGTGTTGGCCGTTGGGGAGGACTTCCTGCTGCTGTCCTCGGCGAAGTTCACCTCAGGGAAGATTGACCTGGACAACCGCGTCGGCGTCAGTTTGCTGATGCCGATCGCCAGCGTGCTGCCGTTCGAGCGCTTCCTGCGCTGGGCGAAGCTTGCCCAGCGCAGGACGAAGGTTCTGGATCAGGCCTTCCGTCGTGCGGGTCCGATGGTCGGTCTCGCGGTCGTCTTGGTCGGGAAGTTGGTGAATAGGATGCCGTTGCCGGCTCGTCTCCTTCCTGTCGCGGCGGCGATCGCTGGCTGGCCGAGTCAGGCGCGAATCAACGCCGCACTCAAGCTGGTCGGAGACAAGTTGCGGCTAGCCCACGACGCCGCTGTGAGAAAGGGCGACAATCTGCACGCCGCGATCACCCAGTTCGGCCTCGACCTCGAGGCTGCCGAGAGCAAGGGAATTCTGGTCAGGAGTTTGCGGTGACTTTCATCTGGGCGACCTGTGGTCGCACCTGGGGCTTTCGATTTCTTCAGCGCGGCGGTCTGAGTGATCCGCTACCCGCCTACAGCGCTGCGTTCGCGGGGTTCGACGCCGTCCCCGAGGTGTTCGAGCGCGTTGGTGACCGGGTCGTCCTTCGATTCAACGATCCGCTCGGGCGCGTCGATGAAGCAGGCCGCGTGATTCCGCACGACTTCGTCTTCGTTGACGGGATCTCGGATGAGGTGGTCGACGTGGCGGGCGGCCGCGATTTCATCTGGCCGCAGGTACGTGACGCATACGCGGACGCCTACGGGTAGGCGGCCACCCACGCCTCACTGCCTCGCACAGAAATCACGGCCTTGTCGTAGGCGTCGAGGTCGACGTGTCGGCCTCGAGACCTTGCCGAATGCGAAACGGGCACAAGCCCCCCGGGGTAAGCGGCGGCTGCGCGTTCGCTTCAACGCCGCAGCAGGAAGCCGTGGCGGCAGCCGGCCCGCCCCGCTCGAGACGCCGTGCTCACCGTTGTCCCTGCGGATCCGGTAACAGAAGCAGCGGAAGTTCTGGGCGCTGGCCGACCCAGACGGCACATAACGAACAGAGGTCCATCGCGTTGCGGAGGGCCCGACGGCCGCCTTCGCGACCGAACTGAGCCGGCCGGATCAGGTCTGATAGCTGGGCCTTTCGGAGTACCAGGCGACGAGCAACGGGATCTGGAGAATCGCGGCGTGCTGGGACGAGTGGTCCGAGTATGACTACGACACACACGCGTGCCCAGCCGCGTAAGTTCAGACCCCGTCATCGCGATTGAGGGCACTTTCGCCGAGACGACCCGCTCCGCGGAGCACCGCGCGGGCGCCTTATTCGTATGATCCCCGCGGGTGACGGCCGGCACCCGCGGGCGGACATCGTCCCGACCTTGGTGGCCTAGAGGAAGCGACCGATCGCCGGAGCGACCGGGCTCAATAGTAGCTATCCGCTATAGTCGCGATGTGGACGCGGTCGGGGCGGAGGTACTGCGGGCTGCTCGGGTCCGGGCCGGGCTCTCTCAGGTCGAGCTCGGCCGGCGAGCCGGCGTCCCGCAGAGCGTGGTCAGCTCCTACGAACGAGGAAGACGCGAACCTACCGTCAGCGCGCTACGCCACCTGGTCGCTGCGGCGGGGTTCGAACTCAACATCAACCTGACACCGACCTCACCGACGCAGTCGCCGCCATTCGTGGGTCCGGTGGGTCGCCGAGTGCAAAGACGCCGAGCACAGGCGAGGGAATTGCTGGAGCTGCGGGGATACCGCAACGCAGCCGTGTTCGGAAGCGTCGTCCGCGGCACGGACACCGCGGAGAGCGACGTCGACCTGCTCGTCGACCTTCCGACCGACGCCGGGCTGACGCAACTGACCCGCGCCACGATCGACCTCGAAGCTCTCCTCGGCGTCCCGGTCGATCTTGTTCCGCGTCACGGCCTGCGGGAGCGCGTCGCGCGGGAGATTCAGAACGAGCTGGTGCCGCTGTGAGCCGACGCGACCAGGAACGTCTCAACGACATCCACGCCGCCATCGCCGCTATCCGTCAGCATCTCACCCGAGGAGACCTGGACGATGGATTGATATTCGACGCAGTCCGCATTCGCCTGCTCGAGATCGGAGAGGCCGTCAAGGCGCTCCCACCGGAGCTGCTCGCATCCGAGCCCGGGGTGGACTGGCCAGCGATTGCACGGTTCCGCGATCACCTCGCGCACCGCTACTGGGACACCGCCCACGCGATCCTGCATCAGGTCGTGACCGTCGAGCTCGACCAACTCGGGCGAGCAGTGCAGCGCCTGCGTACCTGACTGCCTGCCGCGCTTCAGCGGGTCCAGGGCAGGGCGAGCACGCCCACCGGACCTCCGGCGGCGACCCCGGCACCCTCGACGAGCGCCAGCGCATCCGCCTGGGCGAGGCCGCAGGTCATCGCGGCGCCCTGGCGGGTGACCGGCACGAGGCCGTCGGGGGTCTCGGCCACGGCGACGAGCCGCACCCCGGAGCTCGTGCCGGCCATGGGCACGGCCGCGGTGCGCGGCAGCACTGGCGGAGCGGATGCGCGGACGAGCCCGGCGAGAAGCGGCAGGCCGAGGGCGACGAGCGCCGCCAGCGCCGCGAACGGGTTGCCGGGCAACCCGAGCAGGGGGACTCCATCGGGGCGGGCCGCGAGGATCGTCGGATGCCCCGGCCGCATCCCGATGCCGCGGACCGGCACCATGGCGCCGAGCGCCTCCAGGGCGCCCACGAGGTGGTCACCGTATCCGTGACCGGTGCCGCCGGTGGAGACGAGCAGGTCGATCTGCTCGCGGCGTAGCGCCGTACCGACCGCGCCGCGGTCGTCGCCGAGGTGCTCGACGACGACGACCTCGGC
>JACRGJ010000115.1 GCA_016212425.1 Micrococcales bacterium | reverse complement strand
GTTACGGCCTCTCAGCGCTTGCGGACATGCGTGGCTTGCGGACGTGCGTGGCCCGCGGACGTGCGTGCGGGTCAGCGCGCGAGGAGCTCCCCGCGCACGATGCCGCCGATCCAGCGCCGCGTCTCCGCGGGGCTGCCCAGACGCACGATCGCGAGGTCGGGCCGACGCTCGGCCACGTCCGGGATCAGCGCGCGGTACTTGTGCCTGGTCGAGATCGCCCAGCGCACGATGTTGTCGTCCGGCGCGGTGAAGAAGCTGCGCAGCGGGGGCTCGACGTTGCCGTGCCACAGCACCTCGCGGCGGATGCGCCGCCGGACGGTGCGCTGCAGCAGTCGCCGCAGCGTGAGGGGGAAGGGGAAGTCGAGCCAGACCAGCAGCTCCGCGCGGTCCAGCAGCGTCTCGCGCGCCGCCCGGTACTGCCACTCGGTCACCCAGGCGTCGTCGGCCACCAGGGCCTGCACCTCGTCGCTGAACTGCGGTCGGGGCGTCCAGTGCGGGCCGTGGTAGAGCCCGTCGATCTCGGTGTAGGGCAGATCCAGCACGCCGCCGAGCTCGGCGGCGAAGGTCGATTTGCCCGACCCGGTCACTCCGGCGACGAGCACCCGACGCGGGCGGAGGGGGAGCGGATCGCCGACGCCCAGCATCCGGTCATGCTAACGGCCGGTCGCGGCCTGGCGGAGGTGCCACTCGGCGCCGTCCTCGGATCGGATCTGCGCCAGCGCCGCGGCGACCGCCGGCACGCGGCCGGCCCCGGACTGCACGACCACCTGGATGCCGCGGTCGCTCGACGGCGACGTCGCCCGCACGCACGCGCCCGGCGGGACGGGGGCGGTCGCCAGGGCGAGCCGCGGGAGGAGCGCGACGCCGAGCCCGGACGCGACGAGGTTCAGCACGGCCACGGCGTTGTCGGTCTCCAGCTCGATGCGCGGCGTCACGCCCACCGCCTCGCAGGCGGCGAGCAGGTGACCGCGGCAGAGCGGGCACCCGGCGATCCAGCGCTCGTCGGCCAGGTCGGCCAGGGCGACCACGTCGCGGGCGGCGAGCGGATGCCCCTCCGGCAGGGCGAGGACCACCGGCTCGGTGTAGAGCAGAGTGCTCTCCAGGGTCGCGTCGCCGTCCCGGTGTGGGTCGGCGCGGTCGCCCGGGTACTGGAAGGTGATCGCCACATCGACGAGGCCGTCGCGGAGCATCCCGAGCGCCTCGGGCGGCTCGGCCTCGACATAGGAGGCGCGGAGTCCGGGATGCTGTCGACGCATCCCGTGCAGCAGCCTCGGGACCAATGTCGAAGAGGCCGTCGGGAACGCGGCGATCCGCACGGTGCCGGTGCGCAGCCCGACCAGCTCGGCCAGCTCCCCGCCGGCGGCGTCCAGCGCGCTCGTGATCGTGATCGCGTGGCGGGCGATCACCTGCCCCGGCTCGGTGAGCCGCACGCCCCGTCCGGCACGGGCGACAAGGGGCGTGCCCAACCGGGCCTCCGCGCGACGCAGGTGCTGACTGATCGCGGGCTGGCTGTAGCCGAGAGCGCGGGCCGCGGCGCTGATCGTGCCCAGCTCGGCGATCGCCCGCACGATGCGCACCGAGTGCAGGTCGAGCACCGGATCCGCGTTCATAACCCGATGTTATGCGACGCATCCATCCAATCCTCTTGTGGCATGGATGCCGCGAAGCGGATCCTGGGCAGGTGGCCACAGCGACGATCCCCGCTCCGAATCCCGACCGAACCGTCTCGCCGGAGCTGGCGGCGGCGAGCGCGCAGTTCGGTGCGCCGCGCGGCTATCTGGCGGTGGCGTCGATCGGTCTCCCGCCGCGGGCGGCCGTCGAGGCGATGAGCGCCGACCTCGCCGCGTGGGCCGCCGCGGATCGCGACCCGCAGGGCTACGACCTGGTGATCGCCCGCACCCGCGACAGCTACGGACGACTCGTCGGGGTGCGGCCCGAGCGGATCGCCATCGGCTCGCAGACCTCGGTGCTGACCTCGCTCATCGCGGCCGCGGCTCCGCTCGGCGCGGAGATCGTGGTGCCCGACGGCGACTTCTCGTCGATCATGTTCCCCTTCCAGGCGCGCACCGACCTCCGGGTGCGCGTCGTCCCCCTCGCCGGTCTTGCGGATGCCGTGCGCGAGTCGACCTGGCTGGTCGCGTTCTCCCTGGTGCAGTCGGCCACCGGGGTCGTCGCCGAACACGACGCCGTCCTCGAGGCGGCGCACCGCACCGGGTCCCTGGTGTTCTGCGACCTCACCCAGGCCGCCGGCGTCCACCCGGTGGACGCGGCGGTGTTCGACGTCACCGTGTGCCACAGCTACAAGTGGCTCTGCTCGCCGCGCGGAGTCGCCTTCCTGACCCTCAGCGACCGGATGATGCCGCTGCTCGCGCCGCTGCAGGCGGGCTGGTACGCGGGCGGCGACGTGTGGACGAGCACCTACGGCCCCCGGATGGAGCTCGCCGACGATGCCCGACGCTTCGACGTGTCACCGGCGTGGCAGGCGTGGATCGGCGCGGAGCACGCGATCGCGCTGTTCGCCGGACTCGACATCGACGAGGTCTGGGCGCGCACCGCCGGCCTCGGTGACGCGCTGTGCCGTGGGCTCGGCATCCCCGACCAGCACCAGGCGATCGTCACCTGGCCGGACGCGTCGGGCGCCGACCTCGCCCGCCTGGTCGCGGCCGGCATCCGCGTCTCCGGTCGCGCCGGGCGGCTGCGCGCCAGCTTCCACATCTGGAACGACGAATCCGACGTCGAGCGCGTCCTGCGCGTGCTCCGATCGTGAGTCACGAGACGCGGGCGGAGCCTCGGTAGTCTGGTCGGATGCCCGCGCCGACCGCCCTCGATCAGGTCATCTCGCTCGCCAAGCGGCGCGGCTTCGTCTTCCAGGCGGGCGAGATCTACGGCGGATCGCGCTCCGCGTGGGACTACGGCCCGCTCGGCGTGGAGCTGAAGGAGAACATCCGCCGGAACTGGTGGCAGACCTTCGTGCGCGGTCGCGAGGACATGGTCGGCCTCGATTCGGCGGTGATCCTGCCGCGGCGGGTCTGGGAGGCCTCCGGCCACGTCGCCACGTTCACGGATCCGCTCGTGGAGTGCCTGCACTGCCACCACCGGTTCCGCGCCGATCACCTCGTGGACGCCTTCGAGGCGAAGAAGGGTCGCGCGCCGGAGGGCGGGCTGGCGGAGGTGGCGTGCCCGAACTGCGGCACCCGGGGTCAATGGACCGAGCCGCAGCAGTTCTCGGGGCTGATGAAGACCTACCTCGGCCCGGTGGAAAGCGAAGAGGGGCAGCACTTCCTGCGCCCTGAGACCGCGCAGGGCATCTTCGTGGACTTCGCGGCGGTGGTGCAGACCAGTCGGAAGAAGCCGCCGTTCGGCATCGGTCAGATCGGGAAGGCCTTCCGCAACGAGATCACTCCCGGCAACTTCATCTTCCGCACCCGGGAGTTCGAGCAGATGGAGATCGAGTACTTCACCCCGCCCGAGGAGGCGGCCGGCTGGTACGAGCGCTGGGTCGCCGACTCGTGGGGGTGGTTCACCGGCCTCGGCATCCGCGAGGAGAACCTGCGCCGGATCGACGTGCCGGACGGGGAACGGGCGCACTACTCCGCGGCGACCGCGGATATCGAGTACCGGTTCGGCTTCGCCTCCGGCGACGGCTGGGGCGAGCTGATGGGTGTCGCGAACCGCACCGACTTCGACCTCGGAAACCACATCCGCGAGTCGGGGGAGGACCTGCGCTGGTTCGACCAGGCCAGCGGAGAACGCTGGATCCCCTACGTGATCGAGCCGTCGTTCGGCCTCACGCGCGCGATGATGGCGTTCCTCGTCGACGCCTACGCGGAGGACGAGGCGCCGAACTCGAAGGGCGGGGTCGACACTCGGACCGTGCTGCGGCTGGATCGCCGGCTCGCGCCCGTGAAGGTCGCCGTGCTGCCCCTGTCGCGGAACGAGCGGCTGACCCCGGAGGCACGGGGACTGGCGGACCGGCTGCGTCAGCTCTGGTCGGTCGATTTCGACGACGCCGGCGCCATCGGTCGCCGGTACCGCCGACAGGACGAGATCGGCACCCCCTTCGCGGTCACGGTCGATTTCGACACCCTCGACGACCGCGCCGTCACGGTGCGCGAGCGCGACAGCATGGGCCAGGAGCGGGTGGGCCTGGACCGCCTCGAGGGCTATCTCGCCGAACGTCTCGCAGGCGCGTAGCGCACGCATCGGACAGGGTGGACCGGACCGTTCTGCGCAACTCCGGAACCTTTGCGCGCGAGCTTCGGAACCGCCTCGCCCAACTCCGGAACCGCCTCGCGCAACTCCGGAACCTTCCCGGCCGGTTCGTGACGCGGGAGCGACCGTTGGGGATGCGCGGACTTCCTGCTTGCGCGACGGGATCCTGGACTCCGGAGTTGCGAGCGCGGAACGTTTGCCGAGGGTGTCGCGTACCTGCGGCCGCGGGCGCTCATCCACAACCACTCGCAGTTCTGGGTTATCCACGGATCTCTGTGATCGGCGTACCGACGTGGGATCCATCGGCACAGTGCAGCCATGGCTGATGTCGTAGAGCACCTGAGACGGCTCGGCGGTTTCGCGACCCGCCGGCAGCTGCTCGCTCGTGGAGTGACGGTCGATGCGCTCGCTGCCGCCGTTCGCGCCGGGCGTCTCGGTCGACCCCGACGCGGGTGGTACACGGAGGCCGCGCTCAGCGACCCGGCGTTCCGCGCGGTCGCCGTGGGCGGCCGTCTGACTGGTCTTTCCGCGATCGAGGCGATGGGCGGCTGGCTCTGGAACCGGCCGGAGAGGATCCAGGTCGCTGTCGCGCGGGACGCGTCCCGCTTGGCGGATCGGCGGGCCCGTCACGATGTCGATGTCCACTGGGAACCGGACGCCGAGGCGGGAACCGCCGCCGTGGTCGGGGTGGCCGACGCGCTGGTCCGGGCGTTCCTCGACTCCGACCTCGAGTCGGCCATCGTCGCCGCCGATTGGGCGCTGCATCTGCAGACCATCGACCCCCTCGACTATTCCCGGGTTGTCGGAAGACTCCCGAGCGACCTGCGCGTCTTCGCAGCTCTTGCCGACGGATCCAGCGAGAGTCCGCTCGAGTCGGTGACTCGACTACGGCTCGTTCTGCTCGGCTTCCGTGTCGTCACCCAGCAGCGAGTGGGCAAGTCGGGGAGATTCGACCTTCTCGTGGAGGATGTGGTCGCGATCGAGGTCGACGGCCGCATCCATGAGTCGACCTTCGAGGCCGACCGTGCGAAGGATCTTGCCATCACGGTGGAAGGCCGGCACTGTCTTCGCATCACCCACAGGATGTTGCGCAACGACTGGGCGAATGTGGTGCTCGCGATTGACGCCGCGCTCGCTGCACGTCGTTCACACCGCAGCGGTGTGCCCGTGCTCGCGCCTCCGATCTCCGGAACCTCTCGCTACCGGTCGCCTATTCGCGCCTGACATGGTGTCGCTCGGGCATCGGTTCCGGAGATGCGTCGGTGGGTTCCGGAGTTGCGGGGATGGGTTCCGGACTTGCGCGGGCGCGGGTTCCGGAGTGCGCGGGCGGGCGCCGTGCATCACGCGGTCGGGAGCGGCTCCGTGATGTCGCTCACGCGCGCGTCGAAACCCCGGATCAGGGCGCCCGCATCCACCCACAGCGACCGTCCGTGCGCCCCGGCACCCATCGAGATCCGCCGACCCGGGATGGTCGCGTCGGCGAAGACCGGCCAGGCGGTCGAGGAGCCGAACGGGGTGATGGTGCCGCGCTCGTAGCCGGTCGCCTCGAGCGCGAGCGCGGCCTCGGGGAGCCGGAGGCGATTCACCCCGACCGCCGCCCGGAGCTTCGGCCAGGAGATCTGCCGGTCGCCGGGAACGAGGGCGAAGAGGTAGTCGCCGTCGTGGCGGCGCACCACCAGCGTCTTCACGATGTCAGCCGGGGTGATGCCCTGGATGGCGGCGGCCTCCTCGAGCGAGGCGGCCGGCGCCCGCTCGACGATCTCGATCGGGATGCCGCGCGCCTCGGCATCCGCGAGCACCCGATCCGCTCCGTCCGTCATGCCTCGATCCTGTCAGGGAGCCTGATGCGGGTGCCTGGCACTCCGCCGGTCGCCCCGCCACTCGAGAGGCGGCGGATCGAAGCGGAGCGCCGCGGCGATTCGCTACGCGACGGGAATCCAGAAGGTCGCAACGGGTCCGGCTCCGCGACTGAGCGCAAGCTCCCAGCATCCCGGCTGGTCGAGGGACAGTCCGAGGCCCCACTCATCGCCAGGACGGTTGTAATCGCTGCCCGTGTGCGATTGGGGTCCCCATGCCAGCGGTCGCTTCGCGCCGGTCGGGTCGGCGAGAGGCACCGTGAGATCGCTGGAGCCAGTGACTCGGACGACGAGTTTGACCTCTTGGTTGCTCGCTCGCAAGGTGCGAGGAGTGACGCCCTGGAATTCACCGAAGGCCGACGCTCCCGGTGCTGTCGGCGTCGCTTGAACTTCTCCGCCCGAGGCCGGAGAGGACGGTTCGCACCCTTCTGCTCCGAGCACCCCGAACTCACCACGGGCCGGTGTCGGTGTGCGCGCCAGGTAGGTCGGCTCGGCGGCGGTGCATCCCGCGAGCGATCCGGCGATTGCTGCGGTCGCGCAGCCCAGGGCGAGACGGGCGCGAGTGCTCGGCATGTTGTCCCCTCCCGTACCCCCCGAATCGTGCACGACCCCGCGACGGATGTACAGGCCCCTCGGCCGAGCGCGGGGGCGGTCTGGAAGAATCGGCCGGTGTCCACCGTTCTCGCCCCCGCGCCTCCGCTGCGCATCGGGCCGCTCGCGCTCGATACCCCGGTCGTGCTCGCGCCGATGGCGGGAATCACGAATACCGCCTTCCGGCGCCTCTGCCGGGAGTACGGCGCCGGGTTGTACGTCTCGGAGATGATCACCAGCCGCGCCCTTGTGGAGCGCACGCCCGAGTCGATGCGCCTCATCCGCCACCACGAGTCCGAGACGCCCCGCTCGATCCAGCTCTACGGCGTCGACCCCGCAACAGTGGGCCGGGCGGTGCGGATGCTCGTGGACGAGGACCGCGCCGACCACGTCGACCTGAACTTCGGCTGCCCGGTGCCGAAGGTCACGCGCAAGGGCGGGGGAGCGGCGCTGCCCTGGAAGCTCGACCTGTTCCGCGGCATCGTCGAGGCCGCGGTCGAGGCGGCGGGACCGCTGCCGCTGACCGTCAAGATGCGCAAGGGCATCGACCCGGATCACCTCACCTACCTGGAGGCGGGCCGGATCGCCGAGGGCGCCGGAGTCGCCTCGATCGCGCTGCACGCCCGCACGGCCTCCGAGTTCTACTCCGGGCACGCCGACTGGGACGCGATCGGGCGACTCAAGGAGGCGGTGACGAGCGTGCCGGTGCTGGGCAACGGGGACATCTGGAGCGCCGAGGACGCGATCCGGATGATGCGCCAGACCGGCTGCGACGGGGTGGTCGTGGGTCGCGGCTGCCTCGGCAAGCCGTGGCTCTTCGGCGACCTCGCGGCCGCATTCGGCGGCGCTCCGACCGCGCCGGGCCGGCGCCACGCCGAGCCGGCGCTGGGCGAGGTCGCCCGCGCGTTCCGGCGGCACGCGGAACTCCTCGTCGAGTTCTTCGAGGATGAGAACCGCGGCTGTCGCGACATCCGCAAGCACGTGGCCTGGTATTTCAAGGGCTACGCCGTCGGCGGTGAGCTGCGGGCCGCCCTCGCCACCAGCTCGAGCCTCGCGGAGATCGACGAGCTGCTCTCCCGGCTCGACCCGGACCAGCCCTACCCGGGCGCCGACGCCGAGGGCCAGCGCGGGCGCGCCGGCTCCCCGAAGACCCCGAGTCTGCCCGAGCGGTGGCTGGAGAGCCGCACCCTCGACGACGCGTTCCGCACGGAGCTGGTCGGTGCCGAGCTCCACCACAGCGGTGGCTGACCGTCGTGCCGGCAGGCCGGCTCCGGCGGCCGAGCCGTGAGCGCTGAACCGCCGGCGGGATACGGGCCGCGCGATATCGAGAGGCACCTCCCCGAGGAGCACTCGAGCCGCCGCAGCGACTTCGCCCGCGACCGCGCGCGTCTGCTGCACTCCAGCGCGCTGCGCCGACTCGCCGCGAAGACGCAGGTGCTCAGCCCGGTCGCCGGGCTGGACTTCCCGCGCACCCGGCTGACGCACTCGCTCGAGGTTGCCCAGGTGGGTCGCGAGCTCGCGGCGAACCTCGGCCTGGATCCGGACGTGGTCGACACGGCGTGCCTCGCACACGACCTGGGGCATCCGCCGTTCGGGCACAACGGCGAGCGCGCGCTCAACGCCTGGGCGTACGGCATCGGCGGCTTCGAGGGCAACGCGCAGACCCTGCGCCTGCTGGTGCGGCTCGAGCCGAAGGTGATCGGAGCGGACGGCGCGAGCTACGGGCTGAACCTCACCCGCGCGAGCCTCGACGCGAGCTGCAAGTACCCGTGGCCGGCGAGTGACGGCATCCCCGATCCATCGGGACGCGTGAAGTTCGGCTTCTACGACGACGACACCGCCGCGTTCCAGTGGCTGCGGGCGGATGCGCCGCCGCTCGTGCAGTGCATCGAGGCGCAGGTGATGGACCTCGCCGACGACATCGCCTACTCCGTGCACGACTTCGAGGATGCCGTGGTCGGCGGCTTCCTCGACGTGCGGGCGCTCGGGGCGCGGGTGGAGCACGACGAGCTCGTGGACGCGATGGCCGAGTGGATCGGACGCGAGATCCCCCGGGACGAGCTGGTGGCCGCGTTCGACCGGCTCGACTCCCTCCCGTACTGGCTCGATAACTGGACCGGCGGCCGCGCCGACCTCGCGCGCCTGAAGAACCTCACCAGCCAGCTCATCGGCCGCTTCGCCCGCGAGGCGGTGGGCGCGACCCGGACGGCCTATCCGTCCGGCAGTCTCAGCCGGTTCGGCGGCGACATCGAGGTGCCGCCGGAGACCCGGGCCGAGATCGCGGTGCTGAAGGGGATCGTCGCGGCGAACTTCATGTCCGTGAACGCGCGTCAGCCGCTGTACGCCCAGCAGCGCGAGATGCTCACCGAACTCGCGGATGCGCTCTGGTCGCGCGGCGATGCCGAGTTGGATGCGGTCTTCGCGGACGACTGGCGCAGCGCTCCTGACGACACCGCCCGCCGCCGGGTGATCGTGGACCAGGTCGCCTCCCTGACGGACGCCTCCGCGATCGCCCGGCACGACCGCCTGGTCGGCTGAACCGGTCACTTCGCTTCGGGGCGGCCGGCGCACGCGGCGTCGAGCGCGGAAGCCGACCGAGGGCATCGCCGAGCCGAGCGCGCGGCGCGCTCCCTAGAATCCAGGCATGCCCGGGCGGATCCGACAAAGCGATATCGAGGAGGTCCGGGCCCGCACCAACATCGCCGACGTGATCGGTGAGCATGTCGCCCTGAAGAGCGCCGGTGTCGGCAGCCTCAAGGGGCTCTGCCCGTTCCACGACGAGCGCAGCCCGAGCTTCCACGTGCGCCCCCAGGTGGGCTTCTACCACTGCTTCGGATGCGGCGAGTCCGGCGATGTCTACACGTTCCTCCAGCGGATCGAGGGGCTGAGCTTCCGCGAGTCGATCGAGCGGCTCGCCGGTCGGCTGGCGTTCGAGCTGCGCTACGAGGACGGCGCGGCGGCATCCGAGGATCACGCCGGGCGCTCGCGGCTCCTCGCGGCGAACGCCGCCGCCGAGGCGTTCTTCCGCGCACAGCTCGGCACCCCCGAGGCGCAGCCCGGCCGGGACTTCCTCGGGCAGCGCGGCTTCGACCCGGCGGCCGCGGAGCGCTTCGGCGTCGGCTTCGCCCCGAAGAGCTTCGACGCCCTGGGCAGCGCGCTGAAGGCTCAAGGCTTCAGCCAGGAGGAGCTCGTCACCGCGGGACTGCTCTCCCTCAACGACCGTGGCAACGTCTACGACCGGTTCCGCGGGCGGCTCATCTGGCCGATCCGCGACGTGACCGGCCAGACCGTCGGCTTCGGGGCGCGGAAGCTGCTGTCCGACGACCAGGACACCGGCCCGAAGTACCTCAATACGCCCGAGACGCCGGTGTACCACAAGAGCCAGGTGCTGTACGGCCTCGACCTCTCCCGCCGCGACATCTCGCGGAACCGCCAGGTGGTCGTCGTCGAGGGCTACACCGACGTCATGGCCTGCCACCTCGCCGGGGTGACCACCGCCGTCGCGACCTGCGGCACGAGCTTCGGGGTGGACCACATCCGCTCGATCCGGCGCGTGCTGGGCGATCGCGACAACGCGGATGCGGGCGGGCTCGGCGAGGTGGTGTTCACCTTCGATCCGGACGAGGCGGGCCAGAAGGCGGCGAGCCGCGCCTTCGCCGAGGAGCAGCGCTTCGCCGCGCAGACCTACGTCGCCACCGGCCCGAAGGGGCTCGACCCCTGCGATCTGCGTCTGGAGCGCGGCGACGAGGCGGTGCGGCGACTGATCGCCTCCCGCAAGCCGATGTTCGAGTTCATGATCCGCCGGCGGCTCGCTGGGCACGACCTCGAGACCGTCGAGGGCCGGGTGGCGGCGCTGCGGGAGTCGGCGCCGGTGCTCGCCGGCATCCGCGACCCCTCGCTCCGCGACGGCTACGTGCGCAGCCTCGCCGGCTGGCTGGGGGAGAGCCCGGCCACCGTCGCGCGAGCGGTCTCCTCGGCCGCGCAGCATCGTCCGCCCGCCGAGCCCGTGAGCCGCGACGCCCCGGCCGAGGCGGCGCCGGAGCAGCGGGCCGCGAGCATCGCCGAGCTGCCCACCGACCCGATCACCCGCAGCGAGCGGGACGCCCTGATGGCGATCCTGCAGTATCCGGACGCCGTCGGCGCCGAGCTCGCCGGCCGCTTCGTGCAGGCGCGCTTCGCGAATCAGACCCTCGCGGTCGTGCGTGACGGCATCGCCTCCGCGCTCGACCGGTTCGGCGGTCGCGGGTGGGTCGAGACGGTCGCCTCGGAGGTGCCGGCGGGGTTCGGGACGGTGGTGACGCAACTGAGCGTCGCCCCGATCCCCGAGCGCTCGGACCGGGTGATCGCCTACGCCGGGCGGGTGGTCGCCGACCTCGTGGACCGCGACCTGCTGCGCCGGAAGGCGGAGCTGCAGGGCTCGCTCCTGCGGGCCAGCCAGGGCGGGGATGAGGCCCGGCTCGGTGAGCTGCAGCGGGAGCTCGTGACCGTCGAGCAGCAGCGCCGGGCGCTCCGCGGCGAGTAGCGGAACGCTCCCAGGGACGGGCCGGCCATCGGGTCCGTGATACTACTGGGAGGTCCTGGCCGCTCCGCCGGGACCATCCCCTTGCACACATTCACCTCTCCGCGCGGGCGCGGGGATACCACGGAGGAGACCGCCATGGCATCGGCATTCGGATCGGCACGCTCGAGGCGACTCGGGGTCGCGGTGGGGATCGCGGCGGCATCCGCCCTCGTCCTCGCCGGCTGCGCCGGCGGCGGCACGAGCGGCAGCGGCGGTGGCTCCTCGCTCATCGTGGGCACCACCGACAAGGTGACCTTCCTCGACCCGGCCGGGTCCTACGACAACGGCTCGTTCGCGGTCATGAACCAGGTCTTCCCGTTCCTCATGAACTCCAAGGTCGGCTCGGGCACGGTCGAGCCCGACATCGCCTCCTCGGCGAAGTTCACCAGCGACACCGAGTACACGGTCACGCTCAAGCCGGGGCTCACCTTCGCCAACGGCAACAAGCTCACCAGCTCGGACGTGAAGTTCACCTTCGAGCGGCAGTTGAAGATCAACGACCCCAACGGTCCCGCGTCGCTCCTCGGGAACCTCGACTCGGTCGACGCGCCGGACGCGCGCACCGTCGTCTTCCGTTTGAAGAAGGGCGGCGACCAGACCTTCCCCCAGGTGCTCTCCAGCCCCGCCGGCCCGATCGTCGACGAGCAGGTCTTCTCCGCCGACAAAATCACCCAGGATGCCGCCATCGTCAAGGGGAAGGCCTTCGCCGGCCCCTTCTCGATCGGCTCCTACAAGAAGAACAACCTCGTGACGCTGTCGGCGTTCTCGGGCTATGACGGGCTGCTGGGAAAGCCGAAGACCGGTGACATCACCCTGAAGTACTTCACGAGCTCCTCCAACCTCAAGCTCGAGGTGCAAGGCGGCGGGATCGACGTCGCCTACCGCAGCCTCACCCCGACCGACATCGCCGACCTGAAGACGAAGAAGAGCGTCAAGGTCGTCGACGGACCCGGCGGAGAGATCCGCTACATCGTGTTCAACTTCGACACCCAGCCCTACGGCGCGAAGACCGAGGGGGCGGACCCGGCGAAGGCTCTCGCGGTACGGCAGGCGGTGGCCGACCTCGTCGACCGCGCCGCGATCGCCAAGCAGGTCTACAAGAACACCTACACGCCGCTCTACTCCTACGTTCCGCAGGGCGTGCGCGGCGCGACCGAGGTGCTGAAGTCGGAGTACGGCGACGGCAGCGGCGGACCCAGCCTCGACAAGGCCAAGGCGGTGCTGCAGGCGGCAGGCGTCAGCACTCCCGTGACCCTGAAGCTGCAGTACAACCCCGACCACTACGGCGAGGGCTCGGCCGACGAGTACGCCCTGGTCAAGAGCCAGCTGGAGGACGGCGGACTGTTCGCCGTCGATCTCGCCTCCACCGAGTGGGTGCAGTACTCGAAGGACCGCGTCAAGGACGTCTATCCCGCCTACCAGCTCGGCTGGTTCCCCGACTACTCCGACGCGGACAACTACCTGACGCCGTTCTTCGCCGAGGGGAACTTCCTCGGCAATCGCTACAGCGACCCGGTCGTCACCCAGCTGATCCAGCAGCAGCAGGTGGAGGGCGACCCCGCGAAGCGGCAGCAGGACATCGAGGACATCCAGGCCGCGGTGGCCAAGCAGCTGTCCACGGTGCCCCTCCTCCAGGGAGCGCAGGTCGCCGTGGTGGGCAAGGACGTCTCGGGCATGACCCTGGACCCCTCGTTCAAGCTCCGACTCACCTCGCTCTCCAAGTAGCGCCCCGCGCTACCGCGCAGCACCGGGTCCGGGGCGGTCTGCCCTCGCAGTCCGCCTCGGACCCGTTCCGCCCCCGATGTCCGGAGTCGCATGAGTACCACCATCGAGGTGCCGCCCGTCTCCCCGCCGGCCGTCCCGCGGGGCCGCCGGCGGAACCGGCCCAGCGGGCTGCTGCTCTACCTGCTCGTGCGGGCGCTGCTGATCATCCCGACGGTGTTCATCCTGGTCACCCTCGTGTTCTTCCTCATGCGCTCCACCGGCGACCCGATCACCGCTGCGCTGGGCGGACGGCTTCCGGCCGACCAGTTGCAGGAGCGCATCCGCGAGGCCGGCTACGATCGCCCGCTGCTCGTGCAGTACGTCGACTACCTCGGGCAGATCGCCCGTGGCGACTTCGGCCGATCCCTCAGCGACGGGCGCTCGATCGGCGAGATCGTCGTCACCTTCGGCGGAGCCACTCTCGAGCTGGCGGTGTACGCCCTCCTCGTGGCCTTCGTCGTCGGCGTCCCGCTGGGCATGCTCGCCGCGAAGCTGCGCGACCGCTGGCCGGATGCGACGCTGCGGGTGCTCGCGATCCTCGCGTACGCGACACCGGTCTTCTTCGCCGGTCTGCTCCTGAAACTCGTGTTCTCCGTGTGGTTGAACGTGCTGCCCGTCGCGGGACGCGCCTCCACCCGGGTGCAGATCCAGTTCGACAGCATGCCGAACCCGACGGGCATCTACCTGATCGACGCGATCCGGCTGGGCGATGGGAACGCGATCGGCGACGTGCTCTGGCACGCCATCCTGCCGGGTCTGGCGCTGGGGTTGCTCACCGCGGGGATCTTCCTCCGCCTCGTGCGCACGAACATGATCGACACGCTCGGCCGGGACTACATCGACGCGGCGCGCTCGCGGGGCGTGGGCGAGTTCCGGCTGACCCGGACCCATGCCTGGCGGCCCGCGCTCATCCCGATCATCACCGTGATCGGGCTGCAGATCGCTCTGCTGCTCGGGGGCGCGGTGCTCACCGAGACGACCTTCGAGTGGCGCGGACTCGGCTTCCAGATCGCGCAGTACCTGCAGGCGCGCGATTTCGTCGCCGTGCAGGGCATGGTCGTGGTGCTGGCGATCATCGTCGCGGTGACGAACTTCGTCGTCGATGTGATCGCCGCTCTGATCGATCCGAGGGTGAGGTACTGATGTCCGCTGCCGACCCCCTCGCGCCCCCGCGCGTGCGCGGCTGGAAGCGCCTCCCCGTCGTGCGTCAGCTGCGGCAGAGTGTCGGGCTGCAACGCGGGATGCTCGTCACGGGTCTGGTGATCACGGGTCTCTTCCTGCTCACGGCTCTGCTCGCCCCGTTCCTCGCCCCGTACGGCTACGCGCAGCTCCAGGGCGCGGACGGACGGAACTTCGGGGCTCAGGTGCCGCCGAGCGCCGCGCATCCGCTCGGCACCACCGTCGGCGGGTTCGATGTGCTCTCCCGGGTGATCTGGGGAGCGCAGACCGCCCTCGGGGCGATCGTGGTCGCCGTCCTGCTCTCGATCGTCGTCGGTGTGCTGCTGGGACTGGTCTCGGGCTACTTCGGCGGCTGGCTCGACCGGATCCTCGTCGTCGTCGCCGATGCGATCTACGCGTTCCCGACGCTCCTGCTCGCGATCGTCGCGGCGATCGTCATCTCCGGCGGCCAGTCCAGCCTCGGGGGCGGCATCCTCGCGGCGGCGATCTCCATCACCGTCGTGTTCATCCCGCAATACCTGCGCGTCGTGCGCTCCGAGGTCGTCCGGGTCAAGAGCGAGGCCTTCGTCGAGAGCGCGAGAGTGATCGGCTCGTCGTCGGTGCGGATCATGGTCCGCCATGTGCTGCGGAACTCCATCCGCACGCTGCCGCTCATCATCACGCTGAACGCCTCCGAGGCGATCCTCACCCTCGCGGGGCTCGGCTTCCTCGGCTTCGGGATCCAGCCCACCAAGGCGGCGGAGTGGGGCTACGACCTCAACAAGTCGGTCTCGGACGTCGCGGCCGGCATCTGGTGGACCTCCGTGTTCCCGGGCGTGGCGATCGTGCTGGTGGTCCTCGGCGTGACGCTGGTGGGGGAGAGCCTCAACGACCTCTCCGACCCGCGCCTGCGCTCCCGCCGTCGGGCCCGCCGGGCAGCGCCGGCCGTCGCGACGGAGCCGGCGCCGTGACCGAGAGCCGCGTCGAGTCGGATGCCGTCCGCATCCGCGATCTCGACGTCACCTTCGCCACCGACGGCGGCGACGTCCACGCCGTGCGGGACGTGTCGCTGCAGGTGCGGCGCCGCGAGGTGCTGGCGATCGTCGGCGAGTCCGGCAGCGGCAAGACCGTGACGGCGAAGACGATCCTGCGTCTCCTGCCCGAGACCGCGCTGACGAGCGGGGCGGTGGTGCTGGACGGGACGGACGTGCTGCGGGTCAGCGGCCAGCGGATGCGGGAGCTGCGCGGCACGGACGTCGCGATGGTCTTCCAGGAGCCCTCGACGGCGCTGAACCCGGTGTTCCCGGTGGGCTGGCAGATCGCGGAGGGCCTCCGCGCGCACGCGCGGATCTCCCGGGCCCAGGCGCGGACGCGGGCGGTCGACATCCTGCGCCGCGTGGGCATCCCCGACCCGGAGACCCGGGTGAACTACTACCCGCACCAGTTCTCCGGCGGCCAGAAGCAACGCGTCGTCATCGCGATGGCGCTGGTGCTGAACCCGTCCGTGATCGTCGCCGACGAGCCCACGACCGCCCTCGATGTGACCGTGCAGGCCGAGATCCTGGACCTGCTGCGACGCTGCCGCGACGAGTTCGGCGCCGCCGTCGTTCTCATCACCCACAACATGGGCGTCGTGGCCGACCTCGCCGACCGGGTGAGCGTGATGTACGAGGGGCGCGTCGTGGAGACCGCGCCGGTCGAGGAGCTCTTCTCCGCGCCCCGCGAGGAGTACACGCGCCGACTCCTCGCCGCCGTGCCGCGGCTCACCCTGGCCGCGAAGCCCGCTCCGGTCGGGCAGGCGCGCCGGACCGGGGGCGAGGCGATCGTCGCCGCGCACGGCCTCGTGATCGAGTACCCGGGACGGCTCGCGCAGAAGGCGTTCCGCGCCGTCGATGACGTGGATTTCGACATCAACGCCGGCGAGGTGCTCGGGCTGGTCGGGGAGAGCGGATCGGGCAAGAGCACGATCGGCCGCGCGATCGCCGGGCTGACCCGGGTCACCGACGGCTCCCTGGCGGTGTTCGGCACCGAGCTGCGCGGAGCGGGGGAGCGGCGGCTGCGGCCGCTGCGCCGCGACATCGGCTTCGTGTTCCAGGATCCCGCCACGAGCTTCAATCCGCTCTTCACCATCGCGCAGGCCATCGCCGAGCCGCTCCTCGTGCACGGGGCCGCGTCCGGTGCCGCCGCCGCGCGCGGTCGCGTCGACGAGCTGCTCGAGCAGGTGCAGCTGCCGGGAGCGTTCGGCGACCGCTTCCCGCACGAGCTGAGCGGCGGGCAGCGGCAGCGCGCCAGCCTGGCCCGGGCGCTGGCTCTGGATCCGAAGCTCCTCATCGCCGACGAGCCGACCAGCGCTCTGGACGTGTCGGTGCAGGCCCGGGTGCTCGAGCTGTTCGCCGAGCTGCAGCAGCGGCTCGGCTTCGCGTGCCTGTTCATCACCCACGACCTCGCGGTCGTCGATCAGGTCGCCCACCGCGTCGTCGTGCTGCATCGCGGGCGGATCGCGGAGCAGGGTCCGACCCCGGAGGTGCTCGGCGCACCCCGCGACCCGGACACGCGGCGGCTCCTCGCCTCCCTCCCGGTCCCCGATCCGCGGGAGCAGGCCGCGCGGCGCGCCGCGCGGCTCGCGGCGGAGAGCCGGCGTCCGTAGCCTGGACCGCATCGTGACCGTCCCCGCCGTCGTCGCCGACGACCTCAGCCTCGCCTACAGCCGCCGGCCCGCCACCCGCCCCGCGGTCGACGGCGTGAGCCTCACGATCCCGCGCGGCGGCATCCTGGCCCTCCTCGGCGAGGCGGGGGCGGGCAAGTCGACCTTCGCGCGGGCCCTCTCCGGTCAGATCGGCCGCGGAGTCCGTGGCGCGCCGGTCATCACGGGCGGTTCCCTGACGGTGCTGGGACACGAGGTGCGGGGGATGTCGCGCCGCACCCGCGACGAGCTCACCCTGCGCGTCGGCTACCTTCCGCAGGACGCCGGATCCGAGCTCGTGCCCTGGTTCACCGTCGGCGAGAACATCGCCGAACCGATCTACTCCCGCGACCGGCGCTTCGACCGGCTCGAGGCCGGGGAACTGGTCGCGGCGCTCGTAGACGAGGTGCGGCTGCCGCTCTCGGTCATGGAGAAGTTTCCGCACGAGCTCAGCCGCGGCCAGCGTCAGCGGGTCGCTCTGGCGAAGTCGCTCATCCTGGAGCCGCAGCTGCTCGTCGCCGACGACCCGACGATGGGCGTCGACGTGCTCGTGCGCGGTCCGATCCTCGACGTGGTCGCCGACGTGCAGCGCGAGCGCGGCTTCTCGGTGCTCGTGATCGGGCACGACCTCCGCGAGCTGCGCGCGATCACCGACCGCGTCGCGGTGCTGCAGGACGGCGCGCTCGTCGGTCTGGGGCAGGTGGACAGCGTGCTCGCTCGGCCGCTGCACCCGTACGTCCGGGAACTGGCGGCGCTCACCCGGCGTCCGCTGCACTCGGCGTGACGGCCTTCCTCGTCGGCGGGTACACCGCCGACGCCGGCGGCACCGCCACGGGGATCGGCCTCGCGCGCACCCGCGCGGACGGCCTCGAGTTCCTCGGGACGGTCGCGGTGGCCGACTCGCCGTCCTGGCTCCTCGTGCGGGGCGACCGCGTCTACGCGGTCGGCGAGGGGGATGCCACCGTGTCGTCGTGGCGGCGGTCGGGCACCGAGCTCACCCGGGAGTCGAGCGTCGCGGCCGGCGGCGAGGGCCCGTGTCATCTCGCGCTCGACGGCGATGCGCTCCTCGTCTCCTGCTACGGCGGCGGGGTGCTGACCCGGGTGCCGCTGCGGGAGGACGGCTCGCTCGCCGGCGACGGCGTCGTGCTCCTCCGCGGCTCGGGCGGCGGTCCGCATCCGGATCAGCGCTCGGGCCACCTGCACGCCTCGGCGGTGCGCCGCGACGGCCGGGCCGTCGCGCTCGACCTCGGCTCGGACACCGTGCACCTCCTCGACGGGAGCCGTCGCCCGGAGGCAGCCATCGCGGTGCCCGCCGGGACGGGTCCCCGCGACCTGCAGCTCCTGCCGGACGGGCGGATGCTGGTGCTGGGGGAGCTGAGCGGCACGCTCCTGCTGCTCTCGGCCGAGGGCGAGCTGCTCGGGGAGGCCGCGATCCCGGGCGCCGAGCCGGGCGACCACGCCGCGGCGCTCGGAGTCGTTCCGCTCGAGGGCGGCTTCCGGGTGGTCACGGGCCTGCGCGGCACCGACCGGATCGCGGTGCTCGATGTGCCGGCTGCGGGGACCATTGCCGCGACGGCGAGCATCGCATCCGGCGGAGTGTGGCCCCGGTACCTCCTCGTCGACGGCGACCGCCTCCACGTCGCGCACGAACGCTCCTCCCAGCTGACCACCCTGCGCCTGCACGCCGACGGCACCGTGCAGGGCGCCGGCTCGAGCCCGTGCCCGTCGCCCACGCACCTCGTCCCCGTGGCGGATGCCTGGGCGGACCTCCGCCTGCTCACGGACTGAGCACGCGCCCGCGCGCTCGACCGGCATCCGCACCGTGCGCCTGGCCGCTCGCGAACGGGTGCGACCTACCGAGCTGCGCGGCCGCCGTTCACCGGTGCACGGAAGGCGGTCACCACGACCAGCCGGCGGGAGCCGGGCATCCTGGTAGTCTGATTCGGCCGATCCGCGCACACCGCGGCTCGCTTTCCTCCATAGCTCAATTGGCAGAGCAATCGGCTGTTAACCGATAGGTTCTTGGTTCGAGTCCAAGTGGGGGAGCTTCGGCGGTGGTGACGACCGGGACGCCGGCCTGGCAGCGCTTCTGGGACCTTCTGGATGCGGTTCCGGTCCCGGCCGATGCGGAGTACCTCTACGACCCGGCGACCGCGGCGGGCGCCCGCCGCCGGCGCAACCTGCACCGCTACCTGCGGCTGGCTCGCGGCGGCGGCGCCGACCGGCTCCTGATCGCGGAGGCGCCGGGGTGGCGGGGGATGTCCGTGACCGGGCTGCCGTTCTACAGCGTGCGCGAGGCCGAGGCCCGGCCGGGGCTGCTCACCGGATCGCCGGATGGCGACGGGGTGGAGCTGCCGCCCGACCCGCCCGCGCTCTGGGAGGCGTCCGCCCGCGACGTGTGGCGGGTGCTCGCGCGGCGGCACGGTCCGCTGCCGCTGTCGTGGCCGATCTACCCGCACCACCCGCACGAGCCGTGTCGCCCGCGCACGAACCGCACTCCGCGGGCCGCCGAGGTGCGAACGGGCGCGCCGGTGGCGTTGGCGCTCATCGCGGCGCTGGAGGGTCCCGAGCTGATCGCGGTGGGGAGGAAGGCGCAGGGCGCCTTGGCGGCGGCGGGGATCGCTGCCCCCGCCGTGCGGCATCCGGCTCAGGGCGGTGCCCGCCTCTTCGCCGAGCAGCTCGCCGCGCTCGGGATCTGAGCCGGCGGCCTACTCCCGACGGTGTACGGCGGGTCTCCCGCCCGCCGACGACCGGTCGTCTCCCGCCGCGTAGCATCGGGCCATGTCCGAGCCCGACCACGCCCGCGGGCGAGCGCAGCGGGCCGGCGGACACGACGCGGACGAGTACCTGCGCGCCGATCACGGCGAGCCTCGCCGGCCGCCGGCGGCGGTGACCTTCTGGGCGCCCGTGGTGCTCGCGTTCATCGTGCAGGTTCCCGCGTCGATCTGGATCGCGGCGCACGGCCTCCTGCCGGGCGGGCGCGGGCTCGCCACGGTGGCCATCGCGCTGGTCGGTCCGGTCGCGCTGCTCGGCGCCCGGCGATTCCCGGGCCCCGTGGTGGCCGTCGTATCCTTCGCCGCGTCGGCGGACCTCTTCGTCACCCCCTCCCCGGGTCCGCCCTACCTCGCCCTCGCCTTCGCGATCGTGTCCGCGATCGTCCGCGGCGCCCGGGTGTGGGCCTTCGTCGCGGTCGCCGTCGCCTGGGCCGGGACGATCGCGCTCGCGGTCGCGATCGGCACCCCGTGGCAGCCGGGCCGCGTCGCGGGGGTGACCCTCGGCATCCTGATCGTGCTCGGGGTGGGGGAGTGGATCCGCACTCGCCGCGCGCGGTGGACCGCGCAGCGGGAGGGCTGGCAGCGGCGTCAGCAGTCCGAGGTCCAGGCCGAGCGGGTCCGGATCGCGCGCGAGCTGCACGACGTGCTCGCGCACTCCCTCAGTCAGATCAACGTGCAGGCCGGCGTCGGGCTGCATCTCATGGAGCGGCAGCCGGACAAGGCGGCCGAGGCCCTCCGCAGCATCAAGGACACCAGCAAGACCGCGCTCGAGGAGGTGCGGTCGGTGCTCGGCGTGCTCCGTGCCGAGAACGGGCGGGATCCGGACGCGCCGCTGGTTCCCGAGCCCGACCTCGGTCGGCTGCCGGGGCTCGCCGCCTCCCTCGGCGAGAACGGCATCGAGGTGCGCCTCGACGACCGGATCGGCGCGGCACCCCAGGCGGTGCAGCTCGCGCTCTACCGCATCGTGCAGGAGGCGCTGACGAACGTGCGCAGGCACAGCACCGCCCGCACGGTCGAGGTGCTCCTGGAGGAACGCGACTCCGCGTACCGGCTGGTCGTGCGCGACGACGGCGTCCCGCGGCGTGACGCCGACGCCTCCGAGACGGGCGGCCGGGGTCTGCTCGGGATGCGGGAGCGGGCCGAGCTGCTCGGCGGTCACCTCGGGGCGGGACCGGTCGCGGGCGCCGGCTCGCGCGGCTTCGAGGTGCGCGCCGACATCCCCGTCCGCATCCGGGAGGACGCGTGATCCGCGTGGTGCTGGCGGACGACCAGGGGCTCATCCGCGGCGGCTTCCGCAGCCTGCTCGATGCCGAGCCCGACCTCCAGGTGGTGGGACAGGCCGCGACCGGACGCGAGGCGGTGGCGGTCGTCGGATCGACGCGCCCGGACGTCGTGCTGATGGACATCCGGATGCCCGACGGCGACGGGCTCTGGGCCACGGAGCAGATCGTGCGGCGCCCCGAGCTGGCGAGCACGCGGATCATCATCGTGACCACGTTCGAGCTGGACGAGTACGTCGCCCAGGCGATTCGAGCTGGAGCCAGCGGATTCCTCGTCAAGGACACCGAACCGGTGGAGCTCATCCGCGCGGTGCGAGTGGTCGCCGGCGGGGACGCCCTGCTGAGCCCCCGGGTGACCAAGCGGCTGCTCGAGAGGATCGCGGGGAGTCTGCGACAGCCCGCAGACCTGCGTCGTCTCGACCCGCTCACCGAGCGCGAACGCGAGGTGCTCGCTCTCGTCGGGGAGGGGCTCACGAACGAGGAGATCGGCCGTCGTCTCTACCTCAGCCCGCTCACCGCGAAGACGCACGTCTCCCGCATCATGCAGAAGCTCCTGGCGCGCGACCGGGTGCAGCTGGTCGTCCTGGCGTACGAGACCGGGCTCGTCGCCCCCGGCCGGCAGGAGTAGCGGTCCGCTCCCGATGCGCTTCTCGGAGTAGCCGAGGAGCATCCGACCGGTGGATTCCGCGCGCGGCAGCACCGGCGAGGGTGGATCCCACGCGGCTCCACCCGGGAGCCCGAGACAAAGGAGAGCATCGTGCTCGCACCCCTCGCCGCCCTCGGAACCCACTGGGGCGCCGGCGCCGCGTTCTTCCCGTTCGCCATCCTGATCCCGCTGTTCTGGCTCGCCCTCATCGTCGTGCTGGTGATCGTGTTCTCGCGCCGCCGCGCGTGGGCGATGCGGACCGGCGCCGGCCCGTGGACCTGGCCCGGTGCGCAGGCGGCCCGCAGCGCCGAGACGACGCTCGCCGAGCGGTTCGCCCAGGGTGACATCGAGGAGCAGGAGTACCGCGCGCGGCTCGAGGTGCTGCGCGCGAACGCGCCGCAGCCTCCCGCCCGCTGAGTCGCTCCCGCCCGCTCGGGCGCCCCGACCGCTCGGGCGCCCCGACCGCTGTGCCGAAAGGCCGCAACACGCCGCTACGTCTCCGTGCGTAGCGGCGTGTTGCGGCCGCTCGGCGCACCAACGGGCGGATGCGGGCGGGCTCAGCCCTCGAGGTGATCGATGCCCGGGGTCCAGCTCTGGCCGGGGACGCCCCAGCTCCGCTTGCGGATCGCCTTCGTCGCCGCCTTCTGCTCGGTGTGCGCGAGCCGGTCCACGTAGAGGATGCCGTCGAGATGGTCGAACTCGTGCTGGAAGATGCGGGCGAGCCAGCCCTCCGCCTCCCGCTCGTAGTCGCCGCCGCCCACGTTCGTGGCACGCAGCAGCGCGCGGGTCGAGCGGGTCAGGGCGAAGCGCTCGCCGGGAACCGAGAGGCAGCCCTCGGAGTCCTCGTCCTCGTCCGGCTCGCCGAGCGGCGGCGGGGAGATCAGCAGCGTCGGATTGATCGCCGTGCCCTTGTGACGCTGCCCGTCCTCATCGGTCCAGTCGAAGACGAACAGCCGCAGCGGCAGGCCCACCTGCGGGGCCGCGAGACCCACCCCGGGGGCTGCGGACATGGTCTCGTACATGTCCTCCACCAGGCGGCGGATGCGGTCGTCGATCCGCTCGACCGGCTGCGCCGGCTCGTGGAGGACCGGCTCTCCCGTGATGCGGATCGGGAGAACGGCCATGTCCATCAGGCTATCGGCCGACCCGACGGTAGGGTCGTCGGGTGACGACGCCCGACCTGCAATCGGCGACGGAGTTCCTGCAGCAGCCGGCGATCGTCATCGGCATCCTCATCGCCCTCATCGGGGCGGTGTTCCTCTCCCTCGGCGCGCAGTTCCAGCACCGGGGCGTCACCAAGGTCGAGGCCCGGCACGGCAACGGCACCTCGGGACTGAGCGGCAAACAGCTGCTGCTGCTGTTCGGGCGACCCTCCTGGGTCATGGGTACGATCATGCTGGGGTTGGCGATCGTGCTGCAGCTCACCGCGCTCGGCTTCGCGCCCTTGATCGTGGTCCAGCCGATCGGGATCGTCGCCCTCATCATCACCACGGTCCTCAACGCCCGGGTCTCGCGCGTGCACCTCTCCCGGGCCACCGTCCGCTCGGTCGTGCTGTGCGTGGCCGGGGTCGCGACGTTCGTGGTGACGGCCGCGATCGTCGCGGTGGAACCGCGACTGCAAGTCGGTCAGCTGCTCGCGGTGGTGATTATCCTGTTCGCGGTGCTCGGCGTGCTCATCGCCGTGTTCGTGATCTTCCGGCGTCGGCTGACCGCGATCTTCTACATCAGCGGCGCCGGCATCCTGTACGGATTCGTCGCGACGAGCGCGAAGGTCGTCATCAACCGGGTCATCGCGGGCAGTGTCGACCTGCTCAGCCTGCTCGCGGTGGTCGCGCTCCTGGGTGCCATGGGGCTCGGCATGTACTTCGTGCAGACCGCCTACTCGATCGGCGCGCCCGACCTCGTCATCGCGGGGCTCACGGTGGTCGATCCGATGGTGGCGGTCGTGCTCGCGATCGTCGTGCTGGGCGAGGCGAATCAGGCCGCCAGCCGGGCGCCGTGGGCGATCCCGGTGTGGATCGTCGCCGGGATCGTGGCGGTGTTCGGCGTCGTCCAGCTGGCACGCCATCCGTCCGAGACCCCGAGATCCGTGGTGGACGCCGCTCCGAGGAGGGTGCAATGAAGGTGACGCAGGTCGGGCACGGGCCCGGGGTGCAGCAGGGCGGGACGGGGACGTCGTGCGAGGTCCCCGCGTGACCGCAGCACCACACGATCCGGGGGTGGGGCCGCTGCGGGTGATGGTGGTCGGCGACACCTTCGCCCCCGACATCAACGGCTCGGCCTCGTTCGCCAAGCGGCTGGCCGCGGAACTCACGCGCCGCGGTCACGACGTGCACGTCGTGGCTCCCTCGCCGGATGGCCCCGCGCGCACGGGCCCCGAGACGCACGCGGGGGCGGAGCTGACGGTGCACCGCCTGCGCAGCTGGAAGTGGCCGCCCCACCCGTGGATCCGATTCGCCCTGCCCTGGCGGGTGAAGGCGAACGCGCGGCGGATCTTGACCTCCGTACAGCCGGACGTGGTGCATTTCCAGTCGCATATCGTCACCGGTGCCGGGTTCGCGCCGGTCGCGAAGAGCCGCGGCATCCGCCTGATCGGCACCAATCACACGATGCCGGAGAATATCGCCCAGCACGTGACCGTGCTCCCGAAGCCCCTGCTCGACGGGCTGGTGCGGGCGCAGTGGAGGTCGGCGGCGCGGATCTTCGGCCTCGCGGAGCAGGTGACGAGCCCCACTCAGCGCTCGGCCGACTACTTCGAGCGGATGACCGGGCTGCGCGGCGTGCACGCGGTCTCCAACGGCATCGACACGACCCAGTACACGCCCGACTTCGCCCCGAAGGCGCAGAAGCGGATCGTCTTCGTCGGCCGCCTCGACGACGAGAAGCACATCGACGAGCTGATCGACGCGACGGCCCGGCTCGACCCGGCGCTGGATGCCCGCGTCGACATCGTCGGCGCCGGGGAGGCGAAGCATCGGCTGCAGGCGCAGGCGCAGCGGATCGGCGTCGCCGACCGGGTCGCCTTCCACGGCAAGATCAGCGACGAGGAGCTGCGCGGCATCCTGACCCGGGGCACCGTGTTCGCGATGCCCTCCCGTGCGGAGCTGCAGTGCATCGCGGCGATGGAGGCGATGGCCACGGCGCTCCCGGTGGTCGGCGCGAATGCGATGGCGCTGCCGCACCTGGTGCACGACGGGGAGAACGGCTACCTCTACGAGCCGGGCGACATCGACGGCCTGGTGACCGGCCTGACGAAGGTGCTCACCGCCTCCGCCGAGGATCTCGAGCGGATGAAGCGCGCCTCGCAGGAGATCGTGACCCACCACAGCCTCGCTCACTCGGTCGACCTCTTCGAGCGCCTCTACCGCGGGCAGCCTGTCGACGCCGCGGGCGCGCGGGAGGGCTGAGTCCGGGCGGCTTTCCCGCCGCGCCGAGCGACGTGGCACCGTTGTCGCGAGTTGACAGGTTCGACCGTGCCATCTCGCGACAACCGTGCCACGTCG
>JACRGJ010000113.1 GCA_016212425.1 Micrococcales bacterium | reverse complement strand
GCCGTCGGTTCCGCAGTTGACGGTGACGGATTCGACTCCGGCGTTGCAGGGGGCGGGGTATGTGGGTCTGCATGGCGCCCGTGCCGGCTCGGCTACCACGACCGGCACCCTCGGCTACTCCACCTACCGCGTCATCGGGCTAGCCTGACCGGGGGGATGGTGACCCCGCGGGACGGGGGAGTGTGACAGCCGCAATCGCGCCCGCCGCACTGGCGATGTTGGGGATTCTCGCGGCCGCCGTCGCGGTGCTGGTCTGCCGTCACCTCCCCCGATTCACCGTGGTCGTCTGGATGGCGGTGCTGTTCTTCGCGCCGGTGTGGATCGGGGTCACGATCGGCCCGTTCTGGGCTCTCCTCTCCCTCGTCACCCTGGTCGCCGTCGTCTCGAACCTCGATCGACTGAGCTTGGCCCCGGCCGATCTTGTCGTCGCTCTGTTCTCGGTCCTGGTGGTGGTCCTTTTCGCGCTCGGGAGAGCCGCACTGTCCTCTACCGTCACCGCCCTGGTGGAGTGGGTGCTTCCCTACCTGTGGGGGCGGGTGGTCGTCGCACGAGTGCGCCCGGATTTCCTCTACTCGACGATCTCCGTCGCCGCGGTCCTCGCCGCGATCCTCGCGCTGGTCGAGTTCGGAACGGGGCGGAATCCGTTCGTGGCACTGCCTCCTCTCGGCCCGTCGTACGCGATCTGGGGGACGCTCCAGGACCGGGGTGGATTCCTTCGCGCCGAGGGTGCGTTCGGCCACTCCATCGCGCTTGGGGCGTCGCTCGCGATATCGACTGCGTTCGTCCTCGCGTCTCCGTGGCGAAGCTGGCTGCGGGTGCTAACGACCGCACTCGTCAGTATCGCCACGATCGCGACCCTGAGTCGTATCGGGATGGTGACGGCCGCGTTGACCGTCGCGCTCTCGCTGGTGCTGCTGAGGTCGCTCTCCCGAGCGGCGCGAGTGGCGTACGTCGCCCTTGGGCTCCTGACCGCGATTGTCGTGCTGCCGGTGCTCACCGCGGTGTTCTCCGATGCGGGTCAGGAGGCGGCCGGAAGTGCGGCATACCGAGGCGACCTGCTCTCCATCCTCCCCAGCCTCGTCCCCTTCGGCTCCGCCGATTCGCTGAACTCGGTTTCGTCTGGCGTCTACCTCGGCGACTTCGCGAATTCGGTCGATAACGCCGTGCTCGTGGTGGCGATCCGATTCGGTGTGATCCCCGCGCTGCTCCTGGTTGTGCTGGCCGCCATGGCCGTCGTCACGCTCGTCGTCCGAGGCCGCGCCACCCCGGCGTCCGTGGCGGTCGCCGCTCAGATTCCCGCTCTCGTCGGAGTCGCCATGATCACTCAGTACGGCATGTTCCTCTGGTTTGTCGGGGGCCTCGCCGTCGCTCTCGATGCGCAACGATCCGGTCAACGCGCCTCTGTCTCTTCAGGCTTCGCGCCTCCTGCCATCCCGCCAGCCCCCGCCATCGTGTCCGGGGAGGAGACGAGCAACCTCGGGGCTACTCCTCAGAGGGCCTCGATCGACTCGCGAGGTCGGCCGTAGAGACGGTCACGGTGACGTCGGATGTAGAGGGCGTAGGGGACGATCTGAGCGATCACTACGGAGATCGCGAAGGCCAGCAACGGACCAGGCGCCCCCAGCAGCGGAGCGAAAAGCACGGTCAATCCGACAGTGGATCCCGCAGAGAGGAGAGACGGGAGGACCTGGAAGCGGATGCCGGGCCCATCCATGATGAACATCCCCAGCGGGTAGAGCACCGCCTGAAGGGTGACCATGGCTCCGAAGGACAGGATCAGCTCGGTGGGGACCGTGAGCTGCCCGTTCGACAGCAATCCGAAGAACCACGGGCCGATGAGCACAGTGATCGTGGTCGCTCCCACCGCCCCCGCCCCGAAGAGCAATGAGGGGATCGCCGGCCCACGTCGGAGTTCGCCTTCGGCACGAGCTCGCGCGAAGGCCGGCCACAGCGTCAATCCGGCCGCTCCGATCAGGGCCTGCAGCGCGAAGAACACCTGACCGGCCAGAGCGTATCGAGCCAGCTCGTTACTGCTGGCCGTCTGAGCGAGGATGTAGCGCGGTACCGTCAGCGACAGCGGAGCGGCCAGTATCTGGGCGAACATCGCCCACCCGACGTCCATCACCCGAACACTCCGGAATCGGCGCGGATGAAAGACCCGACCCGCAGTCTCCCTCAGAAGAGGCGCGGTACTGCGGTGCGCGACGACAAGGCCGAGCACTGCGACCACCAGCGTCGCGATGAAGGTCCCGAGGGCCAGGAACGGTCGAGCTCCTCGTCCTCCGAGCGACAGCATGATCCAGATGCCGAGGAGCGAGATCGGCGAGATCAGGCCTTGCAGAAGGATGACGAGGTGATTTCGTCGCAGGCCCAGAAGGATCCTCTGCCAGATGCCGAGAGACACCGTGGCGACCCAGACAAGGAGGCAGACGACGGCTCCCGCGGTAGCACCCGGGAGATCACCGGTGCTACCCAGGATGAGCGTCCACCCGCCCGTCAGGCCGAGGACGAGGTTCGTAACGAGCACGGCGCCCGCGAAGCAGAGCATGATGCGGACGACCGAGGTGACGAGTTCGATCAGCTGCTCGTCGCGCCGAACGTCGGAGGAGGTGGCGATGGCTCCGACCACGACCGCGCCCGCGCCGAGGTCGGAGAAGGAGATCAGACCGGGCAACGCGACCAGAAGCGAGAGGAGGGCGAACCACTCGACTCCAGCTTCGCCGATGACGAGCCGTGCCGCGAGCACACCGCAGACGAGTGAGACGCACATCGTCGCGAGCCGCGCGCCCGTGGCGAGCAGGGCACTCATGGGGCCTCACTCAGGCGCGCGCGGGGGACGGATCGGGTTTCGGCTACTCTAACAGGGCCCCTTTCGGGTGATCATGCCCACCGAATCGATTCCCGGCGTCCGGTTATCGCAGCACGAGGATTGATGGTGAATCCGGACACACACGTCGCCGGACCGAACGCGCTTCTCGTCGCGTTGAGACGCTTCTGGCAGCTGATCGTCGTCTCGTCGGTGCTTGGCGCGGGGGGTGCGCTCGCTGTGTCGTTCGCGACCCCGCCGGTGTACGAGTCGACCGCGTCTCTCTACTTCGCCTTGAACCAGGGCGGTAATGCCGTCGATCTCAATCAAGGCTCGACGTACACTCAGAATCAGATGCTCTCCTTCGCCCAGTTGGCGACATCTTCCCGGGTGCTCCAGCCCGTCATCGACGATCTCGAACTGAACACCTCGCCGCGTCAGCTGGCTCGTTCTCTCCAGGTGTCGATCCCGCAGAGCACCGTCGTCCTCGAGATTCGCGCGTCTTCGCTCGATCCCCGGGACGCGGCGCGTCTGGCGAACGCGGTCACCAGCAGTCTGGTGGAGGTGGTTCGGGATGTGGCGCCCACCGGCTCCGATTCCGCCCCGACGGTGAAGGCGGAGGTGATCGACAGAGCGCCGATCCCGCGTCTCCAATCGCTACCCAACAAGCCCCTCGATGTCGCCCTCGGCCTGGTCGTCGGGCTGTTCGCCGGGGTGCTGATCGCCTTCGCGGCGACGACGCTCGACACCCGTCTCGGTTCCCCCGAGTCGCTCGCGGCGCTCACGGGCAAGCCGGTGCTCGGCAGCATCTCCCGTCGATCGTCTCGCACTCCCGCGGTCGACCAGGACCCGCTTGCGCAGACCGCGGAAGAGTTCCGTCGCCTTCGGTCCGCCCTGGCGTACGCGTCGCTTGATCGCCGACTCCACCGCCTGCTCGTGACATCTTCGCTGCCAGGGGATGGGAAGACGACGGTCGCGATCAACCTCGCCGTGGCTTTCGCGGACGCCGGCGACGCGGCTCTGCTCGTGGATGGCGACCTGAGGCGACCCCGCGTCGCCGCCTACCTCGGGGTCGAGGGTGCCGTCGGATTGACCACCGTGCTGCTCGGCGAAGTCGCCCTCCACGAGGCCCGGTTGCCGTGGCGGACCCAGCGACTGTCGGTTCTCCCCTCTGGGACGACTCCGCCCAACCCGGCGGAGGTCGTCACCTCCGCGTCGATGCGAAGTCTTCTAGGAGGGGCTGAACTCGAGGAATACGGTGTCGTCGTCCTCGACTCCCCTCCCGTGTTGAGTGTCGCCGATGCGAGCCTTTTCGCGCCTATGGTCGACGGAGTGCTGGTGGTGGTCGATGCGCGGCGCACCCGTCGGCAACAGGCCGTGAACTCGGTGCGGGAGCTCGAGGCTTCAGGCGCGAACGTGGTGGGGATCGTCATCAACAATGCTCGCACTAGCGGGGGCCCGGGTCGGTACTACCGCGAAGCTGTCGAGCACCGGGAGTCGCTGCCTTCGTGAGTTCGCGGACTCGCTCGGCCGCCCTCGTCGCCAGCATCGCCGCAGGGTAGTGGCGTCGGAATGATCGGATGAACCGTGCGGCGTCCTGGTGGCCGGAGAACAATCCGCGGGAGGCCCAGAACTGCGCGATACGCGATCGCACCTCCGGATTCGACTTCGCCAGAGCCTGGCGGTGCACGGCGAAGAAGGCCGAGCCCGCCGCCTCAGCCTCCGCGATGGTCGCCTCCACTCCCGCGATGCTCCGGCGGCTCGGCCAGACGGTGGGCGAGGGGATATCGACCCCGTCGTAGATCGTCGTCCGCCCCGGGCCTCGGATGTCGAGCCACGAGCCGTACAGCAGGAATTCCGTCAGCCCGTAGCGCTCGAAGATCGTCTCGAATCGCGCCCCCGCCGTGGTGGCGACGTCGTGCATCATGTCGAGCGTGAGCTGAGTGCTCATGACGAAAGGAGTCGCAGTCGGCACCGACGAGGACTCCGCGGCCACGACATCGTCGTCATCTCCGCCCAGGTAACGGACTGCGGTAGCCAACTGCGCCCGAAGGGGATGAGTGGTGTACGGGTGCGTGGCGAGATGAGCACGCCCATCAGGGCCGACGAAGGTGGTCAGATCTGCCGGACCGATGAGATGATTCTTCGCGTCGAGGACGACGTAGTACGGCGTCTCGACACGGCGCGCGATCAGCAGCTTGAGCAGCTGCTGACTGCGCCAGCCTTCGGTCGCCGGGGCGCTGGCAGCCACGTCTCGGCTGCGGAGGAAGGACACGCGATCGGCGAGAGGCCCGTAGCTCGTCCGGATGGCGTTTCGCGCTGCGGGCGGCACCGGCGGCCAGCCGTTGTCGATCACGACGATCCCACGGACGCCATCCGGATCCAGACGTCGTGCTAGCGATCGGGCCTGAAGGCGCAGCAGGTCCATCTCGGCCCCGTAGAAGACCGTGACGAAAGTCAACGCGGTTCCAGGGCTGCTCACCGCTCCATTGTCGTCGGAGTCGATGCGGCAACCGTGCGCCGTGTATCCTGAGGGGTCCCGATCGGCGCGTCTCCGGCCCGCCGAATGCTCCCCCGTCCCGCCTCGGAGCGCATGTCTCGCATCAATACCGGTCCACCTACCGTGCGCATCCTGGGGACGCACGGCGTGCCCGCGGCATACGGAGGATTCGAGACGGCCGCGGAGCGTGTCGCGCGTCATCTGGTGGCGAGGGGGTGGCGGGTGATCGTCTACTGCCAGGCGCTTGGAACGGGGTCGCCGACGGCGGACGAGTGGGAGGGGATCGAGCGCATCACGATCCCGGTATCGCGGGACGGCTGGCTCGGAACGACCACGTTCGATTGGCGGTCGATCCGCCACGCCATACGCGAGCCCGACCTCTGCCTGACGTTCGGTTACAACACGGCTGTCTTCAACGTCCTTCAGCGGCTCTGCGGCATCCCGAACGTGATCAACATGGACGGAATCGAGTGGTCGCGCGCTCGCTGGGGCCTGATTCGCCAGTGGATCCTCTTCGTCAACGAGCGCATCGGTGCCCGGGTCGGCACCGCTCTGATCGCCGATCATCCCGATATCGCGACCTACCTGCGGCGCCGCGCCCCCGCGTCGAAGATCTCGACCATCACCTACGGAGCCGACACTGTTGAGGCCGCACCCACGGCACCACTGGTCCCTCACGGCTTGACTCCCGGCCGGTACCTGACCCTCATCTGCAGACCCATCCCGGAGAACAGCATCCTCGAATTGGTGCGGGGCTTCTCCTCCGAGCCCCGCGGAGTCCGGCTCGTCGTCCTCGGCGATTACCGTCCCACCGAGGATCGGTATCACCGGGCGGTCCTCGATGCGGCGAGCGACGAGGTCGACTTCATCGGGTCCGTCTACGACCCGGATGTGCTCCGGTCCCTTCGCTTCCACTCTCTCGCCTACCTGCATGGCCACACCGTGGGCGGCACCAACCCCTCGCTTGTGGAGGCGTTGGGCGCGGGTAACGCCGTGATCGCGCACGACAACTCCTACAACCGCTGGGTCGCGGGTGAGGCCGCCATCTATTTCCGGGATGAAGGTGGCGCCCGCGACGCGATCAGCGCGGCGCTCGGCGACTCCGGACTCCGCCGTCGTCTGGCGGCCGCCGCGCGGCGGCGTCACCTCGAGGAATTCACGTGGGAGCACGTGGCGGGGCAGTATGAGGAGTTGCTCACCGCGCAGGTCAGGGGATCCGGATGATCAAGGTCGCTGTCGTCGGGCTCGGGAAGATGGGCATTTCCCACCTGGCCATGATCCGGGCTCACCCGGCGGTGTCAGTGGTCGCCGTCATCGATCCCGCCGGCTATGTGCTGGACGTGCTGGGGAAATACACCGGGCTCGCCACGTACAAGGACCTGACTCGAGCGCTGGAGGACGTGGACATCGACGCGGTCATCGTTGCGACGCCCACACGGCTGCACGCGTCGATCGTCCGTCAGGCGATCGACCGGGGCATCGCCGTCTTCTGCGAGAAGCCGCTGACGCTGAGCGCCGTCGAGTCGGAGGAGCTGGCCGCGTACGCCCTCGACCGCGGCGCCGTCACTCAGGTGGGCTACCACAACAGGTTCGTCGGAGCTTTCCGCGAAGTGAAGCGATTACTCGAAACAGGTGCGATCGGGCGCGTGACGCATTACCACGCCGAGGCGTACGGACCCGTCGTGCTGCGATCCCGCGGGGCGACCTGGCGAAGCCAGCGCGCCGAGGGGGGCGGGAGTCTCTACGACTACGCCGCTCATCCTCTGGATCTGCTGGCCTGGTACGCCGGACCAGCGGAGAGCGTCGGCGGGACCGTCCTGGGACGCATCTTCTCCGAGTCGACGGAGGACGAGGTCTACGCCACCATCCGATATCCGGCTGGCGTTCACGCGCAGCTCTCGGTCAACTGGTCTGACGAGTCCTTCAGGAAGATGACCACCCGGATGACCGTCACGGGCACCGCCGGCCGCATCTACGCGGACCGTCAGGAGATCCAGGTCTATCGGCGTGAGACGGCCCCGGCGGTCGATGGTTACGACGCGGGCTGGACCGTCCGGTACACCACCGAACTCACCGAGCCTGTGCGGTTCTATCTGCGTGGTGAGGAGTACAGCGCGCAACTGGATGCCTTCGTCGCGCGGGTGCACGAGGGCGCGATCCGCGGCCTGAACGACTTCTCGAGCGCCGCCGTCACGGATCGCACGCTCGAACTTCTCACGCGGGACGCCGCCGGGGAGAAGGTCGAGGGGACCGCAGTCATCGCTCCGCGGCGACGAGGTCTGAGGAGACGGAAGTGACCATGCCCGCTCGCGCACACGTCATGAAGAGAGTCCTCCTGGGCGACAACCAATTCTTCGGTGTCAACCACATGTCGGAGGAGAAGGCGCGCGCCCAGGCGATGCGATTCCAGGGAATCGACGCCGTGATGGAGGTGATCGATACCGCGTACGACACGGGCATCACGACGTTCATGTGCACGACACATGACCGAGTCGCGGACGTCGTGGAACGGGTCCGGGCCGACGCCGACAGATATGCAGGCTTCACCTTCTATCCCGGGATGCCATACGCGCACAAGTACGCGGATGCCGTCACCGAGAGCGGAATGCTCGGCGCGGTCCGTCGCTTCCTGCCCGAGGGCGGGCTTCTCGATGCCGCTGTGCGAGGCGGGAGATCACTCGCTCGGAAGGACGTCGAGGGCTTGATCACGCTTCTGGTCGACGCCGAGATGGCGATGTTCCGCGGCCTGGACACCCCGGTCGTCTGGCTGCAGAACGTCGTCGTCGACATGCTGATCGGGCTCCGCTTCACGGACGCCTTCGCCATCTTCGCGCGTCATGTGCGTTCGCGTTACGGCGCGGAGCCGGGCTTCATCACGATGAATCTGCCCGCCGCCCTCGACACTCTCGAGGATGCCGGTGTGGAGAACCCCATCGTCTGCTCCAATATCAACAAGATCGGGTTCCGGATGTCGGGGGGGATCGAGGCTTATCAGCGCGTGCTCGAGACGCGATCCTTCCGCGCGGTGGCGATGTCCGTGTTCGCATCGGGAGCCATCCCGCCGCGGGAGGCACTCGAGTGGATCTTCGCGCAGCCGAGGATCGAGTCGATCGTGTTCGGTGCGTCGAGCGCCGCGCATATCCGGGGCACCAAGGCGCTGGTGGACGAGCTCGCTCCGGTGTCGGACTGAGCGCTCGCCGCGCGTCACCCGCCGTTGTGGTCCATGCGGGTGAGATCCCGCCACCATTTGGCGATGGCGGCCAGCAGAGCCGCGGAGTGCCCGATCAGCATCACCGCGTAGGCCACGACGAAGCCGTCTCTCCACCCGGCGAGCAGGAACACGAGGCAGAGGATCCCGTAGTCCGTCGGGGTAGCGACCAGGGTCTGCAGCCTGCCGCGCGATCGTCCGGCTGTCGTGGCGCCGCCGCGGGACCGCTTCAGCTGGTCTGCGAGCATGATCCCGAAGAAGGACACGACGGAGACGGTGAGGTATCCCAGCGGGAGCAGCAGGGTCCCCGGGCCACCGGGGTATCCGAATCGGGCGAAGGAGACCAGCACGGCGACGTGCAGGAGACAGGTCTTCGTCACGTCGACCATGTGATCCAGCCACTCGCCGGCGAGACTGCCCCCACCGCGAAGGCGGGCGACCTGGCCATCCGCGGAGTCGAGGGCGTAGCCCAGGACGAGAAGCACACCGACCACGAGCCCCAGCCACGGAACCGGCGGCACAAGGGCTAGCAGCGCGATCCCCGTGAACGTGCAGGCGGCGCTCAGGGCCGTCACGTGATTGGGTTTCAGATCCACAAGGTAGGCGGTCGCCGCAATGACGCGCCCCAGAGGACGGTTCACCCATCGTGAGTAGGGCGGTGCCCCGCGCCCCGGTTTCTGGGCAGCGGATAGCCGCTGCATCACTCCCCGAAACGTGCGCTCCTGCGAGAGCGGGGTGACTGTCACGATCAATACGCCCCGAGGGGCCGGAGCACGACCTTCGCGGTGCGCCAGATGATGCGCAGATCACCCGTGATGGACCAGTTCTCGACGTAGAACAGATCCAAGCGGACGCTTTCCTCCCACGAGAGATCGGACCGGCCGCTCACCTGCCACATCCCCGTGAGACCCGGCTTCAAGTAGAGCCGGCGGAGGACGTGATCCTCATACGACTCGACCTCGGTGATGAGAGGGGGGCGGGGACCGACGAGACTCATCTCACCGATGAAGACATTCCACAGTTGCGGTAGCTCGTCCAGGGAGAACCGACGGAGCACGCGACCGACACCGGTGACCCGGGGGTCGTTGCGCATCTTGAACAGCACGCCGTTCCCGTCGCTGTGCTCACCCAACTCCGTGAGCCGGTCCTCCGCATCGATGACCATGGACCGGAATTTCCACATTCGGAACTGGGTCCCGCCCCTCCCGACTCGGATCTGCGAGAAGAGCGCCCGGCCGTTGCTGTCGATGCGAACCAGGATGCCGATGAGGGCCAGCAGCGGCCAGAGAGCGACCAGCGCTCCACCCGCGACGACGATATCGAGAAGCCGCTTGACGAGATGTTTCCCGCCTTCATAGATCGGCAGCTCGACGTGCATGAGGGGTAGACCCTCCGCCGGTCGGAACTGGATGCGTGGTCCGGCGACGTCGGCGAGCCGCGACGCGATCATCAGATCCGCGTTGGTCTTCTCGAGCGACCAGCTGAGTCTCTTGATGAAGTCACCGCCGCCCCTCGGTTGACCCGCCACGATCACGGCGTCGGCGTCGTGGAGAACGACAGTCGATGCGATGTCGTCGATCTGGTCGGAGACCGGCAAGGTCTCGCCCCCGATCCGGATGACGCGACTCGGCGCTTCATCGAGAACCGCCGCGACGACGCGATAGGCCGAAGCCGTGCTTGGGCCCAGCTGGCTGAGGACCTGGCGAACGTCCGTCTCGGGGCCGACGACCACCGTCGACATCGCCATCCGGCCGCGCCGCCGCTGCGCGGCGATCCAGGATCGGAAGAGCCGGCGGGACAGCAGAAGACCGAAGAGCCCGACCGGCAAGGCGATCACGAAGAAGGTGCGCGTGAACCGGATGTCGAATGCGAACATGAAGATCGCGGCCACCCCGAACACCATGGCGGTCGCCGAGATGACTCGCCGATACTCGAAACTGTCCGTCGCCATGACGCGCACATCGCGCGTGCGGTTGATGGCCAGTGCGGCGAGCCAGACGGCCGCGATGATCGCCGCCCCCGCCCACAGGCTGATCCTCTGCTCCGCCCCCGGAACGGCCGGATCGGGAACGCCGAAACGGATCAGCATGGCCAGCACGCACGCTCCCAGAACGACCAGCGTGTCCAGAAGACGGACGAGTTCCGTGTAGCGGTCGAGGGCTCGCCGGGTCGCAGTCCGCGACTCTCGTGGCCTGACGGGCGCTGTCGCGAACGCGAGCCGGTTCTCGTTGAGGAAGGCGGCACCGGCGTCACGGAGCGGATCGACGGTGGTCACCGCGTGACCTGATGTCGTGACGGAGCGGACGCCGAAGTACGGAAGGGTGCGTGGGGGCGCATATTCACCTGATCGGGGGGGCAGGCGAAGTCGTTGGGGGACGACGTTCGGGTTCGAGGGTGACGACCGCGGGTGACGATCGATCTGCCGCGCGGGGACGCGGCAACGGGAGGCGATGCGAGCAACGGCGGTCCGACCGGATCTGGGGGCAGAGCCGGAGATGTGGGCCGCTGATGCGCAATCTATCCGTCGATCGGCCCCGTGTCAACGCAGGTGAGCGCCAGTCGGGTCCCCGGGGAGGACGCCGCAGCGCGCGCTCCGCGAGGACGACGTGGCCATTCCGAGATCTCCGCGCGGCACCCCGGAGAGTAACCCGAATCGCGCTCATCGGGGGCGTTCACGGGTCGCGGCGGCGCCCACTGAGCCGCTCTAACGCGACGTCCCCGGGACGGCGAGGGTCAGGCCCATCAAGCCCCCCTATGCTCGGGAGCGGAGGTGCCGATGCCCGACGTCAGCTCGCGGATCGCGACGATCCCGAATCTCCTGACGCTCGTCCGCCTTCTTCTCATCCCGGTGTTCCTGAGTTTCATCGCGGTGGAGCGGTACGGGTCCGCCCTGCTGATCGTCGCCGTGTCGAGCATCACGGACTTCCTCGACGGGTTTGTGGCGCGGCGATACGGCCAGGTGAGTCGGGTCGGTCAGCTTCTCGACCCGGCGGCGGACCGGCTCTTCATCCTGTCGACACTGCTCGGGATCGCCTGGGCGCACATCGTCCCCTGGTGGTTCCTGGCGGTCATCGTGCTGCGCGACGTGCTGCTGCTCGTGCTGGGCGTGGTGCTCGCCAACGCCGGTTACGGTCCTCTTCCCGTTCACCACCTGGGCAAGATGGGCACCTTCTGCCTGCTCTTCGGGTTCCCCGTCCTGCTCCTCGGGGCGGCGGTGCCCGACCTCGCCCCGTTCTCGAATCCGATCGGGTGGGGAGTGACGATCTGGGGTGCGTTCCTGTACTGGTGGGCAGGGTGGGCCTACCTCCGCGAGGCCGTCCGGCTGGCCCACGGCGCTCGGGTGGCGGGATCGGCGAGTTCCGTTACTCTGGACCGCTAGAGGAGGGGCAGATGGTCGACGACGCCGCGCGCGCACCCGGACGCGACGAGGTGCCGGGGGAGCCTCGCGAGCGTTCTGCTCCTGCGGGGCCCGACACCACTGCCCACTACACGGGGGAGTTCGCTGCGCAGCTGGCCGCTTTGGAGGCGGGCACCTCCACCGAAGAGGTCGAGGCGGTTCAAGCCCTGCCCTCCGGTTCGGCGCTGCTCGTCGTTCGGCGCGGCCCGAACGTCGGCGCGCGCTTCCTGCTCGATTCCGACGTCACGACGGTCGGACGTCATCCCGACGCCGAGATCTTCCTCGACGACGTCACCGTCTCCCGGCGTCACGCGGAGTTCCGTCGGATGGGGACCTCATTCCAGGTCCATGACCTCGGCTCCATGAACGGCACCTACTTCGACGGTGTCCGTATCGAGTCGGCCCTCCTCAGCGACGGCGCCGAGGTACAGGTCGGCAAGTTCCGACTGACGTTCTACGCCTCCCGCGTCGATCTCGTCGCGGCAGCGCGCTAGTGGCGCCGGCCACCTCCCCGGCGCGCGCGTCGGGCGCGTCGCCGCAGCTCAGCATCGGGCAGGTCCTGGCACGGCTGAGCCCGGAATTCCCGGACCTCAGCCCCTCGAAGCTGCGCTTCCTCGAAGAGCGACGCCTCATCTCCCCGGCGCGCACGGGATCCGGCTACCGCAAGTTCTCGGTCGCCGACCTCGAACGGCTCCGTCTGGTGCTCGCGATGCAGCGCGACCACTATCTGCCGCTCAAGGTGATCCGCAGCTACCTCGACGACCTCGACGCCGGCCGCGAGCCCGTGCTGCCCGGGGGTCAGCAGGTCACCGCGCCCTCCATGCTGCCGGTCGACCGGCGTCTCACGCGCGAGGAGCTCATCAAGGAGGCGGGCGCGACCTCGCTCCTGCTGCAGGACGCGATCTCCGCGTCGTTGATCGTGGCCGGAGACCACTACGGAGATGAGGCGCTCGCCGTGCTCCGCTCCCTCGTCGAGTTGCAGCGCTCTGGCATCGAGCCCCGGCATCTCCGCGGTTTCCGGGCCGCTGCCGAGCGGGAGCTCGGGCTCATCGAGAGCGCGCTGATTCCGGTCTCGCGGCGGAAGGACGCCTCGAGCCGGGCGAAGGCGGCGGAGCTGGCGCGCGAGATCGCCGGGCAACTCGAGGTCGTGCGCTCGAGCCTGATCCGCTCGGCGCTCACCCGCCTGCGATGAGGTTTCGGCCGACACGCCGAGGGAGTCGAGCGGATGTGTTTGCCCGGCCCCGCCGCGGTGGCTAGCGTGGGCAGTGCACCGGCTTGAAGTTCAAGTTCAGGTTGAGGGTGAGGAATCGGCGATGAACGAAGTCCGACCGAGCGAACAGTCCCGGTACGACCTCGGCCTGCTCTTCACCGACGGGCTGCCCGAACTCGACGACAGCGCCGGATACAAGGGCGCGATCGCCGCCCGCGCCGCAGGGATCAGCTATCGCCAGCTCGACTACTGGGCGCGCACCCAGCTCGTCGAGCCCACCGTGCGCGGCGCGGCCGGCTCCGGATCTCAACGCCTCTACGGGTTCCGCGACATCCTCGTCCTCAAGCTCGTGAAGCGGCTCCTGGACACCGGCATCTCCCTGCAGCAGATCCGGGTAGCGGTGAACCAGCTACGCGAGGCTGGCGTCAGCGACCTCGCGCAGACGACGTTGATGTCCGACGGGGCGAGCGTCTACCTCTGCACTTCCGACGACGAGGTGATCGATCTCGTCAGTCAGGGGCAGGGCGTGTTCGGCATCGCCGTGGGCAAGGTGCTGCGCGAAGTGGAGTCGACCCTCGTCGGCATCGACAGCACTCCTGGCGAGGACCCGGCCGATGAGTTGGCCAGCCGCCGCGCCGCGAAGGCCCAGGCGAGCTAGAAGATCCAGGCGAGCTAGAAGATCCAGCCGGGCTCGCTGCCCGTAACGCGCCGGAATCCATTCGAGGTCGGAGCACGTTGATCGTGCGGGCTGAGGTGCGCCGAGTCGCAGACGAGCTCCAGGTTCAGGCGCGGGCGAGCCAGCGAAACCTCGGGCTGTGCCGGGGTTCTCAGCTGACCGACGCCGGCTCCGGCATCGGCATGCCCGCGACGATCCGGGCCGTGCGCATGACGCGGTCGAGCAACTGGTCGAAGAAGTGGGCCATCTCCTGCGCGCTTTCGCCCGGCCAGATGTGCAGGGGTTTCGCGGCGCCCTGGGCCTGCTGGAGCGAGGTGCGCTCGGGGAGCTGCGGATTCAGGACGAGCGGTCCGAACATGTCGCGAAGCTCCTTGATCCGGAACTGGTGCTCCAGCGACTGCACCCGCGCGCGGTTCACGACGATGCCGAGTGGCTGCAGGCGCGGGGAGAGACCGCGGCGGATCTCCTCGATCGCTCGCAGCGCGCGATCCGCGGCGGCGACGGAGAACAGCCCCGGCTCGGTGACGACCGCGACCCGGTCGCTGGCGGCCCACGCGGTGCGGGTGAGGGCGTTCAGCGAGGGCGGGCAGTCCACCAGCACCAGCTCGTACTCCTGCTCGACGTGTGCCAGGGCCTCCTCGAGCTTCCAGATGTCACGGATCGAGGGGTGCGGTCCGTCGTAGTTGATCGCCGACGGCGAGCCGACGAGCACATCGATGGTGCCCTGGCGCCCGCGGGTCCAGCCGGAGGGGGCGATGGCGGAACGGACGATCTTCTCCTTGGGGGAGGCGAGAACGTCCGCGACGTTGAGGTGGCCGGCGACCGCGATGTCCATGCCCGTCGAGACATCCGACTGGGGATCCAGGTCCACCACGAGGGTCGGGATCCCGCGCGCGAAGGCGGCCGAGGCGAGTCCGAGGGTGACGGTGGTCTTGCCGACTCCGCCCTTGAGGGAGCTCACGCTCAGTACGTGCACGACCACCGACCTCGCCTTCAGTACGCTGTGGGACACATCAGCGTAGCGCTCTCACCCCCGGGGGGACTGGGTGCCGCGCGACCACCCGACGGTCGTCCCGACAGGGGCGCGGCCCTCTCGAAAGGACCGGATGTTCAACAAGATCCTGGTGGCCAATCGCGGCGAGATCGCGATCCGCGCCTTTCGCGCCGCCGTCGAGCTGGGAGCCGAGACCGTCGCGGTGTACCCGTGGGAGGACCGCAACTCCCTGCACCGGCTGAAGGCGGACGAGGCCTACCTGATCGGCGAGAAGGGGCATCCGGTCCGGGCCTACCTCGACGTGGCGGAGATCATCCGCGTGGCGAAAGCGGCCGGAGCCGACGCGATCTACCCCGGCTACGGGTTCCTCTCCGAGAATCCGGAACTGGCGCGGGCGGCCGCGGACAGCGGCATCACCTTTATCGGGCCGCCGAGTCGCGTGCTCGAGATGGCCGGGAACAAGGTGACCGCGAAGGAGCACGCCACCGCGGCCGGTGTGCCCGTGCTCGACTCGAGTCCCGCCACAACCGACATCGAGGTGCTGCTGGCCGAGGCCGACCGGATCGGGTTCCCCGTCTTCGCCAAGGCGGTCGCCGGGGGCGGCGGGCGCGGGATGCGACGAGTCGAGACGCGGGAGGCGCTGCGGCCGGCGCTCGAGGAAGCGATGCGGGAGGCGGATTCCGCTTTCGGCGACCCGACGATGTTCCTGGAGCAGGCGGTGCTTCGCCCGCGGCACATCGAGGTGCAGATCCTCGCGGATGCGCAGGGTCACACGATGCATCTCTTCGAGCGGGACTGCTCGGTGCAGCGGCGCAACCAGAAGGTGGTCGAGATCGCTCCCGCGCCGAATCTCGGCCAGGACATCCGCGACGCCCTCTACCGCGACGCGATCGCCTTCGCCGAATCGATCGGCTACGTCAACGCGGGAACCGTCGAGTTCCTCCTGGACACCGTGGGGGAGCGGGCGGGGAAGCATGTCTTCATCGAGATGAACCCGCGCATCCAGGTGGAGCACACCGTGACGGAGGAGGTCACCGACGTCGACCTCGTGCAGTCCCAGATGCGGATCGCGGCGGGGGAGTCACTCGAGGAGCTCGGGCTGTCGCGCGAGACCGTCCGCTTGCACGGCGCCGCGCTGCAGTGCCGGATCACGACCGAGGACCCGGCGGCGGGCTTCCGTCCCGACACCGGGAGGATCTCGGCCTACCGGTCGCCCGGTGGCGCGGGCGTGCGTCTGGACGGCGGCACGGTCGATCCCGGCGCCCAGATCAGCCCGCACTTCGACTCGATGCTCGCGAAGATGACGTGCCGCGGCCGCGACTTCGGCACCGCGGTGGCGCGGGCGCGACGGGGCCTGGCCGAGTTCCGGATCCGGGGCGTCACCACGAACATCCCCTTCCTCCAGGGCGTGCTGGCGGATCCGGCCTTCATCGCCGGAGACCTCAGCACCCTGTTCATCGAGGAGCGGCCACAGCTCCTCGACTACGTCGAGTCACGCGACCGCGGCACGAAGGTGCTGGCCTGGCTCGCCGATGTCACGGTCAATCAGCCGCACGGCGACATCGGACGCGCTACCGACCCGCGCCTCAAGCTGCCCGCGATCGATGTCGACGCGCCTGCGCCGGACGGCTCGCGTCAGCGGTTGCTGGAACTGGGCCCGGTCGGTTTCGCGACGGCCCTCCGACAGCAGACCGCCCTGGCCGCCACCGAGACCACCTTCCGGGACGCGCACCAGTCGCTCCTCGCGACCCGGGTTCGCACGAGGGACCTGGCCGCCGTGCTGCCGCATGTGGCCCGGATGACCCCGCAGCTGCTCTCGGTGGAGGCGTGGGGCGGGGCGACGTACGACGTCGCCCTCCGCTTCCTCGGCGAGGACCCGTGGGAGCGCCTGGACGCGATGCGGCGGGCCCTCCCGAACGTCGCGATCCAGATGCTGCTGCGCGGGCGCAACACCGTCGGATACACGCCCTACCCGACGGCGGTGACTCGTGCGTTCGTGCAGGAGGCGGCGACATCCGGGATCGACGTGTTCCGCATCTTCGACGCATTGAACGACGTCGCCCAGATGCGCCCGGCGATCGATGCGGTGCTCGAGACCGGCACGACGGTCGCGGAGGTCGGCCTCTGCTACACCGGCGACCTGCTCGACCCCGCCGAGAAGCTGTACACCCTCGACTACTACCTGCGGCTCGCGGAGCAGATGGTCGAGGCCGGAGCGCACATCCTGGCGATCAAGGACATGGCCGGGCTGCTGCGCGCCGGCGCGGCCGAGGTGCTCGTGGCGGCACTGCGCGAGCGGTTCGATCTGCCCGTGCACCTGCACACCCACGACACCGCCGGGGGTCAGCTCGCGACCCTCCTCGCGGCGAGTCGCGCCGGGGTGGACGCGGTCGACGTGGCGAGTGCGCCGATGGCCGGAACGACGAGTCAGCCTTCGGCATCCGCGCTCGTCGCCGCCACCGCGCACACCGAGCGGGACACCGGGATATCCCTCGAGGCGGTCAGCGACCTCGAGCCCTACTGGGAGGCCGTGCGCGGGGCGTACCGCCCCTTCGAGTCCGGGCTGCCCGGTCCCACCGGCCGCGTGTACCGGCACGAGATCCCCGGTGGCCAGCTCTCCAACCTGCGGCAGCAGGCGATCGCGCTCGGCCTCGCCGACCGCTTCGAACGGATCGAGGACTGCTATGCGGCGGCGAACCGCATCCTCGGCGACATCCCGAAGGTGACCCCGTCGTCCAAGGTCGTCGGCGATCTGGCCCTAGCCCTCGTCGCGGCGGATGTCGACCCGGACGATTTCGAGCGGAATCCGCAGCGCTACGACATCCCGGAGTCCGTCATCGGCTTCGTGGCCGGCGAGCTCGGTGATCCGCCCGGCGGCTGGCCGGAGCCGTTCCGCACGAAAGTGCTCGAGGGACGCACGGTACGGCTCGCCACCGCCGATCTGACCACCGACGACGAGCGAGACCTCGAGGAGACGGGTGCGGTCCGCAGGGCGACCCTGAACCGGCTTCTGTTCCCGGCTCCGACGCGGCAGTTCGACCAGTCGCGCGAGCTGTTCGGCGACCTCTCGACGGTCGACACCCTGGACTACCTCTACGGGCTCCGTCCTGGGGTCGAGCACGTCGTCCAGATGGGCCGCGGGGTCAATCTCTTCATCGGACTGGAGGCGATCGGCGAGGCCGACGACAAGGGCATCCGCACCGTGATGACCACCTTGAACGGCCAGCTGCGACCCGTCTTCGTGCGCGACCGCGCCATCGCCGTCGAGGTGAGTACGGCGGAGAAGGCGGATGCCGCACGTCCCGGGCAGATCCCGGCGCCCTTCTCCGGCGTCGTGACGCTCAAGGTGACGCAGGGTGAGACGGTGTCAGCCGGCCAGCAGGTCGCCTCGATCGAGGCGATGAAGATGGAGGCGGCGATCACGACTCCGGTGGCCGGCACGGTGACGCGGCTCGCCATCCCGGTGACCCAGCAGGTGGACGCGGGCGATTTGCTCGTCGTCGTCGAGTAGCGAGCCGGTCGCCGCGGATGTCGGGGAACCTCGGAGTCGGGCGGGCGGTCCTCCGGTGCCGATCGGAGCGCACGCCGCAGCCCCTCCCTACACTGGAGGGCTGGGGCGAAAGGAGCTCGATCCGATGACCGAAGACCGTCGCGACACCGCCCTCGGTGAGCCGATAGCCGCCGACGAGCCCGACGAGCCCGACCGCGTGTCGATCAGCGTCGACCTGCCCGCGATCGTGCATGAGACCCCCGAGGACGAGGCGCTCGTCGAGATCTCCCGGGTCGCCGTCCGCGCCGACGCCGAAGCACTCGGCACCACGTCGATCCCGGTCCTGGCGCGTCGCGGCGCGCACGCCGACGACACGGCGATGTACTCCCGCCGGACGCGCGGCTCGGGTACGGCGGGCCCCGAGCCGGCCGCGATGCTCACCGAGGAGCGGCTGCTCGACCGGAAGGGGCGCCGCCCCGCGCCCGAGGGGTTCTGGCCCTCCCTGGTCTACAACGGCACTCTCCACCTGGCCAACATCGGCGACTCGGCCCGGGTGCGCGAGCGCAAGGCGCTGGATGCGCGGATCGACAGGCGCCTCCAGGGCGGCACGCGCTTCGTCCCCGTTCTCACCCGCAAGGGCGGTGTCGGGAAGACCACCATCACCACCCTCCTCGGGATGGCCATGGCGCACGTCCGGGAGGACCGCATCATCGCCATCGACGCGAACCCGGACCGCGGCACGCTCGCGGAGCGCATCGAGAAGGAGACGGACTCGACGGTCCGCGACCTCGTGAACCACGCACCCGGCATCCGGGACTTCGGGCAGCTCAGTTCGCACGTCTCCCGCGACGCCACCCGTCTGGACGTGCTCGCATCCGACACCGACCCGCTCCTGTCCGAGGCCTTCGACGAGGACGACTACAACGTCGTGGCCGACCTGGTCTCGAAGTACTACTCGATCGCTCTGACCGACTGCGGCACCGGCATCGTGCACTCGGTGATGCGGGCGACGCTGCAGCGCGCGGACGAGCTGGTGATCGTCTCCGGCGGGAGCGTCGACGAGGCGCGGCTCGCCTCCGAGACCCTGACCTGGCTCGAGGCGAACGGGTACCGCGGGCTGGTCGAGAACGCCGTGGTCGCGTTGAACACGGGCACGCAGGCGACGAACCTCGTGAAGCTCGATGAGATCGAGTCGCACTTCCGCTCGCGCGTGCGGGAGGTCGTCCGAATCCCCTACGACCCGGAGCTCGCCGCGGGCGGGGTGGTGCGCTATCGCGACCTCAAACCCCTCACCCGGGAGTCGGCGCGGGTGCTCGCCGCCCTCGTACTGGATGGCCTGCCGGCCACCCGCGACTGAAGGACCGCATCCGCCCGTGACCGAGCGACAGATCCGCCTGTTCGGCGACCCCGTGCTCCGCTCCCGGACCGACCCGGTCCGCCTCGGCGATCCCGGTGCCGCGGGCCTCGTGGAAGACCTCCTGGAGACGGTCGCCGTCCCAGGGCGAGCCGGTCTCGCCGCGAATCAGAGCGGGGTCGGGCTGCGGGCGTTCAGCTGGAACGTCGATGGCGCCGTCGGGTATGTCCTGAACCCGGAGATCGTGGAGCTGTCGGGAGAGCCTGAGCTCGTCGACGAGGGGTGCCTCTCGGTTCCCGGCTTCTACTTCCCGCGCATCCGGCATCCCCGCGCGGTCATCCGCGGCGTCGACCTCACCGGCGACGAGGTTCTCATGGAGGGGGAGGGGGTGCTCGCGCAGGCCTTCCAGCACGAGGTGGACCATCTCGACGGGAGGCTCTACATCGAGGGGCTCGAGCCCGAGACGAAGCGCGAGGCGATGCGGGAGATCCGCGCGGCCGGCTGGTTCCGCGCCGGGGTGTAGCCGGATCCTCAGGCCAGGCTGACGCCCTGGGTCCGGTCCCGCGTGTCGAGGTACATCGAGTCGATCTGGGCCGCGAAGTCCTTCGTGATCACGTTCCGCTTGATGCTCAGCTTGGGCGTCAGGTGCCCCGACGCCTCGGTGAACTCCGTCGGCAGGACCACGAACTTGCGGATCGACTCGGCCCGGGATACCCGCTCGTTGGCGGCGTCGATCGCCCGCTGGATCTCGGCCAGGATCTTCGGGTGCTCGGCGGCCCGGGTGAGGGGCATCGCGGCGTCTTCGCCGTTGTTGTGCAGCCACACCGGGAGCATCTCGGCGTCGAGTGTGATCAGCGCCGCGATGAACGGCTTCTGGTCGCCGACGACCACCACCTGCCCCACGAGCGGATTCGAACGGATCGGGTCCTCCAGCCCGGCCGGCGCGACGTTCTTGCCACCGGCCGTGACGAGGATCTCCTTCTTCCGGCCGGTGATCGTGAGATAACCGGCGTCGTCGAGGGCGCCGATGTCGCCGGTGCGGAACCAGCCGTCCTCGAACACCTCGGCGGTGGCCGCCGGGTTGTTCCAGTACCCGGCGAAGACGTCGACTCCGCGCACGAGAACCTCACCGTCGTCGGCGATGCGGATGGCCACTCCGGGCAGAGCCGGTCCGACCGTGCCGATCGTGAACCTGTCGGGGAGGTTCACGGTGGCCGGGGCCGTCGTCTCCGTGAGTCCATAGCCCTCGAGGATGCGGATGTCGAGGCTGCGGAAGAAGTGCCCCAGACGGGGACCGAGCGGCGCGGATCCGGATACCGCGTAGCGCACCCGCCCGCCCATCGCGGCGCGCAGCTTGCCGTAGACGAGCCGATCGAACAGGGCGAACCGCAGCCGCAGCCCGAGCGGGATCACCCCCGCGTCCAGCGCCTTCGAGTGGGCGACGGCCGTCTCGGCCGCCGCACGGAAGATGCGCCCCTTGCCGCCGGCCTCCGCCTTCTGCTCGGCGGAGTTGTACACCTTCTCGAACACCCGGGGTACCGCGAGCAGGAATGTGGGCCGGAACGAGCCGAGCGAGGGCAGCAGCTGACGGGTGTCTGCCTGGTGCCCCACCTTCACACCCGTGTACACGCCGAGCACGGAGATGAAGCGGGCGAAGACATGGGCGATGGTGATGAACAGGAGGGTCGAGGTGCCCGGCGCCACGACATCCTTCATCGCGACGGCCGCGTTGCGGGTCAGCTCCACGAAGTTGGCGTGGGTGAGGATGCACCCCTTCGGAACGCCCGTCGAGCCGCTCGTGTAGATCAGCGTGGCCAGGTCGGAGCCGGATGCGGCGGACCTGCGCTGCTCGAGCACCTCATCCGACACCGCCGATCCGCTGGCGGAGAGCGTGTCGAGGTCGCCCCGCTGCAGCTGCCACACGGTGGTCACGGCGGGCAGCTCGTCCGCGATCTCGTCGAAGCGGGTGAAGTGCTCCGCGGTCTCGACGATGAGCCGGGTCGCGCCGGAGTCGTGGAGGTTGAAGCGGATCTGTGCAGGCGAGGATGTCTCGTATATCGGCACCAGGACTGCGCCCGAGAACCACACGGCGAAATCGATCAGGGTCCACTCGAATCGCGAGGAGCACATGATGCCGATCTTGTCGCCGGGCCGGATGCCCGCGGCGATCAGGCCCTTGGCGAGCGCCACGACCCGGGCGTGGAACGCGCGGGCGCTGAGGTCGCTCCAGCCTCCTGCGCCGTCCGGCAGTGCGAACAGCGGCTCGTCGGGTGTGGAATGCACCCGATGCAGGAGGAGGTCGGTGACGTTCCACTCCGGCTCGGCGGGAACGAGAGCGGGGACGATCGATTCACGCACGGCAGCTCCTTCGGCACCGAGTGGACAGCAAGCACAGTGTACCGGGGAGGGGTGCCGACCCCGTCCTAGACTCGGGCCTCGTGCGGGCGATCGGGATCGACATCGGCGGGACGAAGGTCGCGGCGGCCGTCGTGGGCGAGCTCGGCGAGCTCATCGCCATCGACCGCCGAGCGACTCCCGCCGGCGACGGCGAGGCGATCATCGATCTGGTGATCCGGATGATCCGCGAGCTCTCCGAGGAGCACGACGTGGCGGTGGCGGGCGTTGCGGCCCCCGGATTCATCGACGTGACGCAATCGCTGGTCTACTACGCCCCCAATATCAGCTGGCGCAACCAACCCCTTCGGCATCGCCTCGAGACGCGTCTCACGGGCATGGAGCTGACTGTCGACAACGACGCCAACGCCGCCGGCTGGGCGGAGTTCCGATTCGGGGCCGGTCGGATGGTGAGCGACATGACGATGCTGACGATCGGCACCGGGGTCGGCGGCGCGGTCGTCGTCGGTGATCGCCTGCTGCGCGGCGGCTTCGGCTCCGCCGGCGAGATCGGGCACATGCGAGTCGTGCCGGGCGGCCTGCCGTGCGGATGCGGGGCGCGCGGCTGTCTGGAGCAGTACGGTGCCGGCCGGGCGCTGCTGCGCATGGCGAACGAGATCGCGGATGCCGGCGGCATCGGCCTCCCGCTGGCTGCCGCCCGCGCCGAGGCCGGCGGCCTCGACGGGCACAGCGTGGGGCGGCTGATCGCTGACGACGATCCCGGCGCGCTCGCCGCACTGAGGGAGCTCGGCTCGTGGATCGGCCAGGGCTGCGCCGCGATCGGAGCGATCCTCGACCCGCAGCTCTTTGTCATCGGCGGCGGCGTCGCCGCGGCGGGGGAGCGACTGCTGGGCCCGATCCGCGAGGCCTACCTCGCCCACGTGCCGGCCCGCGGCTATCACCCGGAGCCGGCGTTCGTCACGGCGGAACTGGTCAACGACGCGGGCGCGGTGGGGGCGGCGGACCTCGCCCGGGTCCGCGCCGAGACCCTGGGCGCGGCCGCCGGGCTCTAGACTCGGCGGAACCCGGCCGGGAGGATGCGATGCTCTACCTCTTCCTCAAGCACGCGGTGATCGGTCCGCTCGTCCTCGGGGCGTTCCGGCCCTGGATGCGCGGGCTGGAGAACGTGCCGAAGAGCGGGCCGGTGCTGTTCGTCTCGAACCATCTCTCCTTCATCGACTCCGTGTTCCTGCCGCTCGCCATCGATCGGCCGATCCACTTCCTCGCCAAGAGCGAGTACTTCACCGGGACCGGGCTCAAGGGCTGGTTCACGCGGGTCTTCTTCCGGGCGATCGGACAGTTGCCGATCGATCGATCCGGTGGCCGCGCCTCCGAGGCGTCGCTGGAGTCGGGCCTCGCGGTGCTCGCCGCGGGCGGGCAGCTCGGCATTTACCCGGAGGGCACCCGCAGCCCCGACGGTCGGCTCTATCGCGGGCGCACCGGCGCCGCGCGGATGGCGCTCGAGGCGCACGTGCCGGTGATCCCGGTCGCGATGATCGACACCGACAAGGTGATGCCATCGGGCACGATCGTGCCGAAGGTGCGCCGGGTCGGTCTGGTCTTCGGGGAGCCCCTGGACTTCTCCCGCTTCGCCGGACTGGAGGGCGACCGATTCGTGCTCAGGTCGATCACCGACGAGATGATGTACGAGCTCTCGCGGCTCGGTGGCCAGGAGTACGTCGACGTCTACGCGTCGTCGGTGAAGAAGGCGGAGCCGTCGGCGCGCGTCGTGCGCGCCCGGTCCCGTGCCGCCGAGAAGCTGCGGGCCGAGGCGACGGCTCGGGCGAAGGCGGCGAAGACCGCCTGAGGGACCGGTCGACCGGCCGGAGCTCGCGCGCAGCCGCACGCTCCGCTCGCCGGTACGCTCGGTGCTCGTGACCATCCCCGCCGAGACCGTCGTCAGCCCCGACCCCGGCGTGGTCGAGGGCCTCGACTTCTGGCGGACCCTGCCGATCAAGCAGCAGCCGGAGTGGCCCGATCCGCTGGAGGCCTCGGCGGCCTCCGCCGAGATCGCGACCTTCCCGCCCCTGGTGTTCGCGGGGGAGGTCGACAACCTGCGCACCCGGCTCGCCCGGGCGGCGCGCGGGGAGGCGTTCCTGCTCCAGGGGGGCGACTGCGCCGAGACCTTCGCGGGCGCGACGGCCGAGCAGATCCGCAACCGGGTGAAGACGCTGCTGCAGATGGCGGTCGTGCTGACCTACGCGGCCTCGATGCCCGTGGTGAAGATGGGTCGGATGGCCGGGCAGTTCGCCAAGCCCCGCTCGAGCGACACCGAGACTCGGGGTGGCGTGACCCTCCCCGCCTACCGCGGCGACATCGTCAACGGCTACGACTTCACCCCCGATTCCCGGGAGGCGGACCCGCGTCGCCTCATCCAGGGCTACCACATGTCCGCCGCGACCCTGAACCTGATCCGGGCCTTCACGCAGGGCGGCTTCGCGGACCTCCGGGAGGTGCACAGCTGGAATCGGGGTTTCGCCGCGAACCCGGCCAATCAGCGCTACGAGGGCCTCGCGCGGGAGATCGACCGCGCCATCCGATTCATGGAGGCGGCCGGGGCGGACTTCGACGAGCTCACGCGCGTGGAGTTCTACACCAGCCACGAAGGTCTGCTCATGGACTACGAGCGCCCGATGACCCGGATCGACTCCCGCAATGGCACCCCCGTCAATACGAGCGCCCACTTCCTCTGGCTCGGCGAGCGCACCCGCGACCTGGACGGAGCGCACGTCGACTACTTCTCGCGCATCCGGAACCCGATCGGGGTAAAGCTAGGCCCTTCCACGACGCCGGACGACATGGAGCGGCTGATCGACAGGCTCGACCCGGACCGGGAGCCGGGTCGGCTGACCTTCATCACGCGGATGGGCGCGGGGCGGATCCGGGATGCTCTGCCGCCGCTCCTGGAGGCGATCACGCGCTTCGACGCGACGCCGCTGTGGGTCACCGATCCGATGCACGGCAACGGCATCACGACGCCGACCGGCTACAAGACCCGCCGCTTCGAGGAGATCGTCGACGAGGTGCAGGGCTTCTTCGCCGCGCACCGCGAGGCGGGCACGTTCCCGGGCGGAATCCACATCGAGCTCACCGGCGACGACGTGACCGAGTGCCTCGGCGGCTCGGAGCACATCGACGAGGCGACCCTCGCGACCCGGTACGAGTCGCTGTGCGACCCGCGGCTGAACCACATGCAGTCGCTCGAACTGGCCTTTCTGGTCGCGGAGGAACTCGCCGCCGACCGGGAACGCGGCGCCCAGCCGAGCTGATCAGGACGCGATCTGCAGGGTCACCGTGACGGTGTCGCCCTTCCTGGCCGTTGTGCCTTGATCGGGGGAGATGGCCTTGACGGTGGATGCGGTCGGGGCGCCGGAGAGGAACTGGCTGATCCCGTCCTTGAACTTCGCCTTGAGCCCGACCGCATCCAGCGCCGCCTTCGCCTTCGCCCAGGTCTGACCGACCACGTCCGGGATCGTGACGGGCGGCGGCCCGGACGAGGCCACCAGGGTGACGGTGTCGTTCGGCTTGATCGCCGCGATGTCCCCGTCGATCCGGATGACCGACCCCTCGGGGACGGTCTCGGAGGCCTCCTGCTTCGTCGCTTCGGCCACCTGGAGACCCGCGTCGGTGAGCCGCCCCGTCGCGTCGGCGACGCTGAGCCCGGCGACCGGGGGGATGGCGCCGGCCGAGACGACGAGCTGGATCGGCAGTTTCTCGCCGTAGCCGGCGCCCGTGGTCAAGAGGTTGCCGCTGCCGTCCAGAGCCGAGATCACCGAGCCCTTCGGGACGTCCGCGTTGAACGCGCGGGTGCTCTCGAGGCTCTTCCAATGCGACTTCACGAGGGTGATCGCCGTCGGCTCGGCCTGTCCGGACAGCTCCGGCAGCGGGAACGGTTGCGGGCCTTTCGAGATCCGCAGGGAGACCGAGGCGCCCTTGTCGAGCGCGGTCCCGGCGGGGGGATCCGTGCCCACCACCTTCCCGACCGCGACGGAGGTGGAGAACGCCGACTGGTCGGCGCCCACCGCGAAGCCTTGGGTCGTGAGGGTGGACACCGCGACCGCCCTGTCGAGGCCCTCGACCTGGGGGACGCCGATGCGCGCGCCGGGCCCGAACGTGAAGTACCACCCGGCGGCCGCGGCGAGCCCGGCCAGCAGCAGCACGACGAGAGCGATCACCCCGCCGCGGCGCCGGCGGCGGCGCGTCGCCGCCGTGAGCTGCGCCGAGCTGTCGGAGACCACGCCGGTGGCCGCCGCGGGCGCGAGGCGACCGCCGAGCACCTGCGTGGCGGCATCCGGAGCCACCTCCCGGGGCGCGGGGAGGACGGCGGTCGTCTGCGGGCGGGCGGGCAGTACCGCCGTCTTCTGGGCGGTGGTCGGCAGGTCGCGCTCGATGTCGCGCAGGCTGTCGAGCAGTTCCCGCGCGTCGGCGGGGCGGTCGTCGGGCTGGCGCGAGGTGGCCCAGAGCACCAGCTCGTCGAGTCGTCCGGGAACCCGGTGGTTCACGCGGCTGGGCGCGGGGACCGCGTCGTGGGCGTGCTGGTAGGCGATCTGCATCGGCTGTTCGCCCTTGAACGGCTGCTCCCCGGTGAGCATCTCGAACATCATGATGCCGACGGCGTAGATGTCGCTCCTGGCATCCGCGACGCCCCGCGTCACCAGCTCGGGGGAGAGGTAGGCGATCGTGCCGAGCAGCGCCGCGCCGGTGGCGGTGTTGGCCGAGACGGCGCGGGCGAGGCCGAAGTCGCCGATCTTGATGCGGCCGTCGTCGGCCAGCAGCACGTTCTCGGGCTTCAGATCGCGGTGCACGATGCCGGCTCTGTGCGCCGCGGCCAGGCCGGAGAGCACCGCCTCGCTGATATCGATGGTCTGCTCGGGGGTGAGGGCGCCGTAGTCGTGCAGCAGATCCCGGAGGGTGATCCCCGGCAGGTACTCCATCACGAGGTACGCGGATTCCTGATCCTGCCCCTGGTCGAAGACGTTGACGACGTTCGGATGCGCGAGGCGCGCCGCCGACCGCGCCTCCTGGATGAAGCGCTGGGTGAACTGGCTGTCGTCGGCGAGGTGGCCGTGCATGATCTTCACCGCGACGCGGCGCTCCAGCCGCAGATCGGTGGCCAGATAGACCGTCGCCATCCCGCCGCGGGCGATGCGCGAGCGCACCTGATACCGGCCATCGATCAGCCGGCCGATCATCGGATCGGAGGTGGAGACGCTCACGCCCACGAGTGTAGGGAGACCATCCGCAGATGCCCCTGCGCGACGCGGGACGTGACCGAGACGTGCTGTACCGGGACTAGGCGAGCGCGAGCCAGCCGCGCGCCGGCGCCTCCCACCGGGCGTAGCGGTCGGGGAATGCGGAGATCTGCACCGCCTGCGCCGCCTGGGTCACGGACATCGCCTGCCACCCGGGGATGTCGAGCAGGCCGCGGGTGCGGCCCGCGTTCGGGTTCGAGGGACCGCCGTAGAACAACCGCGCCGCATATGCCGGGTCGAGCAACTGCTGCGCTGTTCCCCAGCCGGTCGAGGGGCGCTGCTGGAAGAGGCCGACGGAGTCCCGGTCGCCGTGGGGCAGGTTCTGCAATCCCGACTCCTGGGCCGCGGCGGCGAGCGCGACGACGATCCCGGACTCGGGAACGCCGAGGGAGCGGCCGACCCGGACGATCGTGCGGACGTTCGCCACGGCATCTGGAGTCAGGGAGCCGGATGCCGGGGCCGGCGTGCCGGCGTCGGTGCGCGCGGCGGTCGCGGTGCCGGCCGCGGGGATCTGCAACACCCGTCCGGCGTAGATGAGGCTGGCCCGGGTCAGGCCGTTCGCCGCGAGGATGGCGTCGATGCTGATGCCGTGCCGCGTCGCGATCGCGGACACCGTGTCACCGCGCACGATGGTGTAGGCGGTGGTCGTCGCTGGCGGCGCCGGCGCGGCGGGAGCGGGCGCCGGGGTGACCGAGGAGGCGGCGACCATCCCCACGGTCCCGGGCACGGCGATCCGCTGGCCCGGGTAGATGATCGAGGACCAGGCGAGGCCGTTGGCCGCCAGCAGTTGCGCGGTGGGGACGCCGAACCGCGCGGCCACGCCCGAGATGGTGTCGCCCCGCTGGATGGTGTACCCGGCTGACGGCATCGGTGCGGTCACCGCGGGAGCTGCCGGTGCCGTCGGCGCGGCGACGCTCGGAGCGGTCAGGCGCAGCACCTGGCCCGGGTGGATCAGTGAGCGCCAGCTGAGCCCGTTGAGGGCCAGGACCGCGGGAATCGAGAGACCGAACCGCTCGGCGATGCCGGAGACGGTGTCGCCGCGCACCACCGAATAGCTCGCCGGCGCGGCCACAATCGTCCGCGGGACCGCCGCGGCGGCCGGGGAGAGCCCGGGCGTCGTCGCGGGGCGCCCATGCGGGGACCGCTCGGGTGCAGGCGTGCGCGCGGCTGCTGCCGACTCGATCGGCCCGGTGAGGCTGAGCGACACCGTCACGGCGCCCGCCAGCACGATCGGCACGGTCGAGCGCAGCACGTGCGTCGACTCGGTTCTCGTCGGCTTCAAGGGACCCCCATCCGATCGGCGGCGACGTCGGATCAACCTGTCACAGTTGACTACGCGTGTCAATCAGAGTGGCTGCTGTTACTCCTGTGATAGCGGGGTGGGGTCGTCGCACCGGGGGTTCGTTCGGCATGGCACTCTGGCAGGGTGACGGACGCCGACCCCACCGTGTGGTTGACCATCCCCGACCTCGTCGACGAACTCGGCATCCCGCAGGGCCGGGTCCGACGACTGCTCGAGGAGGGCGTGCTGCTGGGCGTCCGCCGGGCGGGCGTGCTGCAGGTGCCGGCCGACTTCCTGCGCGAGGGCGAACCTCTCCGCGAGCTGCGTGGCACGCTCACGGTCCTCGCCGACGCCGGCTACTCCGACGAGGACTCGATGGCCTGGCTGCTGGGAGTGCAGGAGAGCCTCGGCACCACGCCGATCGCCGCGTTGCGCAGCGGGCGCAAGGCCGAGGTGCGTCGCGTCGCGCAGTCCCTCGGCTTCTGACGCCGGAGCGTCCCGCGGACCACCCGGGTGCGCATCAGCGCTGTCGGCGGGTCACCGCGTCGGCGAGGCGGCCGAGCTCCGCGCGTGCGGAACCGCTGATCCGGGCTCCGCCGAGTGCGCCGACGGCGCGGTCGACGTCGCGCGCGATGAGCTCCTCCACCCGGTCGACCGCGCCGCTGTCGCGGAGCGTCCGCTGCAGCATCGCGACCTGGCTCTCGTCGAGTTCCCGGTCTCCCAGCAGCTCGTCGAGCAGCCGGACCGCCGTCGCGGGCAGCTCGCGGCGAGCGAGGGCGATGAGCACCGTCCGCTTCCCCTCGCGCAGATCGTCACCCGCGGGCTTGCCGGTGACCGCCGGATCGCCGAAGACCCCGAGCAGATCGTCCCGCAGCTGGAAGGCCACTCCGAGCGGGACGCCGTAGCCGCGGAGCGCGAGGAGCTGGGCGGTGTCCGCCCCCGCCAGCGCCGCGCCGATCACCAGCGGCGCCTCCACGCTGTATTTCGCCGACTTGTAGAGGATCACCCGGTGCGCGCGGCGCAGCTGCTCCTGATCGTCGTGCTCCCGCCAGGAGCCCTCCTCGAGAACGTCGAGGTGCTGGCCCGCCGTCACCTCGGAGCGCATCCGCACGAACTCGGCTCGCGCGGCGCGGGCATCCGCGTCGGGCACGCGGGCGAGGCCCAGATCGAGCAGCTCGTCGCTCCAGCCCAGCAGCAGATCTCCCAGGAGCAGGGCGGCGGAGCGACCGTACCGCTCGGAATCCCCGAGCATCCCGCGCTCCCGATGCAGCGCCTCGAACCGGCGGTGCATCGACGGCATCCCGCGGCGCCGGTCCGAGTCATCCATGATGTCGTCGTGCACGAGCGCGGCGGCGTGGAAGAGCTCCAGCGCCGCCGACACGGCGACGACCGGACCGAGGTCATCGGCGCCGACGGCAGGCACCTCCTGGCCATCGCGCGGGCTCCCGGCCACCGACTGCCAGCCCCAGTAGCAGAACAGCGCGCGGAACCGCTTGCCGCCGCGGAGTAGATCCGAGGACGCGGACACCAGGTCGATCAGGTCTCCGGAGATCTCCCCGAGCTGATCCGATCGACGTGCGAGGAAGTCGTCGATGCGCTCCTGGACGAGGTCGACCAGCCGCAAACTCCCAGCCACCCTCCTAGCCTAGTTCCGGGCCGCGAGCCTAGAATGTTGCCTCTACGGCCCGCCGTCCCGGAGACCGTGGAGCCCGACGAAAGGCCGACGAGATGCCACTGTCCGAGCAGGAGCAGCGCCTCCTCGACGAGATGGAGCGCAACCTCTACCAGGGTGACGCGGAGTACGTGGCCACCGTCGGTGCTCGGCAGGGCCGGCCCAGCTACGCGGCGATCGCCCTCGGGGCCGTCGTGGCCCTGGTGGGTGTCGCGGTCCTCATCGTGGGCGTCGCCCTGCGTCAGCCGGTGATCGGCGTCGTCGGATTCGTCGGCATGTTCGCAGGTGCCCTCGTCGCGATCGCGCCACCGCGACGGCTTCGACGGCTGAGCGGACCGCTTCGCGGATCCGCGCGACCGGGCGACGACAGCTAACCCCCACCTCCCTCCATCAGAGCCGACCCCACGGGGTCGGCTTCCGTCGTTTAACGCGTCCCGCCCGGAGGACGGAGCCGTGGGAGTCCCGTCGAGAGGACGGACCCGTGGGAATCTCCTCCACCGGCGATCACGAGGTTCACCGGCGACTGACCCCCGAATTCGGGGGCTCGCGGGGTCGGATATTCGACCATGGTGGATGAAAGTGGAGTAGAGTGGAGGCATCTTCCACCGGGCCGGAGCGGAGAGGGGTCGAGATGCTGCTCGGCACGTTCGCCCCCAAGCTCGACGAGAAGAACCGCATCGTGCTCCCGGCGAAGTTCTGGGACGAGTTCTCCGGAGGTCTGGTCATGACCCGTGGCCTCGAGCACTCCGTCTTCCTCTACAGCGCACGGGAATTCGAGACCCTGCACGAGCAACTGCGTGAGGCCTCGCTGACCAGCCGCAAGGCGCGCGACTTCATGCGGGTCTTCCTCTCCGGGGCGAGCCAGGAGCTCCCCGACAAGCAGCGCCGCATCACCGTGCCGCCGCTGCTGCGCGACTACGCCGGCCTCACCCGCGATCTCACCGTCATCGGCGCGGGCCCCCGCGCCGAGATCTGGGAAACCTCCGCCTGGAACCGATACCTCGCCGACACCGAGTCGGCCTTCTCGGACACCGACGAAGAGGTGATCCCGGGCCTGTTCTGATCCGTGGCGCTCGACCCTCAGCCGCGCTCCCTGACATCACTTCCCCGGTGTCAGGCGGCAGCGGATGGGGATCCGGCACCACGGCCGCGGTCCTCTCGCTATGGAAGCCTTCTCCCACATCCCCGTCCTCCTCGCGCGCTGCGTCGAGCTGCTCGCGCCGGCGCTGGAGCGGGACGGCGCCGTCCTGGTGGATGCGACGCTCGGCCTCGGCGGCCATGCCGAGTCGTTCCTGCACCGCTTCCCCCGTCTCGCGTTCGTCGGCATCGACCGCGACCCGGCCGCGCTGGCGCGGGCGGGGGAGCGGCTGGCGCCCTTCGGCGACCGGGTTCATCTCGTGCACGCGCCCTACGACGCGCTGCCCGACGCGCTCGCCTCGCTCCGCATCGCGGCCGTCTCCGGCGTCCTGTTCGACCTCGGCGTTTCGTCCATGCAGCTCGACGACGCGGAGCGGGGCTTCGCGTACGCGCAAGATGCCCCGCTGGACATGCGGATGAACCCCACCGTCGGGATCACCGCCGAGCAGGTGTTGGCGGAGTACTCCGAGGAGGAGCTGCGCCGGATCTTCCACGAGTACGGCGAGGAGCGGCTGGCGCCGCGCTTCGCGCGCCGGATCGTCGAGCGGCGGGCAACCGCTCCCCTCACCCGATCCGGCCAGCTCGTCGAGCTGATCGCCGCGGCGACCCCCGCGGCCGCGCAGCGCACCGGGCATCCCGCCAAGCGCGTGTTCCAGGCGCTGCGCATCGAGGTGAACCAGGAGCTCGGCGGCGTCGCCGCCGCCATCCCGGCCGCTCTCGAGGCGCTCGAGCCGGGAGGCCGGATCGTCGTCCTGGCGTATCACTCGCTCGAGGACCGCATCGTCAAGCGCGCTCTCCACGCGGTCACCGTCTCGACCGCGCCCCGCGGACTTCCCGTGGAGCTGCCGGAGCACCGTCCCGGTTTCCGGCTCCTCGTCCGCGGCGCCGAGCAGGCCGGCGACGCCGAGCGCGAGACGAACCCGAGAGCGGCCTCCGTGCGGCTCCGCGCCGCCGAGCGACTGCCGACGCCCACCACCCCGAAGGGAGCGGCCGCGTGAGCCTGCCCGCCTACTCCAGCCTGCCGCTGCGCCGGAACGAGCGCCCCTCCCGTCACCTCGAGATCGCGGCCACCGCGGCCCAACGCCGCGCCCGCCCGAAGCTCGTCTACGCGATCGTCATCGTCGGCGGGATCGGCGCGATCCTCCTGGCGCAGCTTCTGCTGAGCATCGCGACCGCCGATGGGGCGTACCGCATCAGCGCGCTGCAGGTGCAGGAACGCGACTATTCGCGCACCCAGTCCGCGACCCGGGAGCGGCTGGACGTGCTCCGCTCGACGCAGAACCTCACCCGCAACGCGGAGGCCCTCGGCATGATCGCCAGCGGCAACCCCGTGTTCCTCGACGCGGGCTCCGGGCAGGTCTCCGGCGTGCCCAGCGCCGCCGGCGGATCCCTCACCGCCAGCGGCAATCTCATCGCCAACGCGCTCCTGTCCGGCTCGGCGATCGACCCTGCCGCCCTCGCCGCGCAGAACGCGGTCGCCGACCAGGCGGCCAGGGATTCGATGGCGGCCGACGCGGCCACGGCGGAGGGCGGAGGGATCTCCACCCCCGGAGCCCTGGCGGACCCGGGTGCTGCGGGCGCGCCTGCGCCGACCGCATCAGCCCCGTCCCTACCATCGACGCCGGGCGTGCTGCCCTCGCCGACCACCCGCTGATCGCGCACCGGCATCCCAGGAACGGAGAACGCGTGAGCCTCTCGCGCAGCATGCGGCGGCGGGTCGCCGTCTCGCTGCTGGCGACGGTCGCGGTCGTCGGCGTGTTCACCACCCGGCTCGTGGACCTGCAGGTCGTCCGGGCGGATGCGCTGACCCAGCAGGCGACGAAGATCCAGAAGGCGTCGTACATCACCTACGGCACGCGCGGCTCCATCGTCGACGCGAACGGGATCGTCCTGGCCGACAGCGTGCAGCGCTGGAACATCACCGCCGCGCCGAACACCTTCGCCAGCTGGGCCGCGAATCCGCCGCGAGGCGAGAACCCCAGCACCGCGCTGGCGAAGATCGCCGCACTGACCGGCGCCGATCCGCAGGAGATTCTGCGCGCGCTGACCGCGGACCCCACGAAGAACTACGTGCGCCTGGTGCTCTCGGTGAAGCTGGCCACCTTCCAGAAGGTGAAGGCCCTCGGGCTCGCCTGGCTCTCCTCCGAGCCGGAACCCGCGCGCAGCTACCCGCAGGGCGCCATCGCGGGCAATCTCGTCGGCTTCACCGGCACCGGCAGCACGCCGCTGGCGGGACTCGAGCTGAGCGCCCAGTCGTGCCTGGCCTCCAGCAACGGCTCGACCAGCTACGAACACGGCGCCGACTGGGTCCAGATCCCCGCCAGCAGCCGGGTGACGAAGGCGGCGAAGGACGGCGGCACGCTGAAGCTCACCCTCGACTCCGACCTGCAGTGGTTCTCGCAGCAGGCGCTGCAGGAGCAGGTGCTCGCGCAGGGGGCGAAGTGGGGCACGGTCGCGGTGGTGCGGATCAAGGACGGCGACATCGTGGCCGCCGCGCAGTACCCGACCGTCGACCCGAACGATGTGGACGCCACCAGCCCCGAGAACCGGGGCGCGCGCTTCTTCACCTCGCCCTACGAGCCCGGATCGATCATGAAGCCGGCAACCGTCGCGTCGCTGATGGACGCCGGCAAGCTCACCCCGTACGACCAGGTCGTCGTGCCCAGCCAGTACAGCACCGGCTTCCCCGCGGGCGCCCGCATCACCGACGTGTTCGCGCATCCGACGATGCGCTGGACGGCCACCGGAATCATCGAGCAGTCCTCGAACATCGGTATCTCGGTGATCAGCGAGCGACTGCCCGTCGCTCAGCGCACGGCGTACCTGAAGAAGTTCGGCTTCGGCTCGCCGACCGCCGTCGATTTTCTCGGCGAGTCGGGCGGACTGGTGCAGGACCCCGCCTCGATCGACGTGATCAGCGACAAGGCACAGCAGTTCGGTCAGGGCATCTCGGTCACCTCGGCCCAGATGGCCGGGCTCTACCAGACGCTCGGCAACGGCGGGGTCCGCGTTCCGCTGACGCTCGCGGAGGGCTGCGAGCGCCCGGACGGCACCGTCACCGATCAGCCCTCGACCGAGGGCACCCGGGTCGTGTCGGCCGAGGCCGCCCAGAACACGCTGCTCATGATGGAGACGGTCGCCGAATACAGCAACATCTCCAAGATCGTCACGATCCCGGGCTACCGGATCGCGGCGAAGACCGGCACGGCGCAGGTCGCCGATCCCGCGACGAAGGCGTACGGGAAGGAGCGGAACGTCTCGGTCGCCGGGATCTCCACCGTCGACAACCCGCAGTACGCGGTGGTCGTCACCCTCGGCGAGCCGACTAAGATCAAGACGTCGATGGCGGCAGCGCCCGTGTTCGCGGCGGTCATGAAGCAGGTCATCAAGACCTATCGGATCCCCCCGTCGACCACGACGCCCCCGAACATCCCGCTCACCTGGTGACGGCGCGCGGAAGGAAGCGAGACGACGTGGGTTCTCGGATGCCGCCGGTCATCCGGCCCGAGCATCCGACCCCCCGGTCACTCTCCGAGATCGTGCGGGGCCTCGGCGTGCCGACGGCCGGGGACATCGGCGAGGTGGCCGTCACGGGCATCACGCTGTCCTCCGCCGAGGTGCGCCCCGGCGACCTCTACGTCGGCCTCCGCGGCCTCCGCCGCCACGGCGCAGAGTTCGCAGCCGATGCCCGCGCGGCCGGCGCGGTGGCGCTGCTGACGGACGCCGAGGGCGCGGCGATCGCCGCGGGCGCGGGGCTGCCCGTCGTCACGGTGGAGGCGCCGCGGGACGTGCTCGGAGAGCTCGCGGACCGGGTCTACCGCACGGGAGAGCACCCGCCCGTGCTGTTCGGCGTGACCGGGACCAATGGCAAGACCTCCACGGTGTACCTGCTCGAGGGGATGCTGCGCCAGCTCGGCCTGACGACCGGACTGAGCTCGACCGCCGAACGGCACATCGGCGGCACGACCTACGTCTCCCGCCTCACCACACCGGAGGCCAGCGAGCTGCACGCGCTCCTGGCGCGGATGCGGGAGGAGGAGGTGCGCGCCGTCGCGATCGAGGTGAGTGCGCAGGCTCTCACCTGGCGCCGCGTCGACGGCATCCTCTTCGACGTCGTCGGGTTCACGAACCTCAGCCACGACCACCTGGACGACTACGCCGACATGGAGGACTACTTCCACGCCAAACTCGCCCTCTTCGATCCGCGGCATGCCCGTCGCGGTGTCGTGTCGCTCGACACGCCGTGGGGCGCGCGGGTCGTCCGCGACACCCGCATCCCCGTCACCACGATCGCGACCCGGCGGCGCGGGGCGGACGCGGACCCCGCCGCCGACTGGCTGGTCGAGGTCACCGCGGAGTCGGCCGAGCGCACCGGGCTCCGGCTGACCGCGCGGGACGGCCGCTCGATCGAGACCACGGTCCCGATCATCGGCTGGCACATGGCCGCGAATGCCGGGCTCGCGATCGTCCTGCTTCTGGAGGCGGGCTTCGAGCTCGGCCGCGTCGCCGCCGCCCTCGCCGACGGCGTCGATGCCTACCTGCCTGGCCGCACCGAGCGCGTCTCCGGCGAGCGCGGCCCCGCGGTGTTCGTCGACTTCGGTCACAGTCCGGATGCGTTCGAGAACACCCTCGCGGCCGTCCGGAGTTTCACCCCCGGCCGCACGATCATGGTCTTCGGCGCCGACGGCGACCGCGACGCCACCAAGCGGCACGAGATGGCCCGCGTCGCGGCGGAGGGCAGCGACATCCTGGTCATCACCGACCACCATCCGCGCTTCGAGGACCCGGCCTCGATCCGCGCGACCCTGCTCGAGGGGGCGCAGCTCGCCGAGCACCAGCCGGAGCAGACGCTCGAGGTGAGCCCTCCGGAGGCCGCCATCCGGGCCGCCGTCGGGCTGGCCCGTGAGGGCGACGCCATCCTGTGGGCGGGGCCGGGACACCAGGACTACCGCGACATCCGCGGGGTGCGCACGGAGTACTCCGCTCGCGACGAGGCGCGCCGGGCGCTGCGTGAGGCGGGCTGGGCGTGATCCCGCTCCCCCTTGCCGGGATCGCCGAGCGGGTCTCCGGCCGGCTGGTGCTTCCCGCCGCGACCCCGCAGGACACCGCCTCGGGTGCCGTGCCGATCCGCGACGCGGCCCCTGTCAGCGGTTCGGTGCAGACCGACTCGCGGCTCGTCGAGCCGGGCAGCGTGTTCGTCGCGATGCACGGTGCCGAGACCGACGGCCATCTCTTCGCCGGGTCCGCGGCGGCGGCGGGGGCCGCGCTGGTGATCGACGAGCGCGAACTCGAGCTCCCGGTTCCGCAGATCGTGGTGTCGGATGCGGTGGTCGCCCTCGCCGCCCTGGCGCGGACGGTCGTCGCCGAGCTGCGCGCATCCGGAGGGCTGGATGTCGTCGGCATCACCGGGTCGAACGGGAAGACGACGACGAAGAACCTGCTCGCCGCGATCCTCGCCGCGGACGGCCCGACCGTCGCCCCCACCGGATCCTTCAACAATCACGTCGGCATGCCGGTGACGATGCTCCGCGCGGACGAGCGCACCCGTCACCTGGTGCTGGAGATGGGTGCCGGTCAGCCGGGGGACATCGCCCGCCTGGTCGGCATGGTCATGCCCGACATCGCGGTGGTGCTCAAGGTCGGCATGGCGCACGCGGGCATGTTCGGCGGCGTCGAGGAGGTGCGCCGCGAGAAGGCGGGCCTCGTCACCGGCCTCCCGGCGACGGCCGTGGCCGTGCTCAACACCGACGATCCGCGGGTCGAGCAGATGGCCGGCGAGACCCGGGCGCGCGTGGTCCGCTTCGGACTGTCCCGGCGCGCCGACGTCCGCGCCGAGGACATCGAGGTCAATGCCGGCGGCACCCGGTTCACCGTCGTGGCCGACGGCATCGCGCGTCCCGTGCGCCTGCGCATCCTGGGCGAGCACCACGTGGGCAACGCCCTCGCCGCCCTCGCCGTGGCGCGAGAGCGGGGGCTCGACCTCGATCGCGCGATCCAGACCCTCGGAACGGTGGCTCGGGCCGAGCGCTGGCGCATGGAGGTGCTCGAGCGCGGCGACGGCGTCACCGTCATCAACGACGCCTACAACGCGAGCCCGGACTCGACCGCGGCGGCACTGAAGACCCTCGCCGAGCTGACGGCGGGGGAGCGGCGCTCGATCGCGGTCATCGGCGAGATGGCGGAGCTCGGCGAGTTCAGCGACGAGGAGCACGACCGGATCGGCCGGCTCGCGGTGCGCCTGAACATCGCGCAGCTCATCGTCGTCGGCGACGGCGCCCGCCACATCCACCACGCGGCGGGACTGGAGGGGTCATGGGACGGGGAGTCGGTGCTCGTCCCGGACCACGACGCCGCCTACGCTGTGCTGCGTGAGGTGCTCCGGCCCGGGGATGTCGTCCTCGTGAAGTCCTCCAAATCCGCGGGGCTGCGCGTGCTCGGCGATCGGATCGCCGCTTCCGGGCCGATCGGGGATCCCGTGCCGGGAGACGGCGGATGATCGGGCTCCTGGTCGCCGCCGGGTTCGGGCTGGCGTTCACGCTCCTCGGGACGCCCCTGTTCATCCGCCTGTTCCGCCGGCTCGGCTGGGGGCAGTTCATCCGCGACGACGGCCCGCAGTCGCATCACGCCAAGCGCGGCACGCCCACCATGGGCGGCATCATCTTCATCCTCGGCTCGGGACTCGGCTACCTCGTCGGGCACCTGGTCATCGGCGCGCCGTGGACGCTCGTCGGCGTCATGGTCTACCTGCTGATGGTCGGACTCGGTGCCGTCGGCTTCCTCGACGACTTCCTGAAGACGCGCAACCAGCGAAGCCTCGGGCTCGGCGGGTGGGCGAAGATCGCCGGGCAGGTCGTGATCGCCACGACCTTCGCGATCGTCGCGCTCATGGCCCCCGAGGACGAGTACTCCCTGCGGCCGGCCTCGACCGCCGTCTCGTTCATCCGCGACATCCCGTGGCTCAATCTCGCGGCCTTCGGAACGGTGCTCGGCGTCATCCTGTTCGTCGTCTGGACCAACGTCATCGCGGTCAGCGCCTCGAATGGCGTCAACGTCGCCGACGGGCTCGACGGCCTCGCCACCGGCTCGGCGATCCTCGCCTTCTCGGGCTACATCGCCATCGGCTTCTGGCAGTTCAACCAGTCCTGCAGCAGCGCGAACCTCGATGTCGACGTCGCGAGCAAGTGCTACTCGGTCCGCGACCCCCTCGACCTCGCCGTGGTCGCCGCCGCGATCGCCGGGAGTCTCATCGGCTTCCTGTGGTGGAACACCTCTCCGGCGCAGATCTTCATGGGCGACACCGGCTCGCTCGCCCTCGGCGGGGCGCTCGCCGGCCTGGCGATCCTGACCCGCACCGAGCTGCTGCTGGTGCTCATCGGCGGCATCTACTTCATCGTCACCGGGTCGGTCATCGTCCAGCGCGTCTACTTCAAGCTCTCCGGCGGCCGGCGCGTCTTCCTCATGAGCCCGCTGCATCACCACTTCGAGCTCAAGGGCTGGGCCGAGATCACGGTCGTCGTGCGGTTCTGGATCATCGGCGGGATGTGCGTCGCCGCCGGCATCGGCGTGTTCTACCTCGAGTGGGCTGTTCGATGAGGGTGCTGCTGAGGGCGCTGCTGAGGCCCCTCGCGACGCGCTGGGCGCCGTGAGCGCGCAACGCGACCTCGCCGCTCTCACCAGCTGGCATGCGGACTGGCGCGGGCTGCGCGTGCTCGTCCTCGGTCTCGGTGTGACGGGCTTCTCGGTGGCGGACACCCTGGTCGAACTCGGCGCGGAGGTGCTCGTGAGCGGCGCCTCCGGCTCGCCGGAGCACGTCGACCTGCTCGCGGTGATCGGCGCCCGCTGGCTGGCGGTCGCCGACGATGCCGGGGCCCCTCCGGCGTTCGCGGACTTCGACCCCGAGCTCGTCGTCGTCTCGCCCGGATATCCGCCCCGGCATCCCCTGCTCCGCTGGGCCGAGGAGCGGTCGCTGCCCGTCTGGGGCGACATCGAGCTGGCCTGGCGCGTGCGGGACAAGGTGCGCGCCGCCGAGTGGCTCTGCGTGACCGGCACCAACGGGAAGACCACGACGACCGAGCTCGCCGCGACGATGCTCGTCGCCGGCGGGGTCAGGGCCGCCCCGGTGGGCAACATCGGCGTGCCGGTGCTCGATGCCGTGCGCGACCCCGAGGGCTTCGACGTGCTCGTCGTCGAGCTCTCCAGTCACCAGTTGCACTGGTTCGCCCGGAGTCAGGGGGGAGAGGTGGCGCCCCTCGCGAGCGTATGCCTCAATCTCGCCGACGACCACCTCGCCTGGCACGGATCGGCGGACGCCTACCGGGACGCGAAGGCGAAGGTCTACCGGAACACGCGCGTCGCGTGCGTCTACAATCTCGCGGACGGCGCCACCGAGCGCATGGTCGAGGAGGCGGAGGTTCAGGAGGGCGCCCGCGCCGTCGGCTTCGGCCTCGGCATCCCCTCTCCGTCCGATCTCGGGATCGTCGACGGCGTGCTCGTCGACCGGGCGTTCCTCGACGACCGCCGGAGCACCGCCCTCGAACTCGGCACCGTCGACGACCTCGTCGTCGCCGGTCTCGCCTCGCCGCACATGGCCCAGAACGCCCTCGCGGCGGCGGCGCTCGTCCGCGCCGTCGGGCTCCCGCCGGCTGCGGTCCGGGAGGGCATCCGCGCGTTCCGGGTCGCCCCGCACCGCACCGAGCGCGTGGCGGAGGCCGAGGGGATCGTCTGGATCGACGACTCGAAGGCCACGAACGCTGAGGCGGCCCGCGCCTCCCTCGCGGCGTTCGAGTCCGTGGTGTGGATGCTCGGCGGTCAGTTCAAGGGCGTCGACGTTGCGCCGCTCATCGCGGCGGCCGGTCCGCGGCTGCGCGGCGCGGTGCTCATCGGCCGGGAGCGTGCGGCACTGCTCGACGCGTTCGCGCGACACGCGCCGGGCGTTCCGGTCGTCGAGGTGCACGCCCCCGAGACTGAGCAGGTGATGCCTGCGGCTGTGCGGGCGGCGGCGGCACTCGCCCGCGTGGGCGACACCGTGCTGCTCGCACCGGCGGCAGCCTCATTCGACCAGTTCGCGGACTACGCGGATCGCGGCCGGCGCTTCGCCGACGCGGTCCGCGAGTACGCCGAACGCCGCACCACAAGCCATGCAGAAGGGGGAGCCCGTGACGACGACACCGGAGCGGCCCCGCACGACGACCCGCCCGACGGCGCACCGGCCCGGCCCTGACGTCGGCCCTCGGGTCCGCCGCCCCGTCGAGGCGCCCGCCTCCCGGCAGGGTGCGAAGGCGGTCGTCGCCGTGCGCCGCCTCTTCGCGGCCGAGACGAGCGAGTACTTCCTCCTTCTGGGGGCCACAGTGTTCCTCGTCGCATTCGGGCTCGTCATGGTGCTCTCGTCGTCCTCGATCCAGTCGGGCGCCGACGGCGGCGACTTCTTCGCGCGCGCCTCCCGCCAGGGCCTGTTCGCCCTGATCGGGCTGCCGATCATGCTGATCCTGGCCCGCCTTCCCGTGCGGTTCTGGCGCCGGTGGTCCTGGGCGGCGATCGTCGGCAGCGTGTTCCTGCAGCTGCTCGTCTACGTTCCCGGACTCCGGTACGGGAACGGCTACAACACCAACTGGATCCGCATCGGACCGGTCACCGCCCAGCCCTCGGAGTTCATCAAGCTCGCCCTGGTCGTCTGGTTCGCGACCATCCTCGCCCGCAAGCAGGATCTCCTCCGGGACTGGAAGCACGTGGCGATCCCCATCATCCCCGTGGCCGTCGTCGCCATCGGACTGGTGCTCGGCGGCGGGGACCTCGGCACCGCGATGATCCTGTTCACCATCGTCCTGGCGGCCTACTTCTTCGCGGCGGTGCGCCTTCGGATCATCGCCGTGTTCCTCCTCGGTGCCGCGCTCGTGGCCTACTCTCTCTCGCAGATCCGCAGCTCACGGGTCGACCGGATCCAGGTCTGGCTGCAGGGCTGCACGAATCCGGACGACGCGCTCACCAGCTGCTACCAGACCCTGCAGGGCTGGTACTCGCTGGCGCACGGGGGAGTCTTCGGCAGCGGTCTGGGCAACTCGATCGTCAAGTGGTCGTGGCTGCCCGCGGCCGACAACGACTTCATCTTCGCGGTCATCGGGGACGAGCTCGGGCTGGTCGGGGCGATCGTCGTGCTGCTGCTGTTCGTGCTGCTCGCCTTCGCCTTCGTGCGCATCATCCGGATGCAGCGCGACATGTTCCCCCGAGTCGTCGTCGGCGGCGTCATGGTGTGGGTGATCGGGCAGGCCTTCGTGAACATCGCCGTGGTGCTCGGGCTGCTGCCCGTCCTCGGGGTTCCCCTGCCGCTGGTCTCCGCGGGCGGCACCGCGCTCATCGGCACCATGGCCGCGATCGGGATCGTGCTCTCCTTCGCGCGGCACCACCCCGACGCCGCGGACACCGGGTTGCGGGAAGCGCCGGCGCGGTGACCACCTTCCTCTTCGCGGGCGGCGGCACGGCAGGGCACGTGAACCCGCTGCTCGCGACGGCCGACCGCCTGCGCGAGCGGGAGCCGGACGCCCACGTGCTGATGCTCGGGACGGCCGAGGGGCTCGAGGCGCGGCTGGTGCCCGAGCGCGGGTACGAACTGCTCACCGTTCCCCGGCTGCCGTTCCCCCGGCGCCCGGGGCCGGCAGCCCTGCGTTTCCCGAGCTCTCTGCGGCGCTCCGTCGACCTGGTCCGCACAGTGCTGCGGGAGCGCCGCGTCGAGGTCGTGGTGGGGGTGGGCGGCTACGCCGCGGCACCGGCCTACCTCGCCGCCCGCGCCGAGCGCCGCCCGCTGGCCATCCACGAGCAGAACGCCAGGCCCGGCATCGCGAACCGGCTCGGCGCGCGCCTGACCTCCTTCGTCGGGGTGACCTTCGCCTCCACCCGGCTGCCGCACGCCCGGATCGTGGGCATGCCGCTGCGCCGCGAGCTGGAGCGGGTCGATCTGCCCGCCGCCCGGGCGGAGGGGCTCGCGCGCTTCCGGCTCGACGGCACCCGACCCGTGCTGCTCGTCACCGGCGGCTCCACGGGCGCCCGGAGCATCAATGAGACCGTCGCGGCAGCAGCGCCCGCGATCATCGGCAGCGGGTGGCAGGTGCTGCACCTGACCGGATCGCGCTCGCCCGTCGCCGACCCCGGGCTTGCCGGCTACCGCATCCTGGAGTACTGCGACCGGATGGAACTCGCCCTCGCCGTGGCCACCCTCGCGATCTCGCGCGCCGGAGCGGGGGCGGTAGCCGAGCTCGCCGCGCTCGGCGTGCCCGGGGTGCTCGTGCCCTACCCGGTCGGCAACGGGGAGCAGGCCGTCAATGCGCGCGACCTCGTCGAGGCGGGCGGGGCGATCCTCGTCAGGGACGCGGATTTCACGCCCGAGTGGATCGAGACCCTCGGGGTGCAGCTGCTCGCCGACCGCGCCGGCATCGCCGACCTGGCGGCCCGCGCCGCGGCTCAGGGAGTGCGTGACGGAGCCGATCGGATGGTCGACCTCGTGCTCGACGCGCGCGACAGCGCCGCGCCCACGCCGACCGTAGGGTTGGCCGGATGATCTCCCCGGACCTCGACCTCGACCTGCCGGCGGCGCTCGGCTCGACGCACTTCATCGGCATCGGCGGCTCGGGCATGAGCGGGGTCGCCCGACTCTTCCTCGCCGCGGGCCACCGTGTCACCGGATCGGACCTGCGCGGCTCCGACGCGGTGGACGAGCTGCGCCGGCTCGGCGCGGAGATCGCCATCGGCCACGATGCGGCGAACCTCGGCGACGCGGAGGCGGTCGTCGTCACCGGCGCGCTCTGGCAGGACAACCCGGAGTACCGCGCCGCCCTCGAGCGCGGCATCCCCGTGCTGCATCGAGCGCACGCGCTGCACTGGCTCTCCCGCGGGCATCGGGTGGTCGCGGTCGCCGGCGCTCACGGCAAGACCACCTCCACCGGGATGATCGTGACCGCCCTGCGGGAGCTCGGCGCCGACCCGAGCTTCGTCAACGGCGGCGTGATCCAGAGCTACGGCACCAGCTCGGACTACGGCTCGGGCCCCGACGGCGCGACGTCGGACGGCCTCTGGGTGATCGAGGCCGACGAGTCCGACGGCTCCTTCCTCCTCTACGACACCGCCGTCGCCCTGATCACGAATGTCGATGCGGACCACCTCGACCACTACGGGGACGCCGCGGCGTTCGAGGACGCGTTCGTGCGCTTCGCCGACGCGGCGCGCGAGCTCGTCGTCGTCTCGGCCGACGACCCCGGAGCGGTCGCCGTGACGCGACGGGTCGCGGCCCGCCGCGTCGTCCGTTTCGGGCGCGCCGCCGGCAGCGATGTCCACATCCTCTCCATCGAGGCGGATGCCGGCGGCGTCACGCTGCGGCTCGGCCACCTCGGCCGCGAGCATGTGCTGCGCCTCGGGGTGCCCGGCGAGCACAACGGCACGAACGCCGCGGGTGCCTTCGCGGTGCTCGTCGGGATGGGCTACCCGCCCACCGACAGCGCACGCGCCCTCGAGAGCTTCGGCGGCACTGGTCGCCGGTTCGAGCTGCACGGCGAGGTGCGCGGCGTGCGGGTCTTCGACGACTACGCCCACCACCCCACCGAGGTCGAGGCGACGCTCCGGACGGCGCGGGAGGTGGCGGGCGAAGGCCGCGTGATCGCCGTGCACCAGCCGCACCTGTACTCCCGCACCCGGCTGATGGCCGGGCAGTTCGCCTCGGCCTACGAGTCGCTCGCCGACCACACCGTCGTGCTCGACGTGTTCGGGGCGCGCGAGGACCCGATCCCCGGGGTCACCGGCGCCACCGTCGCGGGACGCTTCGCCGAGCCGTCCCGCGTGGACTACCTGCCGGACTGGCAGGAGGCCGCCGACCGGGTCGCGTCGATCGCGCGGGAGGGCGACCTCGTCGTGACGCTCTCCTGCGGCGACGTGTACCGCATCATCCCGCAGCTCCTCGGCTCCCTCGGAGCCATCCCCCCGGGTGGCGCGCGGTGAAGCGTCCCGAGGGCTTCGACCGACCGGCCGAGCCGGCTGCGCCTGCCCGGGGCAGGACCGCGACCCTGAGCCGACCGGCCGCCACCCCGCGGAGGCCGCGTCCCCCCGATCCGGCGCCCGCGCCCCCGGCGCGCCCGGTCCGCGTGCGCTCGGCCAGGGCCGAGCTGCGTTCCGCGGCGCGAGCCCGTCGGCGTGCCGAGAAGGCGGAGGTCCGCCGGTTCACGCGGCGCACCCGGCGCCGCCGCATCGCGGTCGCCACCGCGGGATCCCTCGCGTTGCTGCTGGCCGTGATGATCGTCGGCGCGGTCTACTCACCGCTCCTCGCCCTCCGCCGGATCAGCGTGGAGGGCACCTCCCGTCTGAGCGCGAGCCAGCTCCGCGGCGCCGTGGACGGGCAGCTGGGCACCCCGCTCGCGCTGCTGGATGAGAAGCGCATCGGGGCCGAGCTGGGCGCGTTCCCCCTCATACGCAGCTACTCGACCGAGATCGTGCCGCCCGACTCCCTGCTGATCCGCGTCGTCGAGCGGCAGCCGGTGGCGGCGCTCGACTCCGGCGCGGGTTTCGAGCTCGTCGATCCGGCGGGGGTCGCTGTCGCATCGAGTCTGGGCCGGCCCGCCGGGATCGCGGCTCTCACTCTTCCCCCCTCGCAGGGTGTGGATGGGATCGCCTTCCGGGCGATGACCCGCGTGCTGCTCACCCTCCCTCCCGACCTGCTGTCGCGGGTGGACACCGTGACCGCACGCACGGCCGACGACGTCAGCTTCACCGTCACGGGCACGGGCCAGATCGTGGAGTGGGGCAGCGCCGACGACCCCGCCGCCAAGGCGCAGACCCTGACGCGGATGCCGGAGTGGCTGGCCGGGCAGGCGGGCAGCTTCGATGTCGCCTCTCCGGGCACGGCGATCTTCAGGGCCTCGTAAAGAGGCGATCGCCTTCGATCCGACGAGCGTGTTCGCGCGACACGCGCGCGCCTCGGGCCGGCCGCCGGACGCGACGCCTACCGTGAACACCGCACACAACAGTGAGGAAAACTTCAGGCTCAGGTAGAGGTTGAAGGTTTTCACTCGAAGGGGCCGGACGTGACTTCCAACCAGAACTACCTCGCCGTGATCAAAGTCGTCGGCATCGGCGGCGGCGGCGTCAACGCCGTGAACCGCATGATCGAGCTGGGCCTGCGCGGAGTGGAGTTCATCGCGATCAACACCGATGCCCAGGCGCTGCTGATGAGCGATGCGGACGTCAAGCTCGACGTGGGTCGCGAACTCACCCGCGGACTCGGTGCCGGCGCCGACCCGGAGGTCGGTCGCCGCGCGGCGGAGGACCACGCCGAGGAGATCGAGGAGGCGCTCGCCGGCGCCGACATGGTCTTCGTCACGGCGGGCGAGGGCGGCGGCACCGGCACCGGGGGCGCGCCGGTCGTTGCCCGCATCGCGAAGGCGATCGGGGCGCTCACGATCGGTGTGGTGACCAAGCCCTTCGGCTTCGAGGGCAAGCGCCGTCAGGCCCAGGCCGAGCAGGGCGTCGCCGGCCTGAAGGAGGAGGTCGACACCCTCATCGTGGTGCCCAACGACCGGCTGCTGGAGATCAGCGACCGCGGCATCTCGATGCTCGAGGCGTTCTCCACCGCCGATCAGGTGCTGCTCGCCGGCGTCCAGGGCATCACCGACCTCATCACCACGCCCGGGCTCATCAACCTCGACTTCGCCGACGTCAAGAGCGTGATGCAGGGTGCGGGATCGGCGCTGATGGGCATCGGCGCCAGCCGCGGTGCCGACCGCGCCATCAAGGCGGCCGAGCTCGCCGTCGACAGCCCGCTCCTGGAGGCCTCCATCGACGGCGCCCACGGTGTCCTGCTCTCCATCCAGGGCGGATCGAATCTCGGCATCTTCGAGATCAACGACGCCGCTCGGCTCGTGCAGGAGGCGGTGCATCCGGAGGCGAACATCATCTTCGGCGCGGTCATCGACGACACGCTCGGCGACGAGGTCCGCGTCACCGTCATCGCGGCCGGCTTCGACGGCGGAGAGCCCTCCGCCCGGCCGCACGATATGGCCGGCGGCTTCCTCGACGCGGGCATCCCCGGACCCGGCGAGGGGACCGCAGCCGTCGCACCGCCGCTGGCGTCGACGCCCGCGGCCATCCCCGCCCCGGAGCCGGTCGCGGCCGCGCCGAGCTGGAGCCGTGAGCCCGAGGCACCGACGACCCCCCGGGTCGACCGCGACTTCGACGACGACGACGACCTCGACGTGCCGGACTTCCTCAAGTAGTCCGGCCCCCGATCACCGTGGGACCGGGACGACCGTGAGCGCGCTCGGCGACCGGCTCGCCGAGACGGATGCGCGCATCGCCGCCGCCGCCCGCGAGGCGGGACGCGATCCCGTCGAGATCACCCGCATCGTGATCACCAAGTTCCATCCCGCGGCGCTGGTCCGTGAGCTCGCCGACCTCGGGGTCCGCGACGTGGGGGAGAACCGGCACCAGGAGGCGCAGGCCAAAGCCGCGGAGCTATCGGAGCTGGCGTTGCGCTGGCACTTCGTCGGCCAGCTCCAGTCGAAGAAGGCGCGTCAGGTCCGCCGCTACGCGAGCGCGGTGCACTCCCTCGACCGGGACAGCGTCGTCGACGCACTCGCGAACCCCGCGGCCGACGAGACCCTGGACGTCCTCCTGCAACTCAACCTCACCGACGACCCGGGGCGGGGCGGGGTGGCTCCGGATGCGATGGAGGCGCTGGTCGAACGGATCCTGACGGCGCCCGGCCTGCGCCTTCGCGGCGTGATGGCGGTCGCCCCGCTGGCGGAGGATCCGCGCCGTGCCTTCGCGCGGGTGCGCGCCGCATCCGAGCGCCTCCGCCGTCTCGAGCCCGCAGCGACGGCGATCTCGGCCGGCATGTCGCAGGACTACCGCGAGGCGATCCTCGAGGGCGCGACACACCTTCGGATCGGAACGGCAATCACGGGAAAACGGCCCGAGCCTCGTTAATCTCGAGCCAGGCACCGATCCCCGGAGGAATCAGATGGCGAACCCGCTGCGCAAGACCATGGTCTACCTCGGTCTGGCGGACGAGGAGTACGACGAGCCCGAGGCGCCCGTTCAGCAGCAGCCCGCGGCGACGGGGTCCCGCGCCCCGGTGACCCCCCTGCGCCGACCGACCCCGGTGACCCGTCCGACCCACGGTGAGCTCAACGAGATCCTCACCGTGCACCCGCGGCAGTACCGCGATGCCCGAGCGATCGCCGAGAGCTTCCGCGAGGGCGTGCCGGTGATCATCAACCTCGGCCAGATGAGCGAGGGCGATGCGCGTCGGCTCATCGACTTCGCGAGCGGCCTCTCCCAGGGTCTCTACGGCACCATCGAGCGGGTCACGAGCAAGGTCTTCCTCCTCTCACCCCAGCACATCGCGGTGAGCGGGCAGGAGTCGGAGGCCGAGTCCGAGGTCGAGGCCGCGTTCTTCGCCCGGTAGCGCTCGGGGATCAGGTGGCCCGCGGATCGTGGCGGGCCCTTCCTGTCGCGGTACTCTGATAGCCGGGCTCCGCCACCGGGGGTTCTTGCTAGCGTGGTCGCCGCGCTTCCGGCTCGACAGATGTGAGGAACAGTGATGGCTCTGACGCCCGAGGATGTCGTCAACAAGCGGTTCAACCCGACCAAGTTCCGGGAAGGCTACGACCAGGACGAGGTCGACGACTTCCTCGACGAGGTCGTGGTCGAGCTGCGCCGCCTGAACCAGGACAACGAGGAGCTGCGACAGCGCCTCATCGCCGGCGAAGCGCGCATCAACGAGCTGCAGCGGGGTGGCGCATCCGCCCCGGCTGCGCAGGAGGCTGCGCCGGCCGAGGTCGCAGCCGAGCCGGTCGCCCCTGCCGAGCCGGAGCCCGCGGCGGTGCAGCCGTCCGCCGAGGTGCCCGCGCCGGTCGCGGCCCAGCCCGAGGATCACGTTTCCGACACCACGTCGACCAACAACCTCCTGCAGCTCGCCCGGCGACTCCACGAGGAGCACGTGCGGGAGGGCATCCAGCGCCGCGACGCCCTCATCGCCGAGGGCCACGCCACCGCCGCGCGGGTCGTCGCCGAGGCGGAGGAGCAGAGCAGGGCGCAGCTCGCCCACGCCGACGAGCAGAGCCGTATGCAGCTCGCTCAGGCGGATGAGCAGAGCCGCACCCAGCTCGCTCAGGCGGAGGAGCAGACCCGCACCCAGCTCGGGGAGCTGGAGTCGCGCAGGTCCGAGCTGCAGACCGCGATCGATCAGCTGAGCGCGTTCGAGGCCGAGTACCGCCAGAAGCTCAAGACCTACATCCAGGCTCAGCTCGAGCAGCTCGAGCACACCTCGGGAGTCCGGAGAGAGGCCGAGGAGGCCGCCGACGACCACCCGCACGTCACCACGGGTGGATTCGCCGTCGCACCGACCGAGCAGCCGGTGCACGCGGGCGATCCGCAGAGCGGTGCCGGCGCCCGCTGAGCGGGACGACGCTCCTTCGTCCGGACCGTCCACGCCTGCGAGTCCATCCACGCCTGCGAGCGCGTCCACGCCTGCGAGCGCGTCCACGCCTGCGAGTCCGTCCACGCCTGCGAGCACGTCCGAACGTCCGAGCCCGTCCGAGTCGTCGAGTTCGCTCGAGTCGTCGAGTTCGCTCGAGTCGTCCGGTTCGCCTGAGCGAGGCAGCGCGGCGTCGCCGCGGAGATTCAGCCCGCGGATCCTGGTGCTGATCTTCGTGATCGCCGCCGTGCTCTACGCGATCGATCAGGGGATCAAGGCCGCCGTCGTCGCGTCGATGTCCCTCGGGCAGACGGTGCCGGTGCTCGGCGAGGTTCTGCAGTTGCGCTACCTCCAGAACTCGGGTGCGGCCTTCTCCTCGTTCAGCGGGTACACCTGGGCCCTCACCCTCGTGGCGCTCGGGGTCATCGCGTTCGTGATCTGGTTCGCGCGACGGATCCGCTCGGTCGTCTGGGGCGTCGTGTTCGGATTCGTGCTCGGCGGGGCGCTGGGCAACGCGACCGATCGCTTCATCCGGCCCCCGGGTGCAGGGCAGGGCAGCGTCGTCGACTACCTGCAGGTGTGGGGATTCCCGGCGGTCTTCAACATCGCCGATGTCTGGGTCTGCACCGCGGCGGCTCTGTTCCTGATCCTGACGTTCCGCGGAGTACGACTCGACGGCACCCGCATCCCCCCACGCCCCGCGGCGGGGTCCCCGGCGACGTGACCGAGCGCCGGTCACTGGCCGTGCCGGACGGGCTGACGGGGGAGCGGGCGGATGCGGCGCTCGCCCGGCTCCTCGGGTTCTCACGGAGCTTCGCCGTCGACGTGCTCGACGCGGGAGGCGCACACCTGGACGGGCGGGAGCTCGGCAAGTCGGACCGCCTCACCGGCGGCGCGTGGCTCGAGGTGGAGTGGATGCCGAAGGAGCCGCCGCGGATCGTCGCGCAGCCGGTGCCGGAGTTGCGCATCGTGGCGGATGACGACGACATCGTCGTCGTCGACAAGCCCTTCGGCGTGGCCGCGCATCCCTCGATCGGCTGGGAGGGCCCGACG
>JACRGJ010000114.1 GCA_016212425.1 Micrococcales bacterium | reverse complement strand
GCAGGAGCTCGGGGCCGAGCCGGTGGTCATCCGCAACGACGACATCGGCCAGGCCGAGGTGCCCGCGCGGATCGCGGAGTTCGACGCGGTGCTGCTCTCGCCCGGGCCGGGCACGCCGAGCGCCGCGGGCATCTGCATCCCGACCGTGCGGGCCGCTCTCGCCGCCGGGTCGCCGCTTCTGGGCGTCTGCCTCGGTCACCAGGCCATCGCCGAGGCACTCGGTGCCACGGTCACCCACGCCGACGAGCTGATGCACGGGAAGACCTCGGACGTCGAGCACGACGGCAGCTGGTTCTACGAGGGAGTCCCCCAGCCCTTCCGGGGCACGCGGTACCACTCGCTCGCCGTGGTGGCCTCAACCGTGCCGGACGACCTGATCGTCACCGCCCGCACCGCCGGCGGGGTGATCATGGGTCTGCGCCACCGGAGCGCCCCGATCGAGGGGGTGCAGTTCCACCCCGAGTCGGTGATGACCGAGGGAGGCTACCGGATGCTCGGCAACTGGCTCGAGAAGGTAGGCCTCCCGGGTGCCGCGGAGCGCTCGGCAGGGCTCAGTCCGCTGCTGCGGGTGTGACGGTTCCCGCGTGAATGGCCACGAGCGGGGTCAGTGGTAGCGCAGGGTCAGCGGTGACCGCGTCCGAGCAGCAGCCGGATGATCCGACCCAGCAGCCCCCCGGACCCGCTGCCGTGCCGCCGCGACGATCCGTGGTGACCGGACCCCCACCCGTTCGAGGATCCGTGATGCCCGGACCCGCGCCCGTGCGAGGATCCGCGGTGCCCGGAGCCCCATCCTCCCGAGGAGCCGTGGTGGCCGCCGCCGTGTCCCATGTTCATTCCTCTCGGCCGTACCCATCCGGCTACCGCCCGACCATGGTAACGGCGGCCCCCTGACAACCGACGGACCCTTCGGCGCACAGGCGGCCGTTTCCTGCGGCCGACGGAGCATCACGCGCGCCGCGGCTCCTTCTCGACCAGCTGCGCCGGGGGGACGATCAGAGCATCACGGAACAACCGCGGCAGCCGTCGGCGTGCGCGGGTCAGCCACAGCAGCGCGAGGACGAGGTAGAGCGCGGCGAACCCGATGCGGGCGAACACTCGCGTGTCCTCGCTCAGCAGGACGCTCGCAATGAAGTCGCCGAGGAAGAGCAGGAGGATGAGCACCGCCTCGCGCACCGACAGCTTCCGGTCCGTCAGCAGACTCACCGCGAACACCGACTGCGCCGCCGTCAGGAACAGCTCCTGACGCTGAGCGGGATCCATCGGCAGTCCGCCGAGCCCGCCGCCGCCGAGGAGGAAGGCCAGAGGTACCGCCCCGACCAGCAGAGACCACTGGTTGATCTTCGAGGAGAGCAGGGTTCCGAGCCCCTCGTCGGCGCTCTGACGCCAGGCGAAGATGCATGCGGGGATCAGCTCCGCGGTCTCCGTGGCCAGGGGAGCGATCCACTGCACCATGAGGAAGCTGTCGACCCCGAGCTGATCGCCGGCGCTGATCAGAGAGCCGGAGAACGGTTCGGCCGACAGCAGGATGACCGCGGCGGCGACGACCATGAGCAGGACGGTGACGGTCCGCCGAGGCCCCGCGGAGAGCCGGCTGATGAGCGCGGGCGGCCCGATGAACTCCGGCACCTCCTTGGGCGCCCGCCACAGGCGTGCGACGTAGAAGACGAAAAGGGCGATGAGGATGACGGAGTCGAGCAGCGTCAGGCTCGGGCGGAACAGCAGGTTGAGGCTGTAGAGGGAGATCACCGCCAGGAGTACGACGTCCACGCTGGAGAGCCGCCCCAGCTGGAAGCTGAACTGCGCACCCTGGTCGGGTCGCCCCCGTCGTGCCCTGCGGAAGCCGAGGGCGGCGACCAGGACCACCAACGACCAGCCGACGCCGATCAGCAGACGATTCGCTCCGGTCATGTTCGCCAGCGCGAGCGGCGCCCGGCTCGGATCGGACCCGGCCTGGAACGCGAACAGCAGATCGACCGCGTACTCGGGAAGGATGGCGATCAGGGCCAGCATCGAGACGGCCAGTCCCCTGGGCAGGTCGAGCTGCGCGAGCTCGGTCCCCCACGCGAGCAGCAGCGCCGCGCCGATGAACGCGGCGCCGTAGATGAGCACGCTGAACAGTGCCGGAGGTTCCGCACCGGCCAACCGCACCGCCATCGCGGGCGTTGCAAGCCCCACCGCCACGACGAGGGGCAGCAGGCGACCCAACGGGACCCCGCGGCCCGGCGCGGACCGTCGGACAGCATCGTTCCGCTCAGACACGCGGCGCCCGTCGCGGCGACCTGCGAACCGTCGACATACCCGACCCCTCCGACGCGGGAGGGCTCGTCCCTCGTCATGCGTCCGCCCTCACGCTAGGGCCCGGATGGGCTCGCATCACGTGGTGGTCGGCGGGTCGGAGCCAGCGCTCAGCCGGCGGCTACGACCCGGAGCAGTAGGTCAGCTGCACCACGGTGCCCTGCGGTGCGGGACCCGTCACGGACTGCTTGGTCACCTTCTGACCCGCGCAGCCGCGGTCGGCGACCAGGCTGGTCTGCAGGCCCACATCCGGCGCGGCGATCGCGTCGCTCGCCGCCTGGACGTCCTGGCCCCGGACGTCCGGGACGGTGACGTTGCCCGAGGAGACCTGGAGGTTCACCTTGGTTCCGGTCTGGACCCCATCCGTGCCGCCCGCGGGGTCCGAGGAGATCACGCGGTCCTTCGCGACGGTCGCCGAGTCGACCTCGGTGACCTCGCCCACATCGAGTCCGGCGGCCCGCAGCGTCGCGATGGCATCGGCCCGGGCCTGGCCCTCCACCGGCGGCACCGCGACCTTCTGCGGACCCGACGAGACGCCCACCTGGATCGTGAAGCCCTTCGAGACGGAGGCGCCCGCCCTCGGAGTGGTGTCGATCACGTTGCCCGTCGCCACGTTCTGGCTCGCCCGGTCGATGCGGGTGACGACGAGCCCGGCCCGCGTCAGCTCCTTCTCGGCGCTGGCGAAGCTCTGCCCGGCGACATCCGGGACAGAGACCGATGCGGCATCCGCGATGGTCGTTCCGGACTGCAGCGAGAACACCCACACCATCACCGAGACGACGATGACCACCATCACCGCGACGCCGCTCCAGATCCACGCCACGGGGGGCCGGGACTGGGTGGTGCGCGGGAGGCGATCGGCGTCCTCCGACGCGAGCCGGCGCATGGTCTCCTGCGACGCCGCGCCGGATGCCGGATTCACGCCGAACAGGGTCGTCGAGAAGTCGTCCCGCGGCGCCGTGTACGCAGGCACCTTGCCGGCGGCCGCGACCTCGACATCCGATCGGAACTCGGCGGCGGACTGGTAGCGCTCGAAGCGATCCTTCGCCAGGGCGCGGAGCACGACCGCGTTCATCGCCGGCGAAACGGAGGGCACGAGGGCGTTCGGCGGGACCGGAGCCTCGCTGACGTGCTGATACGCGACCGCGACCGCGGTATCGGCCCGGAACGGCGCACGCCCGGTGAGCAGCTCGTAGAGCACGACGCCCGCGGAGTAGAGGTCGGTGCGGGCGTCGACCGACTCGCCGCGGGCCTGTTCGGGCGAGAAGTACTGCGCCGTGCCGAGGATGGCGCTGGTCTGCGCGATCGTCGCCGACGACTCGGAGATCGCCCGCGCGATGCCGAAGTCCATGACCTTCACCTGCCCGGAGGAGGTGATCATGATGTTGCCGGGCTTGATGTCGCGGTGCACCACCCCTGCGCGGTGCGAGTACTCCAGGGCGGTCAGCACGCCGCTCACGATGCGCGCCGCCTCGGCGGCCGGCGTCGGCCCGTCCGCCACGAGCTCGCGCAACAGGCGGCCCTCCACGAACTCCATGACGATGAACGGCACCTGCACCTCGATGCCGCTCGGGTCGCGCACGGTCTCCTCGCCGGCGTCGAAGACGCGGACGATGGTCGGGTGCGCCATCTTCGCTGCCGCCTGCGCCTCCTGACGGAAGCGGGTGCGGAACGCCGGGTCGTTGGCCAGCGACGGCTTCAGCAGCTTGACCGCGACCGTGCGGCCGAGCCGCGCATCCGTGCCGCGGTACACCTCGGCCATGCCGCCGCGGCCGAGCAGCTCCCCGAGACGGTAGCGACCGGCGAGCATCCGCACGCTCTCGGTCACCGCGTCGGTCACGAACCCTCCCAGGTCGTCGCCCGCGAGAGCAGGCAGAACGGGCTCAGTGTACCCGCGCCGCTCACGCGATCCCTGCGGGCTAGCCCCCGGTGATCGTCACGGTCGCCTGCCCCGACGAGGGGGAGGTGAGCGTCTGACCACCGGTGCACACGGCGGTGTAGGCGATCGTGGCCTCCGTGCCGGTGGTGAGCGTCACGGTGGTCGAGGTGGCGCTTCCCGGCACTCGCCCCGGGGTGGTCTGCGTCGCGCCGGAGAGGGTGAAGTCGTACCCCGCGAGGGTGTAGCCGTCCGGGCATCCGCTGTACCCGGTCCAGGTGACCGTGACGGTGTCGCCGGTGGCGCCAGAGGCCGGATTCGCGTTCGGCGTGGGCGGGGCGCTGAGCGGCGGGAAGTCGCCGTACACGGTCAGCGTGATGGTCTGGCCGCGGCGCACCGGACCGGACGGGCTGATCCGCTGCACGACGCCCGCGAGTTCGGGCGTCGGGGCCGGATCGCCCGCCGGTCCCGCCTCGACCTGGAGGTCCCAGAGGAGACCCTGAAGCTTCGCGCGCGCGGCGTCGTAGCTCAGCTTCTTCTCGTAGTCCGCCGGGTCGATCGTCACCGTCTGCGGCGTGCGCGAGGCCGAGGGCGACGAGCTCGCCGACGTGGGGGGTCCGCTGTCCGACGGCGTCGAGGCGGGCTTCCCCTGGCCGCGCAGCGCGAGGGCGATGATGATCCCGGTCAGGGCCAGCGCGAAGACGATGATCAGGGCGATCAGCGGGATGATCCACGGGCTCCGCTTGCGCGGTTCCGCCGCCGCCGCAGCGGTCGGCTGCGTCACCGTGCCGGGCGCCGGCATCACCTGTGTCACCGACGTGGCGCCGGTGGCCGGCAGCATCGCCTGCGGGTTGCGCCCGCCGACCCCGGGCACCGCGGCGATCGCACCGGCGATGTCGCCGCGGCGCAGCGCCTGCGCGGCCCGGGCGAGGTGGGCGGCCGTGGCCGGCCGGTCCTCCGGACGCTTGGCGATGCACGAGTAAACCAGGTTGCGCACCGGCTCGGAGATCGTGACCGGCAGCTCGGGGGGCGCCTCGTTGATCTGCGCCATCGCGATGGCCACCTGCGACTCGCCGGTGAACGGCCGCCGCCCGGCGAGCGCCTCGTAGGCGACGATCCCGAGCGAGTAGATGTCGGTGGCGGCATTCGCCGGATGCCCGGACGCCTGCTCCGGCGAGAGGTACTGCACCGTGCCCATCACCTGGCCGGTGGCCGTCAGCGGCACCTGGTCCGCGATCCGGGCGATGCCGAAGTCGGTGATCTTCACCCGGCCCTCGGGGGTGATGAGCAGGTTGCCTGGCTTGATGTCGCGGTGCACCAGGCCCGCCATGTGCGCGGCCTGCAGAGCGGATGCCGTCTGGGCCACGAAGTCGAGCACCCGGTCGGCGGAGAGCACCCGCTCGCGTTCGAGCACCGCCGAGAGCGGCTCGCCGGGGACGAGCTCCATGACGAGGAACGCGCTGCCCTCCTCCTCGCCGTAGTCGTAGACGTTCGCGATGCCCTCGTGGTTCACGAGTGCGGCGTGCCGGGCCTCGGCGCGGAAGCGCTCGAGGAAGCCGGGATCGCCCAGGTACTCGTCCTTGAGGATCTTCAGCGCGACGGTGCGGCCGATCACCAGGTCGGTCGCCTGCCACACCTCGCCCATGCCGCCGATCGCGATGCGGCCGGTGAGCTGGTAGCGGCCGCCGAAGGTGAGCCCGGATGTCGGTCTCATCGACTCACCACCGCCTCCATGACCTTCTTCGCGATCGGCGCCGCGAGCAGATTCCCGTACCCGCGCCGACCGATGCCGCCGCCGTTCTCGAGCACCACCGCGACGGCCACCTTCGGGTTGTCGGCCGGCGCGAAGCCGGTGAACCAGAGGGTGTAGGGCGCCTTCGGCCCGTTCTCCGCGGTGCCGGTCTTGCCGCCGACCGGGACCCCCCCGATTCTGGCATTGCTCGCGGCGCCGTTCGCCACGTCCTGGACCATCAGCTGGGTCATGGTGGAGGCCGTCTCCTCACTGATCGCTTGGCCGTACTGCTGCGCCTGGAACTCCTGCACAGGGGTCAGGTCGGGCGCGGTGACGCTCTGCACCAGCGTCGGCTTCATGACGACGCCCCTGTTGCCGATCGCCGCCGACACCATCGCCATCTGCAGTGGCGTCACCCGGTCGCTGGCCTGGCCGAACGCCGACAGCGCGGTCTGCGCGTCGCTGTCGTAGTCGGGG